>JBILRU010000059.1:0-13721 GCA_044372485.1 Crocinitomicaceae bacterium
AAGAAGTATTAAATGCGGTTACCAGTCATTAAACACATCGTCGAATTCATTGAGAATAATGATGAAGACTACGTTATTGAAACCATGGAAACACTCGAGAATTTAATCGAGGCTCCGGGAATTAAGGACGAAGAATTGGATGTAATCGGCGAATTATTGTCGAATTATTCTGGCGCATTGGAAGTGCATAAAGATATTCAAACTGGTACAGCAAAGAGAGATGCATTAAATGCATTTATGAAGCGCGTGACCGGTTCGATTGACTAAACTTGAATCAACGTATGTAAAAGCCAACGAATTTCGTTGGCTTTTTTTGTTTGCAGCGTAAGGATTGACCCCAATGCTTTGCTTTCGTAGATGTTCTTCTTATCTTTGCTTCATGTCAGATTTACTATCAAAATTAGAAGCGATTCATTACCGTTTTGTAGAAGTGGGAACCATGATCACCGATCCGGATATCATTTCGGATATGGAACGTTACGTGAAACTCAATAAAGAATACCGAGATTTAGAATCCTTGGATGAAATGTACAAAGCGTATAAAAATGTCCTTGAAAATTTAAGTAGCTCGAAAGCCATGTTGGAGGTCGAAACAGACCCCGAAATGCGCGAAATGGCGAAGATGGAAATCGATGAATTAGAAACTTCACGTCCAATTATGGAAGAAGAAATCAAAATGATGTTGATTCCAAAAGATCCGGAAGATGATAAAAATGCCATTATCGAGCTTCGTGCTGGAACAGGTGGAGATGAGGCATGTATCTTCGTAGAGGATATCTTTAGAATGTATACCATGTATTTCAAAGAAATGGGCTGGCAATACGATGTGATCAACTCATCCGAAGGAACAGTAAAAGGATACAAAGAGATTTCCATTGATGTTGCTGGTGCTGGAATCTATGGAATGTTGAAATTTGAGTCTGGCGTTCACCGCGTTCAACGTGTTCCTGAAACAGAATCGCAAGGACGCGTCCACACCTCTGCGATTACCGTAGCGGTTTTACCGGAAGCAGAAGAGGTAGATTTCAACTTGGACATGAACGATGTGCGTAAGGATACTTTCCGTGCATCTGGAGCAGGTGGACAGCACATTAACAAAACAGAGTCCGCAATTCGTTTGACTCACCTTCCAACTTTGACCGTTGTTGAATGTCAAGATGGACGTTCCCAACATAAAAACTTGGAAAAAGCAATATCGGTACTCCGTTCACGTTTGTACCAAGCAGAGTTAGACCGCGTTCACAACGAGCGTGCGGCTCAACGTAAGACACTCGTTTCTACGGGAGATCGTTCCGCTAAAATCCGAACATACAACTATCCACAAGGAAGAATTACTGATCACCGTATCAATAAAACAATGTACAATCTGAGTTCATTTATGAACGGTGATGTACAAGAGATGATTGATTCTTTGAAAATGGCGGAAAATGCAGAGAAACTAAAAGGCCAATCGCTATGACAAAACAAGAATTAATTCAACAAATTCGTTTAAAAGAGTCCTTTCTTTGTGTGGGATTAGACCCGGACATGAGTAAAATCCCGACACATTTGTTAGAAATGGACGATCCGATTTTTGAATTTAACAAAGCCATCATTGATGCGACACACCCCTATGCGGTAGCATTTAAACCAAACACGGCATTCTTTGAATGTCATGGTTCAAAAGGATGGGATTCTTTGGAGAAAACGATCAACTACATTCCTAAAGAATGCATGATCATTGCGGATGCAAAACGTGGCGATATCGGAAACACATCAACGTATTACGCAAAGACTTTTTTCGAGACACTTCAAGCGGATGCAGTAACCGTTGCTCCATACATGGGTTCAGATAGCGTTTTACCATTCACCAAATTTGAGGGTAAGTGGGTGGTTTTATTGGCCTTGACTTCTAATGAAGGCGCAAGGGATTTTCAGTTAAAATCAGGTCAAGACGGACTTTTATTTGAAAACGTATTGAGAACGTCCATGCAATGGGCTAGTTCGGAAAAAATGATGTTTGTGGTGGGAGCTACAAGAGCTGAGGATATTGCCGAAGTGAGAAAATTGGCTCCTGATTATTTTTTCCTCGTTCCGGGCGTAGGTGCGCAAGGCGGAAGTTTAGAGGATGTAGTGAAATATGGTGCGAATGAGGAATGTGGCTTGTTAGTCAATTCGTCGCGTGGAATTATTTATGCCTCTTCTGGATTGGACTTTGCAAGTGCCGCAAAAAAAGAAGCGCTGAAAATACAAAACCAAATGGCCGTGCATGTTCAGCGCTGGAACTTTTAAGATAAGCGAATTATTTAGACGCTAAATCTGAATTTTCTGATTGTTGAATACTACCGTATGCATCGCAGCTAGCTGTTCGTCCCGCTCCACAAGAAGCTAAAATTACTGATACTATCGCTGCACAGATTAATAGAGTGAATTTCGTTTTCATTGTTGTTTGTTTTGTTGTTTGTGGCTTCTCTAACGGAGCACATTTTATAAAGTTACAATTTTTTCAAAAAAGAGGAGTTATATCCTCATAAGTTTCGATTTTTACCTTGTGAAAAAACTATTTTTTTCTTTAATTGCTCTTGTATTTTTGTCCTTTTTAAGCTTTGGACAAAAAAACATTGTTTTTTTTCAAAAAAACGGAATGAGTTTTCCGAGCGCTGTGGCAAAATCATTGGAATCTCAATCCACAAATCAAGTCTTTAAATCTGTTCAACTCATCCGGAATCAATGTATTGAGAAAGGATATTTTTTATGCGACATTCAATTGAGTCAAACGTCGGATGTCTGTGATTCCTTCTTGGTTACCCTTGGTGATCATTACAGTGGACTGAATCTACAATTGAATGACAGTACAGAAAAAATACTTCAACGGATCTTCCCCTCACAACGAAGTATTCGAAAGGAAACCCAAGAAATGAGTCCGACAAGGTACCTTCGGTTTATGAACCAAGTATTGGGTTACTACTTGGAAAATGGCTTTCCATTTTGTCGGGTTTACCTAAAATACATAGAGACAAGAACATATGTCATCGACGCTGAACTTGTGGTGGAAAGTGGTCCGTATTATACTTGGACAGAAATATACCTGAAGAATGATTTACCGGTTTCAACGAATACCTTACAAAGTATCATCGGTATTCGATTAAACGACGAATACAACGAAACGCTTTTTAATACCATCGAACAGCGTGTCGTTCAAACAGGAATCTTTGCTTTAAAGAAAAAGTGCGAAGTTCTTTTTACCTCAAAAGGTGCAGAACTTTTTGTTTACCTCGAACGTGTGAAAGCTAGTTCAGCTCAAGGAATTGTTGGATTTCAACCGAATCCGGTGACAAATGCCTTGACCTTTACAGGTGATATGCAATTGAAGTTAATTAATTCCGTTAAGCACAACGAATCGTTTCAATTTGCGTGGAAGAGTATTCAGCCGAGAACACAGGCTTTACAAAGTAGTTTGATCGTTCCTTACCTATTTAAATCGCCTTTCGGAGTCATCGGTGATTTTCAATTGTACAAGCGGGATTCTAGTTTTTTGGATGTCAAATCTTCAGTAGGAATTCAGTTTCAGTTTCAAAATGGTTGGCAATTACGCGCGAATTATTATTTCGTAAACTCCTCAGTGATTTCAGAAAGCAATGCCAATCCAATGTTTAGTAAATTAGCCAATCTAAAAACGAATAGTTATGGATTCGTCCTTTTTCAGAGAAAACTAGATTACATTCCAAATCCTAGAAAAGGATTTTCGGTTTTCATCGAGGGACAATTAGGTGAGCGGAAAATGGGACAAAATTCACAATCTATTTGGAAGTCGCAAGCCACGATTTCTTATTTCCTTCCTTTGGCTGGCAGAATGACTTTCCATACTCATTTAGAGATGGACACGTATCATGCACCGAGTATTTATCAAAATGAACTCTATCGTTTTGGTGGTACCAATTCCTTGCGTGGATTTAATGAGGAAAGCATCTATGCTACAACGAAAGCCATATTGACATTCGAATATCGATTTTTACTGGATAAGAATTCTGCTGTTTTCGCTTTTTTTAATCAAGGATTTTATGAAAACACCTCAGTGAATTATGTGAAAGATCAGCCTTATGGATTTGGTTTTGGTATTTCAGCGGGAACGAATTTGGGTATTTTTCGTTTGGCCTATGCACTAGGCAAGGAATTTACTAATCCCATTCAATTGAATTCGGGTAAAATACACATTGGATACATTTCTTATTTTTAATATATGAAACTTATTTTTGCTAGTCACAACGCCCACAAAGCAACCGAAATTCAAAGTATTCTTCCTTCTTGGATTGAAATCAAAACACTTTCGGACCTTCAATATCACGATGAAATCCCAGAAAATGAAGCAACGATAGAAGAAAATTCTCAATTTAAAGCACGTTTTGTCCATGAGAAATTTGAACAAAATTGCTTTGCTGATGACACCGGCTTGGAGATTTTTGCCTTGAATGGACGTCCAGGTGTGCATTCTGCTCGTTATGCAGGCGAACAGAGAGATTCTGACGATAACATGAATAAAGTGTTGATGGAATTAGAAAGTAGTTCGGATCGTTCGGCACTATTCAAAACAGTCATTACTTTATATTGGGAAGGTGCAGAACATCAATTTGAAGGAATTGTACGTGGCCAGATTGCCACCGTTAAAACGGGATCAGAAGGATTCGGTTATGATCCAATTTTCATTCCAGAGGGAGAGTCTCGAAGTTTTGCAGAAATGTCCTTGAGTGAAAAAAATCAATTCAGTCACCGAGCTAGAGCGATCGAAAAACTTGTTTCGTTTTTCAATGCACTTCCAAGTCACTTATGATGATGGCCACATTTTTAACATCGCCATTGATGGGCGGAGTTAACTTGGTGATCTTCACACGTAATTGGTGAATTCCTCTCAATTCTTTACGAATACGCAGATTAATCCGTTCTCCAACGTGTTCAATTAATTTGGAACGAATGGCCATTTCCTCTTTGACAATTTGATTAATGGCAACGTAGTCAACTGTTTGATCTAGTTCATCTGTTTCCGCAGCTGTTTGAAAATCGGTCAATAAAGCAATGTCAACTATGTAATGTCCACCAATGAGTGCTTCTTCTGGAAGACATCCATGATGCGCATACAATTGAATTCCATTAACTTCAATGACTTGCTTCATCTCGCAATTTTTGAATATGTGTTAAACCAGATTCAAGTCGAGCCAAGACTTCTTCTTTCCCTAGGAATTCGGAAATATCAAACATACCTGGGCCAGCGCCGACACCTGTGAGGCATAAACGGTAGGGCAATAATACTGCACCAATTCCAACTTGTTTTGCTTCCAAAAAGGATTTAAATGCTTTTTCAATTTCTTCTGCAGTGAATGTTTTAATGTCCCCAACGATGGCACTCCATTCTTGGATGTAACTCGTTGTCTCATCCCTCCATTTTTTCAAAATCGTTTCTTTGTCAAATTCTGATGGACGATTAAATAAGTAAGCGCCTTCTGTCAAAATATCTTGAGCAAATGTCGCGCGTTCTTTCATCAATCCACAGATTTCAGTCAATCGATCAAGTGGCATGTCCACACCTTCGGAAATAAGTTGTGTGGCAATCGCTTCGTTGCTTAGTGATCTCAGGTATTGTTGTTGGAACCATTTCGTTTTTTCCGGGTCGAATTTCGCTCCAGCTTTTGACACGCGGTCCAAAGAAAATGCCTCACATAATTCTTCAAGAGTGAAAATTTCTTGCGTCGTACCTGGATTCCATCCAAGTAAGGCTAGCATATTGATGAATGCATCTGGCAAATATCCTTTTTCACGGTATCCAGAATACAATTCACCTTCTGCGGTTGTCCAGTTTGTTGGGAACACAGGGAATCCTAATCGATCTCCATCGCGTTTCGACAATTTCCCGTTTCCATCGGGACGCAATAACAATGGTAAATGTGCAAACTCTGGACAATCCCAACCAAATGCTTCGTACAACATCACATGTAGTGGGGCAGAAGGCAGCCATTCTTCTCCACGGATGACGTGACTAATTTCCATGGTGTGATCATCTACGATGTTTGCCAAGTGATAAGTGGGCATTCCATCGCTTTTAAAAAGTACTTTATCGTCTAAGTTATTCGTGTTCACGACAACCCATCCACGAATCAAATCATGAAAACGGATATCTCTATTTCGCGGCATCTTCATACGAATGACGTACGGATGTCCCTCTGCTAATAACTTCTCCACCTCCGTTTGTGGCAAGGTTAGAGAGTTTTTCAAGGAAGTACGTGTGACACTGTTGTATTGCCAATTCGGCATTCCCATCGCTTTCGCTTGGTCACGCATGGTCACTAATTCTTCTGCGCTATCAAATGCGTAATACGCTTTGTCTTCAGAAACCAATGTTTCAGCGTATGGACGGTACATATCTTTTCGTTCAGATTGAACGTAAGGTCCAAAATCTCCACCTAGTCCAGGTCCTTCCGTTGGCATAATTCCACACCAATTCAATGCATCCATGATGTACTCTTGAGCGCCAGGAACGAAACGAGTTTGATCGGTATCTTCGATGCGAATCAAAAAAGTTCCATTATGTTTTTTAGCGAAAAGGTAATTGTATAATGCTGTACGCACACCACCCATGTGTAAGGGTCCAGTTGGTGAAGGTGCAAAACGAACGCGAACGGCTTTTTCTGACATAGCTTGATTTTTGTGCAAAGATACATCAAATTCAATGTTTTTACCGACATTTTTCATGCTAGAAATCATAAGACTTCTTGATTATTGTCATGTTTTCATGCCTAGAATCGGTCGAACTTTGTCTAAAACAAAACACATGACAATGAAAGCAAATATTATCGACCAACATTTGGAGAACCAAGATTGGTTAAAAAGACTGGATTTTTACAAAGAAGAAATTACGATTCTGAAAGAGCGTTTGGATGAGGTAACAGGCAAAAACACTGCGCCAGATTTCCTAAAGGATGTGGAACATTTTCAAAATCAATGTACAACGAAACAACATCGATGAACTCGGACATTCCATTAAAATGAATGAAAAAGGATTAGTCAAAGAAGTAAATGCCAATCCGGTTGCAGTGGATCGTCGAAAAGTGGATAGTCATGAGAATGAGTCTGACTTTATTTCTTACTTTGAAAAGAATTTCGCAGAATTAAGAACGGATTACAACAAGTTCTTATCCAAGTGGATGTAAGAAAAACAAATCATTGGAAAGAGGAGAAATGCTCCTCTTTCTATGGTTGAATGAGTCGCATTTTCGTTCCGTTTTCTCCTACGAGCAAGAGTATACCTGGACTAGTTTCAGTTTTGAACATGTTTTCACCTTCCGTAAGGGAAAAAGTGGAAATTTTCCTTCCCATTCCATCGTATAAATGAACGACTTGATTTGTTTCACTGATGAATTTCAATTCGTTCGTAGACGTGAAAAATGCTTGGAATTCAGATGTTGATGTTGCTTCGATATTCGCTGATCCACCCAGGTTGATTTTAACGACATACTCCAATACATTTTGACACGAATCGTCATAAATTGCATAGTTTACAAGTCCACGTGTGATGTCATCGTATCCGTCAAAAATCAATCCTTCGATGTAACTTGAGTCTGATGAACAAAAGCAATTAGCGTTCACGTCGAAGTTTTTGTCTGTTGCATTCTCCAAATTGTACAGGTTGTTATTGCAAATAATGTTGTTTGAAATATCCATTGAATTTGGTGACCATCCGGTAATCACAATTCCTCTGTCGTTATACAAAATTTGATTATTGGTGATGCTGCTGTTATCTCCCATGCGCATCGCCATACCATTTCCTTGAAAAAAACAATTGTTAATGTTCATAGAACCTGATGCATCAATTCCTATTTGATTGTTTTCGAAACTACAATTTACGATGGTTTGTCCATTCGCTTCGGTCACTGCATTAATGTTATTAAGGAAGAAACAATCTGTAATTAAACCAGGAGAACCTACGATATTATTTTCATTTCCAACAAAATTACAGTTGGAAACATTGATGTTGTTGGACCACGTGAAAGAGCAGAAATTATTTAGGAATTGACAATTCGTTGCTGTTAAAGTTCCATAAGAAATTTGTGCAGCATTTCCCACGCCATTCCCTTCAAATGCACAATTAGAATAGACCATGTCAGCATTTAACTGAACCGCATATTGGTTATTTTTAAATTCGCATCCGTTGAAATTATAACTTACTCCTGGTTCTGCAATGTCATTATGTAAGCCGTAGAAGGAATTCGTTAATTTGAAATGATCCATTTCCACAATTCCACCTTGACTTCCTTTGATGCGGATACCCAACCAATTGGTTTCATTCGATGGAATTGTTGAAGTAAAGGTTATTGGACTACTTGTTGTTCCAATGGCATTCAAGGTTCCTCGCACTTCTAAGTAGATGTAATTACCCGTATTGAAACTTTGGTCCGCAGTTACTCGAACGGTCGTTCCTGGTTCAATGGTTAATGTTTTCCCTGGGAAAATCACCAAGGACTGTGTTAACAAATATGGACTATTGGCAGCGGTCCAAGTAGTATTTGCGTAGATACCTCCACCAACAACTGTTTGAGAATGACTTGTTCCGATGATAAATAGAACGGTGGTAAGAATGAATGACTTCATGATAATAATTTGACTACACAAACTAAAACAACTTTAAAATTAGTTTGTTCAAGAAACTGGATTTTTATTCCACGCAATACAGCGTATCATAACACGGAGAGAATCCGGCCCAAACCCCCAAAAGACCGGGTATGTTTGATGGAACATTGATGGGTGTAGCAAATGGATTAGCAGCGGAGTTCAGTTGTGCATATTTCTTGTCGTAAAAGGAAAACACTTGTTGATCCATTTTAGAAAATTTTACGACGACGGAGTCCCCCAAACGGTAATAGCGTTTGTATGGTTTGAGATGTGTAGTGTCTTTTCGCTTTAATGGATTTTCATAATAAAATTCGATGGTTTGACCATCAAAAAATTGATCAGAGAAAAATCCACCGAAGCCCCTTTTGTAAATATCGTCGATTGGCGCACCGTTGAACACATTCAACCGTTTGACTTCCCATTTGTAGGCATCAAATTGTTGACCTGGATCACTCAATTTTGCCCATGAATAACCATAGAGATTTGTTCCTGGTTCGGATTTCCAGTAAAGTGTGTCTAATGGTGTCGGCGTCGGTAAGTAGGTTGTTCCTTTGTAGGTTTTACCTTGGTGACTAATGTGTAAGGTATAGGATTGACTAGCTACCGCAGTCAGAATGGTTGAACTATACACTTTGATGGGAAGCAATAAGGCTTCGTTCCAATCCAAGCGCAGCATTTCCGCTACTTTCTTCTGACTGTCAATCGGTAATTCTGGAATGGTATAGAGTGTTAATGGGAAGGTGTCATTTCCATGAGTAACATAAAGATTCGCATCGTAAACAAATCGAGAAATGTAAGCCGCCAGATCACTTTGCTCATAAATATTCGCACTTTGTGAAAGGAGAACAATGGGATGTCCACCGGTCTCGATAATTCCATCAACAACCAACTGATTTTGGTATCCGGGAATATCAATTTTCACTTCCTTTGTACAGGAAAACAATGTGATTAACAGGACAATCCACCAGCTTTTCATGAAGTGAAGTTAGGGAATTATTCAATAGCATGTTTCCAACAAGCAACCTTGCGGGCACTGACTTCAATTTTACCTAGAAACAATCCTGCAAATCCAACTTGATGAATCAGCGTGTCTTTGTCTTGTTTATTTCGGTGAACGGAGGGCGCCTCCATAAAAGTATGTGTATGTCCCCCGAGGATGAGGTCGATGTATTCGTTTTCCGCTGCAAGTCGAACATCTGAAGGTTTTGTTGCGTCTGGATAACTGTAGCCTAAATGTGAAAGACAGATGATGAAATCACATCCTTTATCATGTAATTCCTTGGCTGTGCGATTAGCTGTCTCAATTGGTTCTAAATATATAGTGGCGCCGTAATTGTCAGCAGAAACAAGTCCCTTCAGTTGAATTCCAACGCCAAAAACCCCAATTTTCATTCCTGCCTTATGAAATATTTTGTGGGCTTGGGTTTGTTCGTTTAATACCGTATTTGAAAAATCGTAATTCGCACAAAGAAATGGAAAATCCGCAAATTTCTTTGCCTGAAGAAATCCATCGAGTCCAATGTCAAAATCGTGATTACCCATGGTAGCCGCATCGTAATTCATGGCACTCATGAGTTTCATTTCTAATTCTCCATGAAATAGATTGAAGTAAGGTGTTCCTTGGAAAATATCTCCAGAATCCAACAACAGAACATGTTCTTCTTGCGAGCGAATGTCGTCGATGAGTTTTGCTCTACGCGCAATTCCTCCTTTGTTTGGATACTTGGGATGATTGGCTGGAAACGGGTCAATTTGTGAATGGGTGTCATTCGTATGTAAAATGACTAGTTTCTTTTCTTTGAGTACCTGAAGTTGTTTT
Source organism: Crocinitomicaceae bacterium (assembly GCA_044372485.1). Classification (GTDB taxonomy): domain Bacteria; phylum Bacteroidota; class Bacteroidia; order Flavobacteriales_D; family Crocinitomicaceae; genus UBA952. Next base: position 10,457 of record JBILRU010000059.1, read on the forward strand.
GTCCATTGAAAAGAATTCAACAAAAGCATGGAGCCAGAGCCCAAAATACTTGTTTTTAGAAAGGACCTACGTTTCATTTATTGAATGCGTTTTTCGGATGAAACAATCAAATTTTTCTGTGTTTTGGCTTCTTCAATAAACACATCGCGAAGCAAGGTTTTTTTATCGAATCGTTCAACGGCGTCTTGAAAAAAGTCCATGCGGTCACCGCCATTGGCAAGGTAATCTGTTGTAATGACCCAAATAAATTTAGTATTTTCTGTTACACCGTTCACTATCAACTTGCCTTGAATCATGGCAGCGTTGGCAATAGGTTCTCCGCCACTTTGTTGCAGGTAGTATTGAATTTGATCCATAGAGGAAACTGGTAACCGCAACCAAACTATACGATTTTCGAAAGGCATGATGCGGAAAACATCACCTAGCGTTACGGGACCTTTTCCGATGGACGAACGGAGTCCACCAGTGTTTAATAAACAGAAGATTGGTTCAGCAATTTTCACCGCTCTTGTTTGATTGACAAATAGTGCGTCACTTGCCCAATTACCCAATAAACTCGAAGGTCTGCCAACTTCCATGGAAATACTGGCTTCGGCAAGAACTTGGTTCATGGCATGATCCATGGAATCTTTGTATGGTGAAATAAAACGACTGACTTCTTGTTTTTCAGTCGATTCATTGTTAAGGGTGACCTTGGTTGCGGTTATATTTAAATGAGAAGAGCAAGCCACAAGGCTTGCTCCAATCAAAAAGAATAGTAAATACCGGAGCATTATTCAATGATAAATTCACGTTGAACTTGACCGAATGCCGTTCCAACTTGAAGAATATACATTCCAGATTTAAATTCGGATGTCTCTAATTCTAATACAGGTACTTGAACATTGAAAGATGATTTAATCACTCGTCCTTGCATATCCAAAATACTATATTCAACGATTTCTAAACCATTTACTTGAGCATACAATTTGCCAGAAGTTGGAACAGGGAATACAGAGAAGTTCGCATCTAATTTTTCATCGATTCCGACATTACATGAAGCATAGCTCATATTAGCGAAATTTACGTGACAAGCAAAATTCACAGAGTCAACATATGGATTTCTGTTTGCTTGCTTGCTGAAAATAAATTCATTTCGTGCAATTTCGTAGTTGTCAGGTAAGTCATTGTAGTGCCAAGTTTTTAAAGACTCTTGACTTTGGTTCGCTGGTATCCTCCAGTTATTTCCTGCTTGACCATTGTAACATGTCGCCATGTAGAAAATGGAACGTGCAGCATTTCCTTTTTGAGAGGCGCGTGGTTCGTAAACCATTTGATTACCGGTCCTGTAGCCTACTCTACCTTCTAAGTATGTAAATATAACTGTACTATCGATGTCCATTAAAGGCAAATTACTTCTAGGTGTATTTGCTTGCTGTAAATTCGTAGGCCAAAGGTTATGTTGATCACTATATTCTGGTTTTTCTGGCGGTACATTAGCTGGAAAAGTAGGCATCCAAGAATGGCTATATGTATGTTCACGAGAATATCCTTGAGCTGTCCAGTCAAATGGCTCGTCAAAAACTTTACGTTCACCTGAATACACGCATGTTACGAATGATTGTCCGTTCGTTGTGTCGCGAATCTCAAATTGATTCATCACAGTCGTTTTGTAATTGAAATAGGAAACAAAGGTGTGTGGATTAATCAAGGCACTTAAATCACTTAAGAACGTTGTTGAACCTGAATTAATTCCAGAGTAATAGTTTCCAATTTGTTCACCTTGACTTGTTACGTTTCCAATTGCTGGTGCTGTTGTTTGGTAATTTTCGAATCCAGCCGGACCATTGTATGCAAAAACAGCAAAATGATAGTTTTGATTGGCAATGATTCCACGTGGAGTGAATCCTGTTCCACTTCCGATGTACGCAACACGTGCATCACCAACGACATCTCCTCTTTTGTAGCTTGTACCATCTGTTGGCATTCCTGTAATTGCAGCACCATTTTTCCAAAGTACGATGTAATTTTCTGCATTTGTTCCAGCAGTGTATTGTCCACCAATGGTGTAGGCTTTCACTAAAGGAAAAGTTAAATTAGTTGGATTCGTAGTTGGCTCAGTTGCCAAATTATTTGTCCCAATTGCGTAAAGGTTGATGATGTATGGATTCTCATCACTATCATCGTTCGCTATGGAAATCGTTGCTGTGCGCGTTCCTGTTCCTGTTGGAGTGAAGGTCAATGTGTAGTTATTACTTCCAAGTGCAGCAACTGTTCCTGTTGTTAGGTTTATCCCGAATTCCGAAGCATTTGCACCTGTAAAACTTACACCAGAAAGTGATAAACTAGAAACTCCTGTATTTTCAATAGTAACGGTAGTTGCAGCGGTTGTACCTACAATGTAAGTATCGTTGTTAAGTACGGTAGAACCATTTACTTTCACGTTGATTTCTCTTGCAGGAGCAACGTAAGGGAAAATGTCTAATAAATTTCTTGGGATGATTTGGTAATTCGCATTGAATTGTCCCAATAATCCAACAATGGAAATTGGTCCAGTTGGAATGGCTGTTCCGTCGATGTTTGTTGATTCATTCACACGAACATCAAAGGTGCTTGTTCCATTTGAGACTTGAACGGTACTATTTCCTGTGGCAAAGTTTCCTGTTTGCACAAACGTTACATTGTCGAAGCGCACTAATTGACTTTCTAATGCTTCTGTTCCACTTGAAAAAGGAATGGTTTGAGGCTGAGGTAAGACACCAGGACCATGGTTAACAATGCTAGTAGTTGGAGACAATTCCAATAAACCACTAAACTCGAGTAATTCGCCTGTGGCTGTAATGGAATCTCCTCTTTGAACAGAAGAAACAATATTGCCATAACAAGCGATACCGGCGGTACCATCTTGGATGTAACGAATGATTCCAAGTTCGCTGCCATTGGTAGCAACTCCTGTAACGGTTACTATTTGTCCTATTCCCAAGTTTCTTGCTTCAGAAATGGTTTGAGCTTTCGCGCTTAAGATAGCGAAGAAGGCAAATGCACTAAGTATTCCTTTTTTCATAATTAAAATTGAATTGCGAGTGAAAAATTAAAGCGAAATCCACCACCAAACATCACGCTTGCAGATTGAGCATCGAAATTTTGGTATGGGTCATTTCGGTTATTAGTAGCATCTGAAATAAAAATGGTGTTTAACGCGTTTGTAATTGTTGCGGTTGTTAATAAAGAGAATGTTTTGAATGGGAATTTATATCCTGCAAAAACATTCAGTAAGGTATATGAT
>JBILRU010000068.1:0-11338 GCA_044372485.1 Crocinitomicaceae bacterium
GAACCAGTTATTGATGTTAAAACAGGAGAGGATAGGGCATAGGAGTTTTCATAGCATCCAATATCTGGAGATGAACCATTGGGAGTTGGTTTCGAAACATTTATTAAATCGTTTGAAGGAGAATTATACAGAAATGAATAAAAAGTTACGCTATTCGTTCCATTTCCTATACAATTTGAAGAGTTTTGTAGCTGGTAATTACCTTGACTTCCTTGTACAAATTTTGGGTCTCCCGATATGTTATTTACATAAGTAACCAAACTTTGTATTGGAGTGGTAATAGATGTTTGTCCATCTTGAATAAAAGAATTTCTTACCCTCAAGAATCCTTGAGTGGAAATGCTTTGCCCGCCTCCGATGATTGAATTAATAATTCCAGAATTGCCTGCAAAAGTAATTGTACCATTATTATTAGCTATTGTACAATTTAAAAAAACTACATCTTGACAGGATATTGCACTAGGATAATTGTTGTTAACAATAAGACAGTTTGTAACAGGATAAATATGATTCGAAATACTGCCAGCACCAATTGCTCTATGAAATGCCAAACCACTGTTGTTTCGAATGATTACATTTTTCATGTCAAAATTTGAGGCATGCGCACTAAAACCACCAATACCTCCTAAATTTACATTGTTTTCAATTATTACATTTTGAATGATCGAAACAGCTTCCGTGTTAATTAAATACATCCCCGCTCCAGAACTTTGATTAAATACTGTGTTATTTTTAATATGGCAATTTTTTATGGTAGGACTTGTTCCCCAGCCGTGAATATGAATCCCCGCTCCCCAAAGGTTTGTTGCGGTTAATCCATTTCGAATAGTAAACCCGTTTAATTGTGCATTATTATTTTCACCATTAACAAATCGAACAACTGGAAATCCATTGGCATCTCCATCAATTATGGTTGTAGAAATGAAAGAAGTATCTTGATTCAAATAGTAATTTGAACATACCTTAATGTTTTTCCCATTGAAAATGATGTTTTCAGTATACAATCCAGGCTGTACTAAAATAGAGTCGCCAGAAACTGACAAATCAATGGCATGCTGTATTGTTGCACAAGCCAGCGAAGGGGTTAGCCCAGAATTAACGTCATTACCACTGGTAGAAACGTGATATTTTAATTGTGAATAGCCTGTTAAGCTTACAAAAAGCGCAAAAAAAGAAAGAAATACTTTCATAAGTTAAATTTTAATTACGTAAAGATATAGAACATAAGGGATAATAAAAAATGAGCTTAACGCAATAGCAGTATTAGTTTCCACGAAATTTAAATTATATTAACTTACTTTCCGTAACTTTGCGCAAAATTTTTCCCCATGACTTTTCGTGACCTGAACTTAAAGAAACCACTTTGGAACGCCCTAGATGATTTAGGCTACGAAACGCCAACAACCATTCAAGCAGCAAGTTTCAATGTGATGATGTCTGGAAAAGACACGATAGGAATCGCGCAAACGGGAACTGGAAAAACTTTAGCGTACATCCTTCCATGTCTATGTATGTGGAAATTCTCAAAAGATCCGCATCCACAAATTCTGATCATTGTTCCAACACGTGAGTTGGTTGCGCAAGTTGTTCGCGAAGTCGAAAAATTAACGCCCTACATGAATGTAGCTGTTGGTGGTGTTTATGGTGGAACCAATATGAATACACAAGCAGCAATGGTTTTGCAGGGCTTAGATGTCCTTGTTGGAACACCAGGTAGAATCCTCGATTTGGCGGCGAATGGATCCTTGCAACTAAAGCATGCCAAGAAAGTAGTCATTGATGAAGTGGATGAAACCTTGAGTTTGGGTTTCCGTGCTCAGTTGTTGCGCATCTTTGAATTTTTACCGGTGAAACGCCAAAATATGGTGTTCTCTGCCACATTATCTGAAGAAGTGTCTGATTTTCTCGAGGCCAACTTTACGGTGCCTGTTCGAGTGGAAGCAGCACGTTCAGGAACTGCCCTTGCACAAATTGATCAAATTGGATACCGGGTTCCAAACTTTTTATCGAAAGTTCAGATGCTACATCATTTACTAGAAAACACAGTTGATTCCTCAAAGGTTTTGGTTTTCGTTCAGTCGAGAGCGTTAGCAGATATGTTGTTTGAAGAAATGGAGAGTTCTTTACTCAATAATGTTGGAGTTATTCACTCCAATAAAGCACAAAACTTCCGTTTTAACAGTGTTCAAAATTTTCAAACGGGTGTTTTTCGTGTATTAATTGCTACGGATCTAATTGCGCGTGGAATCGATGTAACGGATGTTACCCACGTGATTAACTTTGATATTCCAGAGATTCCCGAAAACTACATTCACCGAATCGGTAGAACGGGGCGTGCGGATAAAAACGGTGTGGCAATTACATTCGTGAGTGAGAAAGATGCGGATGCGCTATCCAAAATTGAATCCTTGATGCAACAGGCACTTCCTTTTACGGATGTCCCAAGTGAGGTTGAAATGACAGAAGAATTATTGGAATTCGAAAAACCAGTAGCGCAAATACCTGGAAAACTTCTGAAACTTGTCAAGCGCGAGGTGGGTCCAGCCTTCCATGAAAAGAAAGCGAAAAACAAAAAAGTAAATGTCCGCTATGACCACAAAAAAGCCATGATGGACAAATACGGAAAACCGAAGAGAAAGCGGAATTAATTTTTTTTTTAATCAAAGGCATCTTTTGTAACTTTACCGCGTCTAAAAAACGCAAAATATTTAAAAAACAAAAAAAAAACACGCACATGAAACTAACATTAACCTTACTGATTGTATCCTTCGTTGGTCTAGTATTTGGACAAAACGTTAAATCAGAAGACATTACCTACACGTATATTAAATTGCCAACGAATCCACTTCAACCAAAAGTAGAGAATTACTATTCAACAATTACTTCTTCTTCAGAAGCGGCAAATGCGAAGTTAATGGCGGAATTCGAAGCTGATAAAGCGAGAGCGGAAGCTGATTACCAACGTGAACTTGCTGATTATCCTGCGAAAGTAAAAGCTGCAGATGATAAATTTGCAAAAGAAATGGAGGTTTATAATGCGAAATCAACAGCAACAAAAGTCATTGAAAAACAGTTGTTGAATGAAAATTCGAAACCAGTTAAGGACTACGTTGCGCAACCTTACCGCAGAACGATTTCTCAGCCAGTATTGAAATCTAGTTACGACTATCCATCGTTAGCTTCGACTTATTTAGTGTTGGACGGATTTAACAAAGCACAAGTAAACGCTCTTTCCTACTCAGTTAATATTGAAGGATACGAGCATTCCCAACCAATGATCAAATCGGAAGTAAAAGATGAGGTTTCTGTTAAGGATGGCGTAAGAACAACGTATAAAGTAACCTACTATTGGGTTGAATTCACTTACCGTACGCCAATGTCGGTTCGTATTACAGGATTGAATAACCAAGAAATTTTCTATGTGGCTCCAGCTGAACTTTCAGCGTATAAAACGTACAAATCAACTTCCTCCAAAACAGCACCTTCCTCTGACTTTTCTATGTTGGTTAAATCAACGGAAGAAAATTTATTGAAAGAAAACTTGAAATTCATCAACCATTTGGTAAACGACCGTATTGGTTATGAAGTAACAACACGTGCGACATCTTTGGACTATGTAAAATCTAAAAACGATGCTCACGCTGACGTGATGGAAGCTTACAACAACGCAACCATCGGATTAAAAACACTGACAACGAATGAAGCGTTAGCCAAACAAAAGTTAACGGCTGCGATAGATGCCTTTAAAGTGATTTTAACGGAATCTGATGTCTACGACAAAAAAGCACGCATCGATAAAGATGTAACAGTGGCAGTTTATTTTAATTTGATCGAGTGTTACTTCGCGATGAGAAATACAGTAGATGGTGAGGCGGCTTTGAAGAGTGTTGGTCAATTAGACTTGTCTAACCGCGACAAAAAACAAAAAGAAAAAATGGACGAATTGTTCTTGGATTTGACCCTTCGCAAAGCAGCGAATGGCTTATAAGAATGAACTTATTCAATGGAAAAAGGCTTGTGGATTCACAGGCCTTTTTTTTTGCAGATAAAAAAGTTAAACAAGCGTTTAATTTTTTAGCATGATTTAAACAATTGTTTAAAATAAGTGTTTAAATTTGCAGGCGAATTATACACATGAAAAAGGACGTTAGTACGGAACAAAAGATCAAAGATGCCGCTCGAAAGGTGTTTATGACTAAAGGATTCTCTGGTTGTACAACACGTGAGATAGCGAAGTCAGTAGGAATCAATGTAGCCTTGCTTAACTATTACTTCCGATCAAAAGGAAAGTTATTCGAGTTGATTCTAGAAGCCGCACTTTCGGACTTTATTGATAGCATGGTGGATGTCTTTATGCAGGAACTTCCTTTAGAAGTGAAAACACGCATGCTCATCGATAAAGAATTTGAGTTTTTGCGCAAACATCCGGAGTTGCCTTTGTTTATTCATGCCGGACTCAACCAAGAATCCGATGCGGAACTCGATCAATCAAATTTTTTAGGTCGCCTTCATAAAACAGGGATTTTCGAAGAGTGCGAAAAAGCGCAAGAGGATGGACGCATGAGAAAAGTAAACATGATCAACGTTACCTTGTTATTCATGTCCAACTGTCATTTTCCTATTATGAGTAAAAAACTCATCTGTGGAATCTATCAAATTGATGATAAAGAACACAACGCTCGTCTGAATGAGCACCAAGAAATAGTCAAAGAAATGTTGATTAATTATTTATTTCCTAACACCAATAAACATGCGTAAATCGTTTAAAATTGCAGGTCTGTTTTTGGTACTATTGCACCTGAATACTTCACGTGCTCAAGTACTGGATTTACCCACCTGTATTCAAATGGCTGATACAGCCAACCTTCAAATCCGAAATGCTAATTTAGATGTTCTCATGAACGAGCGTCAAAGAGAAGCATACCTTGCGTCGAGAATGCCTCAGTTGAATTTTAACGCAGATTACAAGTACAACGCAGTTATTCCTGGACAGATTATTCCAGCTTCCGCTTTTGGTGGTCCCGCTGGAGTTTTTAATACGGTGAAGTTCGGTGTGCCTTTCGTTTTGTCCAATAACTTACAATTGACCCAAATCTTGTTTAACTCACAAGTGAATTATGGACTTGCAGCGTTGAAAATTAATACGGAACTCGTTGGAACCCAACGTGACATTGCTATTCAAGAAGTGCGTTACCAGGTATCCAACACGTATTTTTTATTGCAAGGTGTTAATCAACAATTGACGTTTATTGATGCAAACATTGTTCACACACGAGCGATTTTGAAAAACATGGAAGCTTCCTTAGCGCAAGGAATGATTATTCCAACCGAAGTGGATAAAATTAAAATCAATGAGTTGAGTTTAGTAAATAATAAATCAAATTTGTTGGCAACAAAAGATCAACTTGAAAATCTGTTAAAAATCCTAATCGGAATGCCTTTGGATCAGCAGTTGTCTCTCTCTACGGATGCTATGGTGCAAAAAACCATTTTAAAAGAGGCGGCACCTAATCTTCTGCAATTAAATTTAGTTGAATCACAGCGTAAATTAAACGAAGCGGAAGGAAAAGGGATTCGAATGAGCTACTTGCCAAATTTGAATTTTTACGGAATTTACAATTACAACATCAACTTAAAACCAGAGGATGATTTTAGAACGGGAATTCCTGGAGCCTTTCTTGGTCTTCGATTAGATTGGAACTTGTTTTCTGGAATGGAACGCGTGAATAAAGCGAAATTGAATCAATTGAACTTAGAGAAAATCGACAATCAATATGAATTATTGAATCAGCAATTGAATTATGCTATTACGACGAGCAAGCGTCAAATCACTGTGAAAGCGGAGTCTTTAGATGTTAGCAAAGAACAACTGCGTCTTGCTGAAAACGTATATGCGAATGCTAATTTAAAGTTCAAAGAAGGTCTAATTAGTTCCAATGACCTGATCATGGCAGAAACCGGACTTGAGCAAGCACAATCAAATGTTGTTTCTTCCTACATTCAATTACGCCAAGCAGAACTAGAATACTTAAAATCAATCGGAAATATCAAATAAGAAAAAAAATGAAACGTATCATCTCCATCGCAGTTGTAGCCATTGTGGTCATTGCTTTACTCGTTGTTAAATTATTTTCAAATAAGAAGGCAGCTGAGGAAAAAATCTTTATTTACGATGCCAAACAAGCAATACTTGTTGAAGCAGAAAATCCAATTACTCACACGTTTGATCGTTCTATGAGTTTTCTAGGGACATTCGAAGCTAACCACCAAAACAATGTGGCTTCTGATGGATCTGGAAAATTAATCGAATTGAGTGTGAAAGAAGGCGATGTGGTTCGCAAAGGTCAAGTTTTAGCTCGATTAGATAACGAATTGACGCAATTACAAATTGACAACGCTAAATTGAATATTGCCCAATTGAAAAATGACAACGCTCGTTTTTCCAGTTTACGAAAGGACCAAGTAATCTCAGCGATGGAAGCGGAGAAAATGGAGTTAGCTCTGAAGTCAGCTGAAGTTCAATTGAAGCAATTGCAAAAACAATTAAGAAGTTCGTCCATCGTTGCTCCATTTGGAGGCATCGTAACGAAAAAGTTAGTTGATCTAGGTTCCATGGTGATGCCTGGAAGTCCTATTGTGGAATTAACAGATATTTCTTCCTTGAAATTGACCATTTCGGTGCCAGAACGCGATGTGATGAAGTTTAAGAAAGGACAAAAGGTCATTGCAAATGCAGATATTTATGGAAAAGAAGCGTTTAAAGGAAATGTTAGCATGATTGCTGTTCAAGCAGATGGCTCGCATAATTTTAAAATACAAACAACCATACAAAATACAGGTGTAAATAAAATCATGGCAGGGATGTATGGGTCCGTTTCTTTAGAGAATTCAACAAGCGTTACAACACTAGCTGTATCAAGAAAAGCCTTGGTTGGATCATCGAAAAATCCACAAGTGTATGTCGTTAGAAATGGAAAGTCTATCTTGGTTTCGTTTACAGCAGGGACATCAGACGGGGAGTACATCGAGGTAGTTTCTGGCTTGACGAAAAACGATGTGATTGTCGTGAAAGGACAAGTGAATTTGGAAAATAATTCGAACGTTAAATTAGCTAAATAAGCACCGATGACACTGACAGAACTCTCCATTAAACGTCCATCGTTTATTATTGTAATTTTTACGATTTTAATCGGTGGTGGACTCATCAGTTACAACCAACTCTCTTACGAGTTATTGCCTGATTTTTCTCCGCCCTTATTAACGGTAACCACCACCTATCCAGGAGCTTCTCCTGCAACTGTGGAGACGCAAGTTTCAAAACCCTTAGAAGATGCCTTGAGCGGTATTGAAAACATCAATGAAGTGACTTCTTTCTCTCTGGATAACGCATCGCTTTTATTGTTGGAATTCAAAGCATCCGCAAATATTGACAAATCCCTAGAGGATGCGCAACGCAAAATCAATAATGTACTTAATAATTTACCTGAAGGAGCTCAAACGCCCGTTATTGCGAAAATTGAACCCAATGCTTCTCCTGTATTGCAAGTAAGTGTTGTTGCGACGAGTATGTCAGATCGTGATTTGATGGAATTAATGGATGACCAAATTCTACCTCAAATCAAGCAAACCAAAGGTGTGGCAGAAGTGCAAGTGATTGGCGGTGAACGCAGATCATTCCGCATCAATGTGGACAAAGATAAACTGAAACGTTACGGCATTTCACTTTCTACTATAAATCAAGTGATTGCATCGGCGAATGTCGAGTTCCCAACCGGAAAAGTGAAGGGGCAAGGAGAACAGATGACTGTTCGATTAGCAGGGAAATACCAAAGTATGTCGGATATAGAAAATTTGATTCTCTATTCGAAAGGCACATCAAATGTGAAATTGAAGGATGTTGCTGAGGTGATTGATGCAAGTGATGATAAAATTGCCGTTTCTCGTTTAAATGGAGTCAATGGAATTGGACTACGCGTAAAAAAACAAAGCGATGCCAATGCAGTGGAAATGTCTAATGCAACGAAAGAACGCTTTGGTATTCTTGAAGAGAAGTACAAGAAAGAAGGATTGAAATTCACCATTGCGACAGATACTTCTCGTCCAACTGTTGAGTCAGTAAACGCCGTTATTCACGACCTTGAATTGGCGATTATTCTCGTGGCAGCGGTGATGCTGTTGTTCTTGCACAGCATGAGAAATGCAGTAATCGTTTTGGTTTCTATTCCTGCTTCATTGATTTCTACGTTTATTGCGATGTATTTATTGGGATACACCTTAAACCTCATGACTTTATTAGCCATGTCTTTGGTGATTGGTATCCTTGTGGATGATTCGATCGTGGTTCTAGAGAATATTTACCGACACCTACAAATGGGTAAAAAACGACGTCAAGCAGCCTTGGATGGTCGAAATGAAATTGGATTTACGGCCTTGGCAATTACTTTGGTGGATGTGGTGGTATTCTCTCCGGTGGTGTTCATCGAAGGAACGATTTCAGACATCCTTCATCAGTTCTCCATTGTGGTAGTTGTTTCCACCTTGATGTCCTTGTTTGTTTGTTTTACATTGACACCATGGTTGGCTTCACGCTTTGCGAAAGAAGTGGAATTGAATCCAAAGAATCCTTTTCAGGCATTTTTACTTTGGTTTGAGCGACGCGTGACCATCTTTACGAATCAATATGTGAAATTAGTAGGCTGGTCATTAAAACATAAGTTAATTATGGCCGGAGTGATTATTGGTTTATTCGTGGCGAGTTTTTCTACCATGGGACTTGGAATCGTTGGACAAGAATTTGTGGCTCAAGGAGATCAAGGAAAATTCATGGTGAAATTGAAATACGATAAGAGTACCACCTTTGAAGAAAACAATGCCGTTACGCTTGAAATTGAACAGTTTTTGATGGCTCAAAAAGATGTTATTGAAACCGTGTTTGCCAATGTTGGTGGACCAAGTTCAGGAATGGGGGCAACCTCTTTTGGTTCTGAAAATCGTTCTGAAATTACCGTGAAAATGAAACCCGGAATACAGAAAAAGTATCCTACTCTTAAATACATGGATGAAATCAGCAAGCGAATTAAATCACAGCACGCTGGAATAGAAGTGAAGGCCTTGAATATGGGTATGGTGGAATCAGAAGAAGCGCCCATTGAAATTTTCCTTTCATCTGATGACAATGATTTGCTGATTAAGGAAGCGAGAAGGTTAAAATCATATTTATTGACGATTAAAGGTGCGAAGGATCCCGCTATTTCAACCGATGATGTCACACCTGAAATTCGCATCGAATTAAACCGCGAGAAAATGGGACAGCTTGGATTGCCCATTGCAGTAGTTGGAATGCAGCTTCAAAATGCATTATCCGGAAATGATGACAGTCAATTTGATGTCAAAGGACACGAGTACGACATCCGTGTGATGGTCGATGCTTTTGACCGTAAAAATGTCGAGGATGTGAAAAACATGTCCTTCAATACTTCGGATGGCAAACAAGTGGAATTAGGTGAATTCGCCGAGGTTTCTGTGGAAAATGGAAATGGGACATTGGAACGAAAAAACCGCATTCCAAATACGACTTTGCGTTGTTGGGTATTGGGTACGGCTGCTGGAAATGTATCTGCAGAGATTGATAAGTATTTAGAGAAAAATCCATTGGATAAAAACGTCCGATTGACTTGGGGTGGTGAGATTAAACGTCAAAAAGAATCGATGGGTGCACTTGGTACGGCAATGGGAATTGGATTGATCCTAGTTTATCTAATCATGGTGGCACTTTACGATAATTTCGTGTATCCATTTGTGGTTTTATTCTCCATTTTGGTTTCCCTCATCGGTGCGATTTTAGCGTTGGCCTTGAGTTCTTCGAACATGGGAATCTTTACGATGTTGGGAATGCTCATGCTGCTCGGACTCGTCGCCAAGAACGCCATTTTGATTGTCGATTTCACGAATCATTTGAAGGAAAAAGGGATGTCGACCTACAGCGCGCTCTTGGAATCTGTTCAGGAACGTATGCGACCAATCTTGATGACCACGATTGCCATGGTAGTCGGAATGATTCCAATTGCCACAGCTACTGGTTCAGGTGCAGAGTGGAAAAATGGACTAGCGTGGATTCTGATTGGTGGACTAACCAGCTCCATGTTCTTGACGATTATCGTTGTACCGATGATGTATTACACAGTTGACCGCATACAAGATAAATTTCGTGCGAGAACGAAAAAATTGATCGTAGATCTAGAAGATTAAGCTAAATTTTATTGGCATAAAAGCTCGTTTCGGTATTCACTGGAACGAGCTTTATTTTTCGTCATAATGAAAGCGACATTTGAGTATGATTAATTCGTCGTTTGAAATGTGGTAGATCAATCTGTGCTCCCCGTCAATTCTTCTAGACCAATATCCCGTATAATGATATTTTAATGGCTCTGGTTTACCAATTCCTTGAAATGGACTACGCGAAATATCTTTTATTAATTCGTTGATTCGTTTCACTTTCTTTTTATCATGTTTCTGCAAATAGAGGTAATCTTCCCAAGCACTTTCAACGAATTTCAAGGTCATTACTCAATTAGTTTTTTTGTTTCGGTTTTTCCTGTCTTCATCTGCTCAATGGCTAGATCCAAACGTTCTTGATTTCGTTTTGACGACAATTCATGTTGTGTCGCGCAAAGGGAATTATATTCTGCAAGCGAAATGATGACAATACCATCGTCCTTCCCACGATGTATAATAAGTGTTTCAAAATTCTGACTGACTTTGTCTAAATACCGTTTAATGTCTTTTCTGAAATCGGAAATACTGGCTGTAAGCATAATAGTTTGCGTTTATGTACATTAATAAGTACAAATATATGTACAAAAAACGAAAGAATCAGTTTTTTGTCAATCAGTGCAGTATGTAAGGATTTCTTAATAACTGAATTCATGGCGCTCTCGCTCTGTTTCTCACGCTCACCCTCTGGATTCTCGCTCACGCTCTGAATCTCGCTCTGAATCTCGCTCTGTTTCACTCGCTCTATTCCTTTATCAGCTTCTCCATTTTCTTAACTTCATTGCTTTCCAATGAAAGGAAGTAGGTTCCGCTTGGAAATGCACTCAAATCGAAGAGGGTAGTGTTCGTTTCTATCTGTTTTATCTCAAGGGAACGACCGTTTAAATCCATGAGTACAACAGTGGATCCAAGCATCTGTTCCTCCACTTGAATAGTCAAAACATCCTTCACGGGATTCGGGTAAATCAACCAGTGTAAGCTTGCAGATTCATCGATGGAAAGCGCCAGTTGAAAATTACTTGTCTCATAACTACAGCCGAATGGATCTGTGATTTGAGCGCTGTAC
>JBILRU010000145.1:0-4251 GCA_044372485.1 Crocinitomicaceae bacterium
CCATCATTAAATAAATGTCCGAGGTGAGCATCACATTTGGCACAACGAATCTCAATGCGATCCATTCCATCACTCAAATCGCGCACTTGTTTCACTTTTCCTTTCGTCAATACATCGTAAAAACTTGGCCAACCACTACCAGACTCATATTTCGTTGAACTGGAAAACAAAGCCGTTCCACATCCAACGCAGGTGTACGTTCCTCTTTCATGGTGATCCCAGAATTCACCTGTAAACGGTGCTTCGGTCGCTCCATCGCGAATAACCGCACATACATTTTCAGGAAGTGCTTTACCTTTCCAATTGGTAAATGAATCCTTGGCAGAAGGAGAGTCCTTTTTTTCTGGTGTCTGTGAACAGGCATTCATCAAAAAACTCAAAACGAAAAACAAAGTTAATCTCATATTCTTGAAACAAAGTGTATGGAAAAAAGTTCGACGCTAGATAAAAGCGTACTTTTGCGCCATGAAATCAAGGTATAGTCGCAATTTTTGGATCGTGTGTTTTGCGATGTTTTTTTTCATGACAGGTTTTAACCTGATTATGCCGGAATTAAATAATTTCATCACCAACCTTGGCGGAGAAAATAAAAAAGGATTGATCATTCTGTTGTTTTCCGTTTCAGCGGCTATTTCCCGTCCATTTTCTGGTAAAATCGCAGACATCGTCGGAAGAAAATGGGTCATGTACGCAGGAGTTATTTGCTCGTTTATCATCTGCCTCAGTTATTCGTTCGTGGAATCCATCGCTTTTTTCTTATTCCTTCGTTTTCTGCATGGATTCAGTGCTGGATTTGCCCCAACAGGAGCAACAGCCTTATTAACCGACGTCATCCCGGAGAAATCACGCGGAAACGCAATGGGAATTTGGGGTACGTTTATTTCCCTCGGAATTGGCGTTGGACAATCACTGGGTTCATGGATTTATCATGCTTTTGGATTTGACACCTTATTTATGTCCGCAGCATTTATCACCTGTGTTTCGTTTATTATGGTTTCTATTGCTACAGAAACATTGTCCACCCGAGAAAAAATAAACGTGAAGCATTTACGCATCACTTGGAAAGATGTATTCGAGCCAAATGTCCTTCCGGCAGCTTTTGTCATGTACTTGACTGCTATCTGTTCTGGAATCATTTTTGTTTTGACACCGGACATATCCGGCATGCTCCACATCGAAAACAAAGGTTTCTTTTTCGCGTTTTACGTCATTTCAACTATTGTCATTCGTCTGTTAACAAGTTCGGTTTCCGATCGAATTGGCCGACCACAAACCTTAATTATCGGTGTAATTATTCTAATTGTGAGCATGGTTTTGATTGCAACGGTTCATACAACGAATGCATACATCTTCGCCGCAATAGTATTTGGATTCGCTACCGGAATATCTAGTCCGACCTTGTTTGCTTGGACAGCCGATTTATCGCACAAGGATCGTCGAGGAGTTGGTGCTGGAACCCTTTTTCTCGCTTTAGAGTTTGGAATTATTTCCGGATCCGTGATCACGCTTTTCGTTTACGACAATAGTCCAACCGGAATTTACCGTGCATTCCTCATTGGTGCTGGAGCCGCTGTTTTAGCAGTTGTGGTGTTGATTTTTCAAGTGAGAAAAAGTCACTCTATTCGCTAAGTGCACTCGAATTCCCTTCCGCTTTATTCAGATACCTGCGCATCAAGTAATGTCCCAAGTAGATCATGGGCGTTAAACTAATGGCAATCAGTAATTTCAGGATATAATTCGTTGGCGCGACCGTCATATAGGTTCCGAAGGACATTTTTCCTGGAAGAACGAACCCAATGTACAAAACGATGTAAGAATCGATGACTTGTGAGACAACCGTACTTCCTGTACTGCGCAACCAAATGAAGCGATTTCCCGTTTTGTGCTTGATTTTATCGAACAGGAAAGCGTCCAACAATTGCGACACGAGAAAGGCACAAATACTTCCTACAATGATCATTTGCGATTGTCCAAATACTTTGATGTACGACGCATTGTCCGCTAAGTCTGACCCAGGGATTTCATACGCAGGAATCGCCAAGGAAATACCTACGATGATAAAACAATAAGCGATGAGTCCGGCGGTGATCCACGAAAGTCTGCGAACTGCTTTTTGACCGTAAAATTCATTCATTAAATCCGTCAGCAGAAAAACAACAGGCCAAGGAAGGATTCCAATAATTGTTGCGAATGGACCAAAATGACTTCCGAAGAGATTGAATTCTATCGGCACTTGAATCAGTTTATTGCTAATCAACTCCGCCGTCACCGCATTTGTGATAAAGAGTCCAGCAAGTATGATGAACAGCCAATTTCTTCTTTCGCTCAATTTTTCTAGGTTCACGATTTTAGTTTTATTCAAAAATAACGATTATCGTCACGCACAGTTCAGGAATCATCCACCGTAATCTAGGCGCTTTGTTTTCACGTAGCGACGAATATAATATTCCGAAGTTTTAAAATTGTCGATGCGAACACCTCCGTTGGCGGAGTGAATAAATTTAATGGCTGAAGGTGTAACCTCAACAACCATAGCTACGTGTCCCACAACTGAGGAATTCACATTGCTTCCTTTGAAAAACATTAAGTCCCCTGGTTGGATTTCAGATAGTTTGATGGTCTCCCCTAATTCCGCCAATCCATAACTCGTGCGGACTAACGAGAAACCAAAGTTCCCGAAGATGTAATTAATAAATCCAGAACAGTCGAATCCGGATGGTGTTGTTCCACCATAGCGGTATGGAACGCCCAGGAAAGATTTCGCGTACGAAATAATCGCATCCGCTTTTGGATTCGCTGGTCGAACTTTGATGGTTGTATCGATGCCTGATAAAGTCAAGGTATCTTTCGTCACTGTTTGAGAAAATCCCGAACGAGTAAGCAACAACACAAAAAGAACGAAAAATGTATGTAGAAATCTATTTTTCATCTTTCGATTGCAAAATTATAACTAATTTCGGAAACTAATTCAAGTAACAAGGTGCCTTTAATTGATATTCAACAACTTAGCAAGCTCTACTATTCCATTGGTGAAGTAGCGGAATTACTCGATGTAAACGCTTCATTACTAAGATTTTGGGAGAAGGAATTTAAATTTGAAATCTCCAAGAAAAACGCAAAAGGCAATCGTTTATTTTCTGTAAAAGAAATTGATAAAATCAACCGCATCTATCATTTTGTCAAAATCGAAGGCTATACCTTGGATGGAGCGAAGAAAGCACTTAGATCGAAAGTAGTTAGTGAAGCCAGATTAGAGAGTAGCGACACTCACGACGCAGTCATTCTACGCTTGGAACAAATTAAACGCAGATTGATTCAATTGAAATCAACTCTTCCAACGGAATCTGGTCAAGAAAAAGTGGCTCCTGCTATCGCTTCATCAGCACCGAATATTGTTCCTCCCGTTGCGAAAAAACCAGCTGCACCTAAATCGGCTCCGTCTACGGACATGCCATCGTTGTTCGACTAGAACACGTATCCAAACGATAATTTTGGATAGATATTCGTTTTCCAATCTCCTGTATTCGCATAAGCCCCAAAACGGGTAAACACACCAATTCCCATACTTGATTTTCCACTCACAAACAATCCATTGAAGAGAAGTCCCGCTTCGTGGAAGCCTTTGTCCATGGTATTGAACGATAGTTCATGTGCACTTTGATTGGACATCGTTCCATACCCAAAAGCATAATGTACGCCAAATTGCGGCTCGTTCCATTTGGCTTCCGTGCGCTGAGCATTCCATATGTAACGAAGAAATACGTTTACTTGCTGTTGATGGTAGAATTCCGTCACGCCCGCCGTTTCAAAGGTGTTAGCAATCGAAATGGAACGATTAACATAGGAAGCATGAACAGCCTGTTGGTACAATAAAGGCGTTGGTACATTGGTCCAAGCTGCGCGAACATTCCATGTAAATCGTCCGTTTCCGGGAATAGTTGTGATGTGAAAAGCATTGAACTGAAGGCGGAGAAAATCCAAGGACGCAACATCCAAGCTAGGAATGTTCCACGCTTTCTCTATTTTTATTTGAATTTTTGGGAATTTGGATGCTTTGGGAACAAAAAGATTCCCAAGAATAACTCCCTTTTCACGGATTGCCCATGAAAACAAAAGTGAACTCATGAAAGCGGAACAAGAAGATTGCTGATTATAACGGTACCAATTCGTAAACTGATTTTGCTGATAATTCAATTCTAGGGTAAAATGTTTATTTGCTCGGACAATTGTCGAAAACTGAATACCCGCTTT
>JBILRU010000146.1:0-4196 GCA_044372485.1 Crocinitomicaceae bacterium
TAAATACCCTTTTTTTGAATCGTATTCAAAATCAAACTGTTGCTTTTCAATTGGAACGGCATTTTTTGATTTAACACCAAGTCTTGTTTCATTGATTTCTAAGTGTCCGTTTTTGAGTACTTTTCCAACAATATCATAAATGTAGTATTGACCTTCGCTATTTTCATGCCTCATTTTTCCGTCAATCATTCCTTTTACAATCGTAATGTCGAGGTATACCCAAGATGTTGAAGCTGTAATAGGATTGGATGGATTTTTGACAAAAGAACCACCCTGCCAGGTTCCGGATAGCTTTTGACCGTTCGACCAAACGGACAACAGTAGAAAAAGAAATAGGATGGCAGTTTTCATTCTCCCTTATTCGTAATAAGTTAAAAAATGTTCCACAAATTCGAACTATCTTTCGATTTAAATGTTCAAATACAAATCCGAATTATGAAAACACTTTTTTTACTCATTTCAATCGTTGTCCTAATGAATAGCTCAGAAAAAGAAAACATCTACCAGTTTAAAGTTAAAGATATCCATGGTGACACGTTTGATTTTGCTCAGTTAAAAGGCAAGAAGATCATGATTGTGAATACGGCATCTAAATGTGGATTGACACCTCAATATGAGAAATTAGAAGCCTTGTACGAAAAGTATAAAGGAAAAAACTTTTTAATCGTTGGTTTCCCAGCAAATGACTTTATGTCACAAGAGCCAGGATCGAACGAAGAAATCGAAAGTTTCTGTAAAATGAATTACGGCGTAAGTTTCCCAATGATGTCAAAAATATCCGTCAAAGGAAAAGACATGCATCCAGTTTATCAGTTTTTAACCGAAAAGGCAAAAAATGGATTAGAAGACAATAAAGTGGAATGGAATTTTCAAAAGTATTTGATTGATGAAAGTGGACACCTTGCAAAGGTGATTTCACCAAGAATTCAACCAGACGATGTGTCGATCACTACTTGGATTGAAAAATAGTGTAAATCGTTGAAATTTTGTTGATAAGTTAGGGCTCTCAAGCCCCTCAAAACCCTTCTAAAAGCCTAGCTTTTTCTTATTTTTGTTTCACTTGTAAAAAGTGATAAAACGAAATTAAAATAGATATGGCTGAAGAAGAAAGAAGGGATAATTATTCTGCTGATAATATTCAGGTATTAGAAGGACTTGAAGCGGTGCGTAAGCGTCCCGCGATGTACATTGGAGATGTTGGAGTGAAGGGATTGCACCATTTGGTTTATGAGGTGGTGGATAATTCAATCGATGAGGCGCTCGCTGGACATTGCGATAAAATCGATGTATTCATCAATACAGATAATTCAATTACTGTTGTAGATAACGGACGTGGTATTCCAACTGCGATGCACACCAAAGAAAAAAAATCAGCTTTAGAGGTCGTTATGACCGTCCTTCATGCTGGAGGTAAATTTGACAAGGATACCTACAAAGTTTCTGGTGGACTCCATGGAGTAGGTGTTTCGTGTGTGAATGCCTTGTCTATAGCATTGAAAGCTACTGTTCGTCGTGAAGGAAAAATATTCCAACAAGAATATTCCATCGGTAAACCATTGTACGATGTGAAAGTTGTTGGTGAATCAACAGAAACGGGTACAGAAGTCACGTTTAAACCAGACGGAAGTATTTTCGATTCAACGGAGTACAATTTTGATACCATTGCTGCTCGAATGCGTGAATTAGCCTTTTTAAATAAAGGAATTACGATTTCATTGACGGATAATCGTGTGACAGATGACGAAGGCAATCATCCAACCACCATGTATCATTCGGAAGGTGGACTTAGAGAATTTGCTCAGTACTTAGATCGAAACCGTGAGGCTTTGATTTCCGACGTGATATACTTCGAAGGTGAACGTGAAAACATTCCAGTTGAAGTAGCTTTAACTTACAATACATCCTATACCGAGAACATTCAGGCGTATGTGAATAATATCAATACGCATGAGGGTGGAACGCATTTGTCTGGTTTCCGCAGAGGTTTGACAAATACTTTGAAGAAATACGCGACGGACTCAGGAATGTTGGCGAAAGAAAAAATTGAAATCGATGGTGATGACTTCCGTGAAGGATTAACAGCTGTTGTTTCTGTGAAGGTTCAGGAGCCACAATTCGAAGGACAAACAAAAACAAAATTGGGTAACCGCGAAGTAACTGCTCCTGTAAGTCAGGCCGTTTCTGAAATGTTATCTGCTTACTTAGAGGAACATCCTGCGGAAGCAAGATTAATCGTTGAAAAGGTTATTCTTGCAGCAAGAGCAAGACATGCTGCTAGAAAAGCACGTGAGATGGTTCAGCGTAAGAATGTTCTCTCTGGATCTGGATTGCCAGGTAAATTAGCTGACTGTTCAGAAAAAGATCCTGCGTCTTGTGAAATTTACTTTGTTGAGGGAGATTCGGCGGGTGGAACAGCTAAGCAAGGTCGAGATCGTCATTTTCAAGCGATTATGCCTTTACGTGGAAAAATTCTCAATGTAGAAAAAGCCATGCAATATAAAATCTTCGAGAATGAGGAGATTAAAAATATTTACACAGCTCTAGGCGTTCGCATTGGAACAGAAGAAGATTCAAAAGCGCTAAACTTAGAAAAACTTCGTTACCACAAAATTATCATCATGTGTGATGCCGATGTCGACGGTTCCCACATTGAAACCTTAATCTTAACTTTCTTCTTCCGTTACATGAAAGAGTTGATCGAGAATGGATACATTTATATCGCAACTCCTCCATTGTATCAAGTGAAAAAAGGTACGAAATCCGAGTACGCATGGAATGAAGACCAACGCGATCGTTTAATTAATGACTTGAAAGGTGGAGGTTCCGAAACTTCGGTGAATGTTCAGCGTTACAAAGGACTTGGAGAGATGAACGCAGAACAACTTTGGGAAACGACAATGAATCCGGAAAGTAGAACGCTTCGTCAAGTAACCATTGATAATGCCGCAGAATGTGATCAGATTTTCTCCATGTTAATGGGAGATGATGTGCCACCTCGTAGAGAATTCATCGAGAAAAACGCAAAATACGCTAAAATCGACGCTTAAGATGCGATTTAAACAGAGTAAGCCAGTATCTAAGTACATTCTGATGATACTGGCTTTTTTTGTGTCCTATGGGTTCTATTTAGATCTTTCTACACCAACTCATCTCCCTTTAGAAACACCGCGCTTGATGGAAGGAGAATCCTATCTACAACATTTGGCCTATGGATTCGTTTACGATGAAACGCATGAACAAGCCAAGTGGATTGCTTATTGTCTGACAAAATCAGAGGCAATGGGTGTTTTAGAAATATCAGATAACTTTAAAGAGGATGCACTAGTTAATACCGGGACTGCTTCCGATGTCGATTATGCGAAAAGTGGCTACGACCGTGGACACCTAGCGCCAGCAGCAGACATGCGTTGGTCCACTCAAAGTATGGAGGAATCATTCTATTATAGTAATATGAGTCCACAGTTGCCTTCGTTTAATCGAGGTATTTGGAAAAAGTTGGAGGAGGAAGTACGCGATTGGGCGGTAAAACTTGATTCTATTTTGATTGTTACAGGTCCAGTTTTAAGTACAGACCTCCCAAGTATTGGTATAAACAAAGTAAGTGTCCCAAAATACTATTTTAAGGCAATTGTTGACCTCAAAGGATCTCATACAAGAGGAATCGCTTTTCTTCTACCTAATGAAGGTTCAAAGCTGCCCTTAATGGACTTTGCTTGATCGATTAATGAGTTAGAGAAATTAACGAAGATTGATTTCTTTTATCAACTTGATGACAAACTAGAGAATTCACTTGAATCAACTTTGTGTAAAACTTGTTGGCCATAAAAAAACCGCCTTTTGAGCGGTTTTTAAGTTCTTATTTAATTTCTTCATTAATGAATCAAGCCTTCGTATGCAGCAGCATCTAATAATTGATCATACTGAGACGCGTCTGTTAATTTTATTTTAATCATCCAACCTTCACCGTAAGGATCTGAATTTACTAATTCTGGGTTTCCTTCCAATGCTTCATTGAGCTCAAGAATCTCCCCACTTACAGGCATAAATAAATCAGAAACAGTTTTTACAGCCTCTACACTTCCAAATACTTCTTCTTGGTTAAGTGTTTCACCGATTGTTTCGATTTCAACATATACGATATCACCCAATTCGCTTTGTGCAAATTCTGTAATCCCTACAATGGCAACATCTCCGTC
>JBILRU010000147.1:0-4150 GCA_044372485.1 Crocinitomicaceae bacterium
CGTAGCTTCTGCAGAAAACATTATTGTTGCCATGATGCACAGCAATAAGGCAGGAGAATCAAAAATCCTAAAGGAATGTACCTTGCCATTAACGGGTGTCGGTTGTGTGAAAAAAGTAGTAACGGAATTGGCTGTATTGGAAATCAAGGATGGTAAATTCCACTTGATTGAACGAGCACCCGGAGTGAGTGTAGAAGAAATCATTTCTAAAACAGAAGGAGATCTTGTTGTTCCCGATGTTGTACCTGAAATGCACTTTGATTGATTCCATTTCACGAAAAATACATCGCCGCAATTCATGCGAGCATCGCTGCCTCAGAAGCGATTATGGATATTTATCAAAACGATTTTGAAGAAATCATCAAGGCGGATGGATCTCCTTTAACACAAGCAGATCTTGCTTCTTCCGACATTATTGGTCAGTACCTAAGTCCATTCAACATTCCAATCACCGGCGAAGAAACGGAAAAAATGTCCTTCGAAGAACGTTCCACTTGGACCGAATGTTGGTGCGTGGATCCACTCGATGGAACAAAGGAATTCATCAAAAAAAACGGAGAATTCGCCGTGAATATCGCATTGATTAAAGATGGTCAAGCTCATTTCGGACTCATTGCTTCACCCGTGCGACGTGAAATTATTGTTGGATCAAAGGAAACAGGAGTCTATCTTTTCTCCTTTGACGATGTTCAGGACTTTTCTATTTGGAAGAAACTCTCCATTCCTAAAAAACACAACAATCCCATTGTTTTAATTGGTTCACGAAGTCACCATTCTGGTTCGATGCTTAAAATCATTGAATCCCTAAAGTCTATGTCTTCGAGAATCGAATTCATACAAAAAGGATCTGCTCTCAAGTTTTTCGATTTAGCCCTTGGAACCGCTGACATTTATCCGCGTTTTGCACCAACCATGGAATGGGACATCGCTGCAGGACAAGCGATTTTAGAATCGCTAGGTGGATCTGTTGTTCATGCGGAAACTGGTGAAGCGCTTCGATACAATAAAGAAGATCTGTTGAATCCGTTTTTTGTTGCACGAACGGCTGCTATTCTGTCAATCGACAAATAATCTCTTCGTGCTGTGGATATTGATCCAATAATTCTTGTCTCGAAAACAATTCAAAATCCCGGAACATGAATCCTGGTGCTACCGCACAGGAAACTAGTGCATAGCCTTTTTCTTCCTGTACTTCGCTGCCAAATATTTCTTGTTTTTTCACCAAATGATAGGGACTTTGTCCCGCAGATAAATCGAGTCCAAGTAGCTTTTGCTCATGACCATTTTCTCCGATAACGTGAACAATGAGTGGACTTCCTTCATGAAAATACCAATGTTCATCACTTTGAATGCGGTGGAAATTCGAAGCGTTTTCGGAGGTAAGTAAAAACAAAATAGACGTCATCAGAGACTGTTCGCCATCTAACGTTTCAATACTTCGATACGTTTCCTTGTAGTATCCTCCTTCGGGATGGGCAAGTAATCCAAGTGATTGAATGAGTTCGTTTATACGTTCTTGTGTTTTCATGTTAGTTTAATTAGTTGATATCCAAGGATTCCAAATAGTTTTGTGCGTTGGTCAAATGTGCTTCGCGTTTTTCCAAGGGCATTTTATCAAAAGTATGTATCAACATTCCCAAACGTGGATTCGATAAAAAGAAGTTTCGTTGTTTGTCCATAAAATGCCAAAAAAGTCCATCCCAAGTCGCTTGCCAAGCTCCTTTTTCGAAATTACCCATTTTCATTAAATAATTGCTGCCACTGATGTAGGGTTTGGTGGACATCAATCCTCCGTCGGCGAATTGACTCATGCCATAGACATTCGGAACCATCACCCAATCATATGCGTCAATGAAGAACACCATGAACCATTCGTAAACCTCATCGGGATCAAATTCGCAAAGCAACATGAAATTTCCTAAAATCATCAAGCGCTCAATATGGTGACAATAACCAGTTTCAAGTACTTTCTGAATGACGCTATCTATCGGTAGAATTCCGGTAGTTCCATTCCAAAATGCCGCTGGAATTCTCCTTTTGAATCCCCAATAATTTCGCGTGCGTTCCTCTACTCCTTTTAGTTCGTAGACCATGCGGATGAATTCTCGCCATCCCATAATTTGACGTACAAATCCCTCCAGTGAATTCATTGGAATATCATTCTTTGCAGCAAAATTCAGTGCTTCGTCCAGAACAAACTGAGGAGTCAAAAGTCCAACGTTTAGCATCGGAGTCAATACGCTGTGATGCAAAACCAACTCATCCTTCACGATGGCATCTTCGTAGGTCCCGAAATCTGCAAATCGATTCTTAAAAAAGGCTTGTAACCAATCCTTTGCCCCTTCAAATGTAGTCGGATAATGAATCCTTCCTTCAGATTTTCCTGGGTTTGATGAGAAATTAGTTTCTGTATACGACATGGCTTCTAAATCATGTTCGTCCATGCTCGGAAGTTTCAAATCTGGGGCAATTCCTTTCTTGGGAAACTTGGAACGATTCTCCTCATCGAAGGACCATTTTCCGCCCATTGGTAACTGATTTACTTCTACTAAAACACCGCGTTGAATGCGTTGTTGCTTATAAAAATCCGCTTGAAACAATTTCTTTTTGGTGGCGTATTTTGAAGCTAATGAGTCGATGTCATTTAAGAACATTGGACTCTGTAATTTTGTTATCTGAATTCCTTCGGTTTGACTCGCATGAGCGATGCGTTTTTCTAGCAAGAAATCTATAGTGTCAACGTATAAAATGTCTGAAATACCTTTGGTTTTTACATGAGAAATCAGGAGGCGAACATCCGAAATTTCTTCCGTGCTTGAAATATATTTTACGCTCCTTCCCTTCAACAACAGCCACGCTTCATACTGCTTCATGGAGCTTCGGTGGAAAGCGATTTTTCGCTTATGGAACGGGTATTGACGAAAATACAGGTATTCCTCTACCAAATAGATTACATCACAGTGATCCAACAAGGGATTTTCTTCAAACAGTTGATGCGGAAAAATAAGCCCTGCCTTCATGCATTGTTTTTATTTGTTCGACAGCGATCGCTGCAATATTTTACTTCGTCCCAGACTTTTTCCCATTTCTTTCTCCAAGTGAAGGGACGCTGACAAGTTAGACAGATTTTCTCTGGTAAATCGCTCTTTTTTCGTTGTTTCATTTGCGCGGATTCACGTGTTTTTTCAAAATGCGTTTGGCGTCCGTTTTCACGACTGTTTCTTTGCGGAAGCCCCAAACTTCCTCGCTTGAAGCACGTTGTGTTTCTTCTAAATTGACGATTGGCAGCGGGTAATCAACACCGATTTGAAACGAGTAAAGTGTTTGTTCCATTTCACTCAACAACCAGGGTTCATGAATGAATTCCAATGGAATTTCCGCGAGTTCTGGCACCCATGTTCGAATAAATACTCCATCCGCATCATGCTTTTTAGAATTCTTGATTGGATTGTAAATCCGAATGATGTTCATTCCCGTTAATCCAGCTTGCATCTGTATTTGTGGATAGTGAATTCCTGGTTCATAGTCCAAAAACATACGTGCAAGAAAATGCAATTCACGCCAGTCTTGACCGAGGTTAAACACATAAAAGGAAACCAACATCGCGCGCATGCGAAAATTTACGTATCCCGTTTCCATCAAGCAACGCAAACAGGCATCTACAAGGGGAACGCCTGTTTTTCCTTTGTGCCAAGCGTCCATATACGCTTCATTTCTCTGTTTTTCTTTTCCGATATACGCCCTGTTAAACGGTTCAAACTCAATCCGACATTCATCTTCGAATTTTTGAATAAAATGACAGTGCCAATGCAAACGAGAAATGAACTGCGTCAAAGCGCGTTTATGCATCGACGTTTTATAATGCTGCATCGTGTATTGATACACCATGCGCATGCTGATATTCCCGTAACTCAAGTAGGGTGAAATCCGACTACAACTTTTTCGACTTAAAGCCGGTTTAGAGATGTGATTGGCATAATTAACACTTCGTTTTTTCAGGAAACTATCGAGGTATTTCCATGAAAAAGATTCCCCTCCAGGTTGAAAATTGGGATGATTGGTGGTGATTTCGATTGGTAATTCTTGGCCTTTGAGCTCGAGGTACGTTGACGAATCTAGGGACAGTAAATTCCAATCCGTTTCTGAGACG
>JBILRU010000049.1:0-15291 GCA_044372485.1 Crocinitomicaceae bacterium
ATACGATGCTGTTTCGTATGCAGGTATGCGTGAGGCAAATTTGTCGAACTTCGGAGCTAGAATGATTCCTAGTTACGATTTCTCTAAAGCAAAAACAATTGTATCAGTAGACGCAGACTTTTTAAATTCATGGTTGTTATCTACTGAATATACTGGTCAATATGCGTTAACACGCAATCCAGATGCTGATTGGATGTCAAAACACATTCAATTTGAAACAGTATTATCAGTGACAGGATCAAACGCGGATTACCGTGGAATGATCAAGCCATCTGAACAAGCGGCTGTTTTGGCTTATATCATTAAAGGATTAGGCGGTAATTCTGGTGTCTCTGCTGAGTTGAATCCATCTGCTAAAGCAGCAGCGGATCAAGCAATCAAAGCACTTAAAAAATCTAAAAAAGAATCTTTAGTTGTTTCAGGTTCAAATAATATTGGTGTTCAACAGTTGACTAACAAGTTGAATAACATGTTACAAGCTTACGGAACAACAATCGATCTATCGAATCCAATCAATCTTTTCCAATCTGAAGACACGAAAGTATCTAAATTGGTGAAAGATGTAGTTGCTGGAAAAGGTCCAGATGTTCTTTTGATGATGGATGTAAATCCAGTATATACATTGCCAAATGGCGATGATTTCGCAAAAGGATTGAAAAAAATTAAAACGTCTGTTGCCATTTCTGCTTACGCAGATGAAACTGCAGCACTTTGCTCTTATGTTTGCCCTGGTTTCCATGCATTGGAATCTTGGTCGGATTTTGAAGCGAAAGCAGGCGAATACGCATTGTCCCAACCAACGATTCGTCCACTAGGCGAAGGAACAGCTTCTGCATTGGAGTCTATGTTGGTTTGGAACGGAAAAGCGACACGTGGAGGAAAAGATTCTTCTGTTGCTTATGATTACATAAAGGCAACGTTTGCAGCGAAATTCCCAACCGCGGATTTCGCGATGGCTATTCACAATAGTGCGATGCCTCAAGCAATCGTTCCAAGTACCTTGGTTTACACAGATGCGAAAATCGGAAATTTACCAAAATCAGCTGAGTGGGAAGTTTCTTTGTACCAAAAAGCAGGTATCGGAACTGGAGCAAATGCAAACAATCCTTGGTTACAAGAGTTACCAGATCCTATTACGAAAGTAACTTGGGATAACTACATTACTATGAATCCAGTTGATATGAAAGCGAAAGGTTTCGTAACAACATATGACCAAGAGCATGGATTAAATTTAACTACGGTTAAAGTAAATGGTAAAAGTGTAACACTTCCAGTTTATCCTTTACCAGGACAAGCCTTAAAAACGATTGGTATCGCTTTGGGTTATGGTCGTGGAGCAAATGGAGAGAAAATTGGTAAAGCAGCATTCCAAACAAAAGAATACGGTGGACATGAATTAAATGCAGCTGGAAATCGCATGCCGATTGGAGCTAATGTTTTTGCAATGGTCGCTAGTGGAGCAACATTTGAATACGCTGGTGCAGTAACGATTGGTTCTGCAGAAGGTGTTTACCCAATTGCAGCTACACAAATTCACCATACAGTTATGGGACGTTATTCAATTGTTCGTGAAACAACATTGGATATCTACCAAAATAAAGACAGAAGTGCATTTAACCCACCTCATACCTTACAGAAATTGGATGAACACGGAAATCACGTGGAAGCTCCAATGTCTGAGTTTGACTTATGGGATGCGCATCCAGTAGAGAAAATTGGTCACCGTTGGGGAATCAGCATTGATCTTTCTTCATGTATCGGATGTGGAACATGTTTAATCGCTTGTCAATCAGAAAATAATGTTCCAGTAGTTGGAAAAGATGAAGTAAGAAGAGGTCGTGAAATGCACTGGTTGCGTGTAGATCGTTACTTTGCTTCAGACGAAGAGGCTGCGGTAGGAACAAGAAAAGATAAAGAAACGTTCTCCTTTGATAAAGCAGAATATGCTGCAGAAAATCCAAAGGTAGTTCACATGCCATTGATGTGTCACCACTGTAACCACGCACCGTGTGAAACGGTTTGTCCAGTTGCAGCGACAACACACAGTAACGAAGGATTAAATCAAATGGCGTATAACCGTTGTATTGGTACAAGATATTGTGCAAACAACTGTCCATACAAAGTACGTCGATTCAACTGGTTTAACTACCCATCTTACAAAAAGATGACAGAGGTCAATCCAGCTCAAGATGATTTAGGACGTATGGTATTAAATCCAGACGTAACGGTTCGTACAAGAGGTGTCATGGAGAAATGTTCATTATGTGTACAACGCATTCAATCGACTAAATTATCTGCTAAGAAAGAAGCAAGAGAAATTGTTGACGGTGAATTCGCTACTGCATGTTCTGATTCTTGTCCAACAAATGCGATCACAGTAGGAGATTGGAATGACATGAAATCATTGATTCGTTCGAAATCTGAAAACGATAGAGCATATCAAGCTCTTGAAGAAGTTGGTGTTAAACCAAATGTTTGGTACCAAGTAAAAGTGCGCAACGAAGAAAATGACTTGTTAAGTAAATTACAAGTTGAAAAACACGAAGGAAACAAACATCATTAATCACTTAAATAACTGAAATGCAAAAGGAAGCAGCAATCAGAGAACCCCTCATATTAGGTCACAAGACCTACCATGACATTACCGAAGATGTTTGTCGTCCAATCGAGGATAAAGCACCTAAAATGTGGTACACATTATTTGGTATTGCCTTAATCATTGGATTGTATGGAGTAGGTAGTATTTTATACTTACTTGGAACAGGTATTGGTGTTTGGGGATTAAATAAAACCATCGGATGGGCTTGGGATATTACCAATTTCGTATGGTGGGTAGGTATTGGTCACGCAGGAACATTGATTTCAGCGGTACTTTTATTATTCCGTCAAAAATGGAGAATGGCGATTAACCGTTCAGCTGAGGCGATGACAATTTTCGCCGTATTTATGGCTGGATTATTTCCGTTAATTCACATGGGTCGTTTATGGGTTGGATACTGGGTACTTCCATTACCAAACCAATTCGGTTCTCTTTGGGTGAATTTTAACTCTCCACTTCTTTGGGACGTATTCGCGATTTCAACGTATTTATCGGTTTCATTGGTATTCTGGTACATTGGTTTGATTCCCGATTTCGCAACGATTCGCGATAGAGCTAAAAAACCGCTTTCTAAAAAAATGTATTCGATCTTGGCTTTTGGATGGTCAGGTAGAGCAAAGAACTGGAATCGTTTTGAATTGGTTTCTTTAGTTCTTGCAGGTTTGGCAACACCATTGGTATTCTCGGTTCACTCGATTGTATCCTTTGACTTTGCTACATCCGTAATCCCAGGATGGCATACAACAATCTTCCCTCCGTATTTCGTAGCGGGAGCAGTATTCTCCGGATTTGCGATGGTACAAACCTTGTTGTTAGTCATGAGAAAAGCAATGGGACTTGAGGCATACATTCACACAAAACACGTGGAATATATGAACATCGTTATCATGGTAACAGGTTCGATTGTAGGAACAGCCTATATCACAGAGTTGTTTATCTCTTGGTATTCAGGTGTGGAATACGAATCGTACGCATTCATTAACCGTGCAACTGGTCCTTACTGGTGGGCATATTGGTCGATGATGACATGTAACGTAATCTCTCCTCAGTTGATGTGGATTCCTAAATTGAGAAGAAGTTTATTGTTCACGTTCTTTATTTCTATCGTGGTAAACATCGGTATGTGGTTTGAACGTTATGTAATCATCGTGACTTCTATTCACCGTGACTACATTCCAGCAGCATGGAGTATGCACTTCCCAAGTCACATTGATATCGGTGTGTATGTAGGAACAATCGGATTGTTCTTCGTGTTCTTCTTATTGTTTGCGCGTTTCTTCCCTGTATTGGCGTTGAACGAAGTAAAAACAATCTTGAAAGGATCAGGACAATCGTACAAAGAATCACCAGATTATCACAAACACCATTAATCCCTAGGGTATGTCAGATAAAGTAATTTATGTAATGTATGACGACGACGAGGCATTGAAAGACAGTGCAAAAAAACTCGTTTCGAAAGGCGTCAAAATTTCCGAAGTGTTTTCTCCATTTCCAATTCACGGTATTGATCCGATAATTGGGATTAAAAATACACGTCTAGGAATCATGGCTTTCTTGTATGGTTTAACTGGATTAACATTAGCAACATTAGGGATGCGCTATTTTATGGTGACTGATTGGCCAATGAACATTGGTGGTAAACCTAATTTTAGCTACTTGGATAACATGTTGGCTTTTGTTCCAATTAGTTTTGAGTTCACGGTATTGTGTGCTGCCCATGGTATGGCAATCACGTATTTATTGAGAAACAAAACGTTGCCTGGAATGCCTGCTCAAAATCCAGATCCAAGAACAACAGATGACAAGTTTGTGATGGAGATTCGTTTGAACGAAAACCACGGTATTTCCGAAGCAGAATTGGATGAAATGTTGAAGGAAACAGGATTCTTCGAATTAGATAAAAAGGAAATTAATTAAGAAACGAACGTAAGATGAAAAGAAATGTATTTGCAATCATAGGTACGTCTGCGTTAACGTTATCATTATTGATGCTAAATTCTTGTAAATCGGATGCTGATAGCCCCGGATTTGAATACGCACCTGATATGTATCGCACACCTTCTATTGAACCATACGTTGATTATGGTGAAGTAAGAGGACGTATTGATGAATCGAAAAAAGTTAAATTATCCGCACGAATTCCAGCGAGAAATACAATTCCTTACTACGGAAAGGATACGTCAGAAGTAAAATTAATGCTACCGTACTTTAGAAAACCAAATGTGGCATTTAGACAATCACACGGATTATATGGTGTGGATGTATCTTTAGCTGATGAGTATGCATTGGCAGTTGCAGACAAAAACGCTTTAGGTATCACTGCATTGAATGCAGAAAAACTGATGGCGAATGGTAAAGAATTGTTTACAGCGATGTGTCAGCACTGTCACGGTGAAAAAGGTGACGGTAACGGTCCGATGGTCGTTAGTGGTGCCTATGTAGGAGTTCCTAATTATGCAACTTTAACAAATTTGTCTGATGGTCAAATGTTCTATTCAATTTATTACGGTAAAGGAATGATGGGTTCGCATGGTTCAATTCTTTCTAAAAAAGAAATTTGGACACTTATTCACTATGTTCGTCAATTCCAAAACAAGGATTACGGCAAATTTGATGCAAGCGGAAAACCTGTTATGTCTGCTGTAGTTTCGGATACAACAGCTGTTAAACCATAAACGATTTAAGAAATGGAATTTCAAATAACCAAAAAAGCAAAAAATGTAACTTTCGGACTCATGGGAGTTGGATTGTTATTGACCATCGTCGGAGTGTTCATGAACATGAGCGATCATCATTTCTTAACACGTTTTCTCGCAAGTGGATTAATCAGCGGATTCTTCTTTTTTGCACTTGGATTGGGCGCTTTATTCTTCTTATCACTTCAATACGCAACGGAAACAGGATGGTATGCATCTGTGAAAAGAGTCATTGAAGGAGTAGCAGGATTCATTCCTTACGGAATGGGTGTTCTAGGACTAGTTTTATTAGTGATTACCTTAAACCAAGGAGCGCATATCTATTTATGGATGGACCCGAAAGTTGTTGCGCACGATGAAATCATCCAAGGTAAAGCAGCTTACTTGAATCCAATCTTCTTTTGGATTAGAACAATCGTTTATTTTGCAACGTACATCATTTTCTTACGTGGTTTCCAAAAGAGATCGGCAGAAGAGGATCGTATCGGTGGAACAGACATTCACTTCCAGAATTACAAAAAAGGAGCAATGTTCCTTGTATTCTTTGCAGTGTTTAGTTCAACTTCCTCTTGGGATTGGTTGATGTCAATTGACGTTCACTGGTTCTCTACATTATACGGATGGTATACATTCGCAGGAATGTGGTGTTCAACGATGGTCGTGTTAGTATTAACAACGTTGTACTTGAAGAAATTAGGTTACTTGCAAAAAGTAAATGATTCACACATTCACGATTTAGGTAAATGGACATTTGCAACATCGTTCTTGTGGTCTTACCTATGGTTCTCTCAATTCATGTTGATCTGGTACGCAAATATCGGTGAAGAGGTAGCTTACTACATGACGCGTATCGCAAACTTTAAAGTATTGTACTTTTCGATGTTCATTATCAACTTTGCTTTCCCAATGTTGATTTTAATGTCAAGGGACGCGAAGAGAAACGCAGGAATTTTAACATTTGTTGGAATGGTCATCTTAACCGGACACTGGTTAGACGTGTACATTATGGTTTCTGCTGGAACATTAGGGGCAAACGCACGCATTGGAGCATTAGAGATTGGAATGGCTTTATTGATGTTGGGATTCTTCGCCTATACGGTATTGAGAAACCTAACGAAATCACCTTTGACACCAGTCAACCATCCATTTTTGGATGAAAGTATTCACCACGAAATTTAATTTATACAATCGTTAAAGCATCATGGAAAATAAATTAATCATATTAATCGTCATCATTCTCGGAGCTATTGCTATCGCTCAATTAGTTCGTGTTTACGAAATCTCTGCTAAATTGAGAAAGAATGGGGAACATGAAGTCAGCAATAGAGATAATCGCTTAAACGCGAAACTAATGCTCGGGTTTATGTTTGCATTGTTTATTGGATTCATCTATTTAATGACCGAATATGGTTGGACAGGTAGAGGAGTGGCAGCTTCTGTAGAAGGACAAGAAACAGATTACCTATTGAACTTGAATTTTGTGATTGTGATCATGATATTCTTTTTCACAAACTTCTTGTTATTCTTCTTTACATATAAATATGTAAGGAAACCGGGTGTGAAAGCATTTTATTATCCGCACAACAACAAATTGGAGATGATTTGGACAGTAGTTCCAGCGATTGTTTTAGCAGTTATCATCATCCTTGGTTTACAAACTTGGAATGACCTTGTTGCTCCAACCGGAAAAGAAGCAATTCGTGTTGAGTTATTCTCTAAACAATTTGATTGGACAGCACGTTACGCTGGACAAGATAATACACTTGGAAAATACGATTACAAATTAACAACGGATAACAACGAATTGGCGTTGTTAACAAGCAATACAATTGATTCAGCGTTAAATAACATGATGAATGGGGCAAATGGTATTAGCCGTATCCAAAAGTTGTTAAACAACAGAGATACCATCTTTAATGACTCAACATCAAATGCGTTACGTACTGAATTATCTAGAAAAGAAAGATTGTACCGTTTATTGGCTCAAATGAAAGCCAATCATAACAGAAAATTGGATGCTTCTGCTTGGGATGACATCATTCAAAAAGATACGTTGGTTTTGTGCAAAGGTCAAGAATATGAAATTTCCCTTAGAGCAAAAGATGTTATCCACTCGGCATTTTTCGTGCACATGCGTGCACAGATGAATGCGGTTCCAGGTATGCCAACACGAATGAAATTCACGCCTTCAATGACTACGGAAGAAATGCGTAAGTCAAAAAACAATCCTGCATTCAATTATACATTGATGTGTAATAAAATTTGTGGAGGAGCACATTACAAAATGAAAATGATTGTTGTCGTTAAAGACAAAGCGGCGTACAAAGCTTGGATGGCTTCGAAGAAAAAAGAAACTTTCAAGGATAAATATTTCCCTGCACCAGCAGCACCAGTAGCGGCAGCTGTAGTGGACACAACAATGACAAATTAAGATTCGTTTAATTTTTTAAATTAACTAAAATGGCTTCAGTAGCACACGAAGGACACGGACACGATCATCACGGTGATCACCATCACCACGAAGAGAATTTTATTTCAAAATACATTTTCTCTCAAGATCACAAAATGATTGGAAAGCAGTTTTTAATGACTGCAGTATTCATGGGATTGGTAGCAATGATTTTGTCTATCTTATTCCGTATTCAATTGGCATGGCCGGGTGAAAGCTCTGATTTCTTAAGTTTTTTCTTAGGTGAGAAATGGGCACCAAATGGTGTATTAAAAGAGGATATGTATCTAGGATTGGTTACAATCCACGGTACCATCATGGTATTCTTCTTGTTAACAGGTGGATTATCAGGAACCTTCTCAAATTTGCTTATTCCGTTGCAATTAGGAGCAAGAGATATGGCGTCAGGATTCTTGAACATGTTATCGTACTGGTTCTTTTTCCTTTCTTCATTGTTGATGTTAGTGTCTCTATTTGTTGAGTCAGGACCCGCAATGGCAGGTTGGACAATCTACCCTCCACTTTCGGCTTTACCACAAGCAGTTTCCGGATCAGGTTTAGGAATGACACTGTGGTTGTTCTCCATGACGATCTTCATTGCATCTTCATTGATTGGTTCATTAAACTACATTGTAACAGTTATCAACCTGCGTACACAAGGAATGAGCATGACAAGAATGCCTTTAACAATCTGGGCGTTCTTTGTAACAGCAATCTTAGGTGTATTATCTTTCCCAGTATTATTATCAGCAGCCTTGTTGTTAGTAATGGATAGATTAGCTGGAACATCATTCTACTTGTCAGACATCATCGTAGGTGGTGAAATGTTAGCAAATCATGGTGGATCGCCATTATTATACCAACACTTATTTTGGTTCTTAGGTCACCCTGAGGTATACATTGTATTACTACCAGCTCTTGGATTGTCTTCAGAGATTATTGCAACCAATGCACGTAAACCAATCTTTGGTTACAAAGCAATGATTGGTTCAATCTTGGCGATTGGATTCTTATCCTTCATCGTTTGGGGTCACCACATGTTCGTAACGGGTATGAATCCATTCTTGGGTAGTGTATTCGTATTTACAACCTTATTGATCGCGATTCCATCTGCGGTAAAAGTATTTAACTACTTAACAACACTTTGGAAAGGTTCATTAATCCTTACACCGGCGATGTTGTTTGCGATTGGATTGGTATCAACATTCATCACGGGTGGTGTAACAGGTATCATCCTTGCGGATTCAGCATTGGACATTGCCTTGCATGATACATATTTCGTTGTAGCTCACTTCCATATTGTAATGGGAATGTCAGCCGTATTCGGAATGTTTGGTGGAGTTTACCACTGGTTCCCTAAAATGTTTGGTAGAATGATGAATACGCGTTTAGGTTATGCACACTTCTGGGTAACCTTAGTTGGCGCCTACGGAGTATTCTTCCCAATGCACTTTGTTGGACTAGCAGGAGCACCACGTCGTTACTACGATTATTCAGTATATGCGGAAACAGATTCTCCAACAGCAGACATGATGATGGATTTAAATGTGATTATTACCATTTTTGCGATTGTTGCAGCGTTAGGTCAACTTATATTTTTATTCAACTTCTTCTACAGTATTTTCAGAGGACCAAAAGCACCTCAAAATCCTTGGAATGCAAACTCTTTGGAGTGGACAACCCCAGTAGAACATGTTCATGGAAACTGGCCTGGTGCTTTACCGGTAGTTCACAGATGGCCTTACGATTATTCTAAGCCAGGAGCTGATACGGACTTTATCCCTCAGGATGTTCCATTAGCCGAAGGTGAAGAGGAACATTAAACACATAAAAAAAGCCCCTGACGATTCTGTCAGGGGCTTTTTTATGCGATTCACTTTTTATTGGATCTCCTTTTCGATGGCAAGTAGCTCATTATAAAACGAAGTCCCGAACGCACGTATCAATGGTTCTTTTAAGAATTTGAAAACCGGCACGTCCAATTTTTCTCCACAAGCACAAGCAGGTTTGCAAATGTGCCATTCTTCATAATTTAATGCTGTAATGTGATTGAACTGCTTCACACGAATGGGATATAAGTGGCAGGAAATCGGTTTTTTAAATCCAATTTCATTTTGTAAATAAGCCTTTTCAATCGCACATTTCGTGATTCCTGACTCATCAAAATAAACAAAGGAACATTCTTTTCCGTTTACGAGTGTCGTAGCGGGATTACCTTCTACATCAGTGTAGTAGACACCTTTTTCAGCTACATTAGCAATTCCTTCTGGACGCATGTGAGCGGAGATAAGCTCGTAGTTTTCTTCGATGATGGCAACTTCCTCCAAAGTTAAGGGAGCTCCGCCATCACCTTCCACACAACAAGCGCCTTTACAAGCGTTTAAGTCACACACGAATTTGCGTTCAAATAACTCAGTGGTAACGATTTTATTTTCTATTTCTATAAGCATCCAACAAAGATAAGTCCATTTGATTTTGTATTTCCATAAAAAGGATGTATATTTGTACCACATTTATGAACGAATGCAGCGAGAGGGGACGAAAGTCCCCTCTTTTATTACAAGAAATGTTAGATAAAAAACTCATATTAGAACTAATCGACGAGCGCATTGCCGAGCTGGACAATGGACTATATGTCGTAGAATTGACCATCTCGTCAAGCAATGTAATCAATGTTGAATTAGACAAAATTAAAGGCGGTGTTTCAGTAAACGATTGCGTTTCGGTGTCAAGAAACATTGAGCATAATTTAGATCGAGAAAAGCAAGACTTTGAATTGCATGTTTCATCCGCTGGATTAGATAAACCAATTCGTCACATCAATCAGTATTCAAAAAACATTGGGCGCAGTTTCAAAGTCGTGATGAATAATGGAGAGAAATACGAAGGAGAGTTAATGAAATTAGGTGATGCAAGCATCGTCATCAAACAAATTTCCCTTCAGAAATCGGAGGAAAAAAGAAGAAGAATACAAGTGGAAGAAATACTAGAGCTTCCCTTAACAGAAATAAAGGAGTCTAAAATTGTTATATCTTTTAAATAAACGCTATGAATAGTACGGAGCTAGTTGACTCGTTCTCGGAGTTTAAGGAATTAAAAAACATTGACAAACAAACAATGCAACATGTCTTGGAAGATGTTTTCCGAGCAATGTTTAAGAAAAAGTTCAATACAGATGAACACATCGATATTATTGTAAATATTGACAAAGGAGATGTTCAAATTTTCTTGAATAAAGAAATTGTAGATGATGGAGAGGTTGAAGATCCAAATACGGAGATAGCTTATTCAGATGCAATTAAAATTGAGCCGGATTTTGAAATCGGTGAAGAAGTAACAGAAGAGTTTAAATTTATTGATTTTGGCCGTCGAAATGTATTGTCTTTGCGCCAAAATTTGATTTCTCGTATCTTAGAATTAGAAAAAGATCATTTATATAAAATTTATAAGGAACGTATAGGTGAAATTGTAACTGGTGAAGTTTATCAAGTTTGGAAAAAAGAAATTCTTGTCATGGATGATGACAATAATGAATTGATTTTGCCTAAGTCTGAACAAATTCCTTCTGATTTCTTCAAAAAAGGAGAATCAGTTAGAGCTGTAGTTGCGAAAGTGGATATGAGAAACAGCACACCTGTCATCATTCTTTCTCGTACAGCTCCAGAATTTCTTGAGCGTTTGTTCGAATTAGAAGTTCCTGAGGTATTTGATGGTTTAATTACCATTAAAAAAATTGTCCGTGAACCAGGAGAACGTGCGAAAGTTGCAGTAGAATCTTATGACGATCGTATTGATCCAGTTGGAGCATGTGTTGGTATGAAAGGATCTCGTATTCATGGAATTGTTCGTGAGTTAAGAAATGAAAATATTGATGTGATCAACTATACAACAAATAATCAATTGTTGATTCAAAGAGCTTTGTCTCCAGCGAAAGTTACATCAATGGAAATATTAGAAGAGGAAAAAAGGGTAAAAGTATACTTGAAACCAGACCAAGTGTCATTGGCCATCGGAAAAGGTGGTAACAATATTAAATTGGCTGGAAAATTAAGCGGTTACGAAATTGATGTATACCGTGATGGAGAAGTTGATGTAGAGGATGTTGATTTAGAGGAATTTGCTGATGAAATCGATAGTTGGATTATCGATGAGTTAAAAGCAATTGGCTGTGATACAGCGAAATCTGTTTTGGAAATAGGCGTGGTTGATTTAGTGTCGCGCACGGATCTTGAAAAAGAAACGATAGAGGAAGTATTCCGTATTTTACAAGCAGAATTTGAATAAATTATTTCCACTTACAGAAGCGTAAAAGGATAAATATGGCGGGAAAACCGATTCGATTAGGAAAAGCAGCAGGGGAACTCAATGTTGGACTACCAACTTTGGTGGAGTTCTTAGAGTCTAAAGGATTCAAAATTGATTCCAATCCAAATACACGTTTGGAGCAGGAGCATTTTGACCTTTTGTGTCAAGAATTTGCGGCTGATCAATCTATGAAAGAGCAGTCTAAGGCTTCTTCTCGTAGAGAAAAACGTGAGTCTGTCACCTTGAGCGACAAACCGGCGGACGCACCAAAAAAGTTGGATTCATCTGAAGATGAAGACGAAGGAGATGCGATTAACCTGGAGGAAATTAAACGTCAAGTTTTTGCGACTGAAAAACCAGTTGCAGTAGCTCCAGAAGAATCAAAAGCGCCCGAAATTGTAAAGGAAATCGATCACACACCAGAAATTACTCCGGTGGAAAGCAATCACGTGAATGTGATTGGGAAAATTGATCTTTCTGCTATCAATCAACGCACACGACCTGATAAAAGAAAAGAAGAGCCTGCTCCGAAAGCAAAAGCGACCCCTGCACCAGCAGCGGCGCCTAAAGTGGAAGAAAAGCCCAAGGCTCCAGTTACCCAACCAAAGGTTGAGGAAAAACCAACTGAAGCACCAGTAATTGAAACGATTCGTTTCGAACGACAAGTATTATCCGGCCCAACAGTTTTAGGTAAAATTGAACTACCGGTTGAAAGACCAAGAAATCCAGTGGCCTCATCAAATGATGACGCGAAAAGAAAACGCAAACGCATTAAAAAGGTGGAAACTCCTGCGCCAAATGCAGCGGCACCAGGGTCGAATAATCGTCCAGGTGGTGGAAACAATCCAGCAAATAAAGGCCCAAGAGTTGACAAGCCTGAAATCAAGGCTACAGATATTCAAAAAGAAATTAAGGATACCCTAGCGAGACTTTCCAATCAAGGTGGTAAATCAAAAGCGTCTAAAAACCGACGTTTGAAAAGAGATAATTTCCAACAAAGACGCCAAGAAGAAATGGCTGCTGCTGAATTGGAAGACAAAATCTTGAAATTAACAGAGTTCGTTACAGTTTCTGAATTGGCTTCCATGATGAGCGTACAACCAACACAGGTTATTTCTGTGTGTATGTCCTTGGGAATCTTTGCTTCCATTAACCAACGTTTGGATGCGGAAACAATTCACATTGTTGCTGATGAATTTGGATTTGAAACAGAATTCGTTAGTGCGGAAGTACAAGATGCAATTCAAACAGTTGAGGATAAACCAGAAGACCTTATTAGTCGTCCGCCGATTATTACGGTAATGGGTCACGTTGACCACGGTAAAACTTCACTTCTTGATAGAATTCGTAATGCGAATGTAACAGAAGGCGAAGCGGGTGGAATCACTCAGCACATCGGTGCATACTCTGTCACTTTAAAAGATGATCGAAAAATGACCTTCTTGGATACTCCGGGTCACGAGGCATTTACTGCCATGCGTGCTCGTGGGGCTCAAGTAACGGATGTTGCCATTATTATCGTAGCAGCAGATGATGATGTCATGCCGCAAACAAAAGAGGCAATTTCGCATGCGCAAGCAGCAAATGTACCAATGATTTTTGCGATCAATAAAATCGACAAACCAGGAGCTAATCCTGACCGAATCAGAGAACAACTTTCAGCAATGAATATCTTGGTGGAGGACTG
This sequence comes from Crocinitomicaceae bacterium, assembly GCA_044372485.1. GTDB lineage: Bacteria > Bacteroidota > Bacteroidia > Flavobacteriales_D > Crocinitomicaceae > UBA952. The sequence goes on from JBILRU010000049.1 coordinate 13,737, forward strand.
GGGTGGTAAATACCAAGTGCAAGAAATTTCTGCAAGACAGAATTTAAATATTGATAAATTATTGGAAAAAGTGCTTTTAGAAGCTGAGTTATTAGAGCTAAAAGCAAATCCAAATAAAAATGCTGTTGGAACCGTAATTGAATCTTCTTTGGATAAAGGAAAAGGTTACGTGACAAACATGCTCGTTGAATCAGGAACCATGCGCGTAGGCGATGTGGTGCTTGTTGGACGTTACTTTGGTAAAGTTCGCGCTATGCATGACGAACAAGGCGTTGCGTTGAAAGAGGCAGGTCCAGCTTGTCCAGTGTCTGTTCTAGGAATCGGTGGCGCTCCAAGTGCCGGTGATAAATTCAATATCCTAGATGATGAGAAAGAAGCAAAAACAATTGCAACAAAACGTGAACAATTATACCGCGAACAAGGATTGCGTACAACGAAACATATTACGTTGGATGAAATTGGACGTCGTTTGGCTATCGGAGACTTTAAAGAATTGAACATTATCGTTAAAGGTGATGTGGATGGTTCTATTGAAGCGCTTTCTGATGCCTTGATAAACTTGTCTACAGAAGAAATCCAAGTAAATATTATCCTGAAAGGGGTAGGGGCCATTACTGAGGCCGATGTGAATTTAGCTTCCGCTTCGGATGCAATCATCATCGGATTCCAGGTCCGCCCTTCATTAACTGCACGTAAACTTGCTGAAACTGAGCAAATCGATATTCGACTTTATTCGGTTATCTACAAGGCAATTGAAGAAATTAAAGCGGCAATGGAAGGAATGCTTTCTCCAGATATCGAGGAGCAAATTCTTGGTTCTGCTGAAATACGTGAAACGTTCGACATTACGAAAGTTGGAACAATCGCTGGTTGTTATGTCATGGATGGAGTCATCAAACGATCTTCTAAAATCCGCGTGATTCGTGATGGAATCGTTGTTCATACTGGTCTTTTGGGATCATTGAAACGTTTCAAGGACGATGTGCGTGAGGTGAAAAACAACTACGAATGTGGATTGAACATCGATAAATACAATGACATAAAAATCGGGGATATCGTTGAGGCATACGAGGAAGTGGAAGTTGCAAGAAAATTATAGTCAAATTAGGCTGAAGAGTATTATGACCTGCATTTTTGCGTAATTTTGTCATTCATCCAATAAAAGAAATCTTATGGGTAAGTTAGGACCAACAGAAATCATCCTTATTTTAGTGATCATCCTTTTGTTTTTCGGAGGAAAGAAAATTCCTGAATTAATGCGTGGACTTGGAAAAGGCGTAAAAGAATTTAAAGATGCTTCCAAAGGAGAAGTAGAAGAGACAAGTTCCTCTACTGAGATCAAAGCTGACGATAAATAAGATTCTCATGTATCGTACGATTGGTGATGTTCAGAAAGCTGTGCTTTCAGGTGAAACTGTCTTGTCTATTGCACAAGCATATCTTCAACGAATTGAAGATCATAAGCACCTAAACGCTTTTCTGGAAGTGTTTACAGAGTCTGTCCTGGAAAACGCCAAGAAAGTCGATGAAAAAGTGAAAAATGGCACGGCTGGTA
>JBILRU010000050.1:0-15260 GCA_044372485.1 Crocinitomicaceae bacterium
TAAGTTTAATGGATCCACCACTTTGATGTTGATTGGACCACGTCCATAGTCATAAGTTGGATTCTCCATGAAACCTGTTTCCAGGATTGTTTTTTCAGATGCTGCAGTTAATTCCAAGGAACGGTTTCCGTTTCCGTATCCATCCAAACGTGTAATGAGTGGAGATGAACCGTAAGCAATCATTTGTGCTGTTCCGTCTGCCTCAGGCATTGGGTTGTGTGGGACAGCTTCCATCACTTTTACCTCTCCGACGGCTGCTTTTCGACTCGTGATGTATTTTTTCTTTTGTCCATCAAGCGCAAGTGGATCCGTTGGAATGTAGTCCTTGTAATTGTTATAGGCGTAAGAAACGGCCATGAAATAATAGCGTTTGAAGTTGACAAGACGCGATTCACCTTGAGCAAACAAGTCATTTTTCACACTAAAACTATGGCGAATTCCTTTGTCTTCTCCATTTACACGCAGTACTGGAATCGAGGCATTTAGATCTTCGTTGAATTCGAAATTGATGATTTTTCCTACTCCATCTTTGATGTCACATTGTGCGGTTAGTCGAGCTTTTTCCGGATTGGTTAAGTCTGATAGCGCCACTTTCGCATCTTTTAACTGGTAGATTTGGTATCCTTGAAAATTGTAGGTTTTGTCCGCATTTGGCTCACTAGAAACGATAAATGGATCAAATTCCTCATATTGTTCACGGTAATTATTGGAATTCACAGGATTACTTAGGAGTAAAATCACTTCGTTTTCTAATTCTTGCAGTGTTAAATCTGGCGCGTTAGGTCCATCTAAAACTTTAAAGCAGTTTTCGAAAAGCGATTGAGCTTTGTCATCTGCACGTTGCAAAGAGCTCACGGATGCGAAAGGATCACCAGCTGTAGTTCTTGCCCAAACCACGCCAACGGTGATATTATTAACCGCGCCTGGCTTCAAAATAAAGGGTCCAGCGGACTGAACAAAACGACGGTCATTCGGTGTATTGTTGGCTGTTTGTTCGGTCCAAACGGGCTGTGGAACACCATTTGTCCCCCATCCAAGTGGATCCGTGTTACCTGGGAACATGAATTCACAGGGCGTATTTGGGTCGGCTTCTGGATCGGAAATGTGTCCACTTCCACCGTAGACAAACTTGGAACCATCCTTCCAAAATCCACGCAGGTAATTGTAGTAATCGGATGCGTTTGTTGGATCCGTTTGATTCGGATTGGCTCCATTTGTCGTATTCGAATAATACAAAAAGCGACGCATACCGAAGCGTTCGTTATCAATGACACCATCACCGTAACCGATTCCGTTTAGCGCTTCGTTGTCTCCAATTCCAAAGGCATTATCAATTCCATCATTGTCTTGATATGGACCTTCAAAAAAGTCTACACCGACAGCTGGTGGAGAATAACCGTATCCTTTGTATCCAGAATTATCACCATCGTAGTTGTCACCATTGTAGTAATATCCGAGACCACGGTTGACATCACATCCTACATAATCATCATATGGATCTCCAAGTGCCCCATCAGTAAAAAATCCAAAGTAGGTATTGTACAAGGTTTGGGTCCCGCGATTGATTAATTCGTAGTTGTAAAAGGTCATGTTGTTTATTTCATCGTTGGAAGCGAAGGCAAATGCTTGCGCACGAATTTCCATTCCAATTGGGTCTGCACCTGTTTCAGTATGGATGTTTCCTTTGTCGTTCATGACCCACCAGAAATTTTGATCTCCGTAAAGCGCTACGCTTCGGTCGATGCTGCAGGACTTTGTTTTTTTGATATCATACCAAGGAAAATCACCATCTTCCCAGCGGTAGTGTCCGTCACCATTGAAGTCAAAAAACGGAGCGAGGTAGTAATCTTGTCCGAGGGAAACATCGCCATGAGCTGGCCAATTTTTGATGCTTTTCGGCACCTTGTAACCCGGGAAAAGTTCATCTTGAGTTGAAGTTCCGTTTTGTTGATCTGCGATTCCAGCTTCATACCAGGCGTTAAATTCTCTTACTTCATCTTGGGTTGTGACAAAATGTTGATCATATTTATTGCAATTGTCGTAAGTCGTTTCTGCATAAACCTTAGAAAGTGGTCCTGTCCAATAATCTTGACCATTTCGGTAACGTAACGCAGCTAATTTCAATTGATTGTTTACATCTGTTCCGCCTAGCCAGAGTGCCGCGGTAAAAAGGGCATTGATTCCTGAGTTTTTTGGAATTTCGTACTGAGAATAATTCTGATTCGGAATTTGCCAAAGATTTCCAGCGGTGTGCACCATTGCTCGCACATTGTTGAGTTCCATGTAGGTAGTGGTGGTTGGGGGTGCACAGTTTGCCGACTTGGCTTGTGATTTTTTCACTGTGTAGGTGCTCGTGTAAGACTGAGCCGAGAATATCAGGACCTGAAAGCACGTCAATAAGCAAAAAATATACCTTGTCATCTTGGAATTTGGCATGAAGATACAAAGAAAAAATAGTTCCGTAACTTTGTGATATGAGGGAAATTAAAAATGAAGCGGATGTTCATGAGTTAGTTCAAACTTTTTATCAAAAAGTCATGAAGGATGATCAATTAGCTCCGTTTTTTAAGCACCTAAATTTCGAGGAACACATGCCGAAAATGGAATTTTTTTGGCGCTTTGTCCTGCTAGATGAATCCGGATACACTACGAGTGTGACGGATAAGCACATGCAAATGCGTTTGAAAGAGGAACATTTTAAGCGCTGGATTTTCTTATTCAATCAGACCTTAGATGAATTGTTTGTTGGTGAAAAGGTGGAATTGGCAAAGCAACGCGCAGTGATAATTGGCTGGACCATCCAAAGTAAAATGTAAGCACGCGTCGAAATACACAATCCGCGTTTCAAAACTTGTTTTTCTTGATCGATTTACTTTCTAAATAGTTTCTATTTTCGTTCCATGTCAAAAAAGGCCGAAGATTATAGTAAAAAAGGATTGCGTACCAGTTATATTTCAACGGTGATTGGAATTTCACTTGTGTTATTCATGATTGGATTGGTGTTGGGAGGTATTTTTGGGTTGAAAAGTGTCCAAAAGCAAGCAAAAGAAAGTCTGCAGGGAGATATTTTCTTCAAATCTGAATTGAATGACGCCGACATCAAACAAATCGAAGAGCAATTAAACGGTTGGAAAGAATTTTCTGATGTTTATTTCGTTTCTCCGGAGCGTGCGATTCAGGAATTTAGTGGAGATAGCCAGGTGGAACAAGAAGTTCAGGCGATGTTTTTGGATGAAAACCCCTTGCCACCAACGATTGGATTCAAACCAAAAGAGTCTTACGCCACAAGCAAAGGAATGGCGCGTATCAAAACAAAATTATTGAAGCGTTTCCCAGAGGAAATCGACGAAGTTAATTACGATAAAGCGAGTGTTGCGAATGTCAATCTAGGATTTAAACAGTTTGTAGTACTCTTCTTATCAGTTGCTTTATTGCTGATCATTATTGCTGTAGCCATGATAAACAATACCATTCGATTGGCATTGTATTCGAAAAGATTTACCATTAAAACGATGCAATTGGTTGGCGCAACAAGTTCTTACATTCGACGTCCCTTTATTTTACAAGCGATCTTTCAAGGATTTATATCAGCGCTTATCGGCTTAGCCTTTTTATTGACTGTTTTTTATGGATTGAATAACATTCTTGAAACGATTGAAATAAGTTATACCATCGAAAGTTTTGTCCTGTTGGTGGGAATTTTATTGTTGATCGGTGTAATTATGACCGTAATTTCAACGTGGTTTGCCTTAAACAAGTATCTTCGTATGAAATTAGATGATTTGTATTAAGCATGAAAGAGCCAATTAAACACTTCGGATTTGATGTACAGAACTATAAATGGTTGTACATCGGATTAGCCATTAACATTCTGGGATATTTATTAATGATTGGCGGTGGGGCAGAAGACCCAAGTCAATTTGATGGGGATGCATTATTCAGTTCAACAAGAATCACCCTTTCACCTGTATTGATTGTTGTAGGATACATCATTATTTTTTACGCGATTATGAAACGTCCAAAAAAGGACAATTCTACTGATAAAGAAGCGTAATCATTTCTTAAAACAATAGCTATGAATTTCTTGGAGGCCATTATCTTGGCCATCATCGAAGGATTGACGGAGTTTCTTCCTATTTCCTCAACTGGACACATGATTATCGCATCGACCATCATGGGAAATGCTTCGGATGAATTCACTAAACTCTTTACGGTTGCCATTCAATTCGGCGCTATTTTGTCCGTTGTAATCGTTTATTTCAAACGTTTTTTACGGAGTTTTCAGTTTTACACCTTGTTATTTGTTGCATTTATTCCAACTGGAGTTTTGGGCTTGTTGTTGAAAAAACACATTGACGGACTTTTAGAGAATGTCATGGTCGTGGGAGTCTCCCTTTTTGTTGGAGGAATTGTTCTGTTATTCATCGACAAGATTTTCGAGAAAAATGAACACGAGAAAGAAGTTCCCTTAACCTTTAAGTCCGCGTTTATCATTGGAACGATTCAGAGCATCGCGATGGTTCCGGGTGTTTCCAGATCTGCGGCGACTATTATTGGTGGACTTTCACAAAAGTTGAGTCGAAAAGCGGCCGCTGAGTTCTCCTTCTTTTTGGCCGTTCCAACCATGTTTGCAGCGACAATTAAAAGCATGTATGACGAAAAAGAAATGTTGCTTCAATCCGAAGGAAAAGAATGGAGCTTATTAATTGTAGGTAATTTAGTCGCTTTTGTTGTAGCATTTATCGCGATTAAATCGTTTATCTCATACTTGAATCGAAATGGCTTCAAGGTTTTTGGGTATTACCGAATCGCACTTGGAGCAATCTTGATTATCTTGCTGTTAGCTGGAATTCCACTTGAAATGGCAGGCTAATGTTAGAAGTAGGAGAAGGATTAACGATTTTAGTAGACAAGCCCTATACATGGACATCGTTCGACGCAGTAAATAAATTGCGCTGGAATATCAAACGACAATTAAAGGTTAAAAAAATCAAGGTTGGACACGCAGGAACTTTGGATCCATTGGCTACTGGATTGCTGGTGATTTGCATCGGTAAACATACCAAACTCATTGAAGGACTAACCAACGATCACAAAACATATACCGGAACATTTCTCTTAGGAAAAACGACTCCTTCCTACGATTTAGAAACAGAGTATGATCAAGAATTCCCCACTGAGCATATTACTGAAGAATTACTTCAAGAGGTGGTTTCGTCTTTTAAAGGAATCCAGCTACAAACACCACCAATTTTCTCCGCAAAGCAAATAGATGGCAAACGCGCCTACGATTATGCCCGTGCGGGAATAGAAGTGGAAATGAAGAAAAATGAAATCACGATACATTCTTTCACCATGGATTCCTCTCGTTTTCCAGAGATTGATTTTGAAATATCGTGTTCAAAGGGAACCTACATTCGAAGCATAGCTTCCGATTTTGGCAAAAAACTTAATTCCGGCGCAACTTTAATTGCTTTGCGCCGAACAGTTTCAGGTGAGTTTAACATTGAAGACGCGAAAAGTGTCGAGGAGTGGATTGAGGTTATTGAATCCGAAGAGTTGTTTATTCCTTAACGTGTTTTAATTTCTCCTGCACATCCTTGATAAGACGCTTGTAATTCGCGATTTTATCATCATACCCATTGCTTTCAGCTCGAACTAGACGCTTTTGTAAATAGTGTAGTCGACGTCCTAATTTGTATTTATCCCATTTATACAACAACTTTTTCATAGAAATTTGAATTTGGTGAGAACTGAAAAGGAGACACGCTCTGTCTTGTTTAAAAGTAATGATTTTTTAGATAAAAGTCAAGAAATAGAGCGAGAAACAGAGCGGAGAAAGAAAGCGAGTAAGAAACAGAGCGAGAATGAGAGTGAGAAAGAGCGAGAGAGGGAAAGCGGAGAGTGAGAAAGAGAGCGATGTGTTTAATTAAAAGAACGGAGAATAAAATAGAAATTGAAGCGTTATATGGTTTGTTGTCAATCAAATCAATATTCTTGTTCGAATTCAGAAAATTAACGGTTTACTCAAAAGCGAAGGAATTTCATCATGGATGTAAAGCGTTGATTCTTGGAAAGAACTTTGATCTTTATGTAATTGATCAATTAGGCAGGGCTTCATTTAGTGTGCCACTGAATATTGCAGAGGGCTCCGGAAAATTTTCGAAAGCAGACCGAAGAAATTTCTTTGTTATTTCTCGCGCATCACTTTTTGAGTGTGTAGCTATTTTGGATATCCAAAATGATCATGGAAAGATAACGCAAAATGAATTTGATTTTTTATGTTTCAAAGCAGATGAATTGTCCCGAATGCTTTATTCCATGATAAAGAACCTGAGCAATTAATCCTCGCTCTCCGCTCCACTCTCGCACTCCGCTATGTTTCTCGCTCTCTTTTTCCGCTCCCGCTCTCCGCTCTGTTTCTCGCTCTCCAATCCAGCGGACCATAGTTCAAAGTCGGATAAAAACTCGGATAAACAAAAAAAAGCAGAGTTCGAAACTTCGCTCTCGCGCTGTTTTTCACTCTGCTTTTATGTACCCCGGGCCGGAATCGAACCGGCACTCCCGAAAGAACAGGATTTTGAATCCAGCGCGTCTACCAGTTCCGCCACCGGGGCGTTCAGGGTGCAAAGATAACAATAAATTCACTTAGATTCCAAAACTTAGGTCCAGATTATTGGACTAATTGATGCGTAGGCCTTTGTCTAGCTCTTTGATTTCAGGTACATGTCGTAAATCATTCCGTCGGATAAACCGATTTTAGGAACATCGATTTGTTGTATGCCTAACTTCGCCATGGCAAATAAATAGATCTCTAATGCTGGAACAATAACGTCGGCACGATCCGGTTTTAATTGAAAGTGATCGATGCGTTCCTCTACGCTAAGTTTTCCTAGTTTATTCAACAATGAGTTCATTTTGGTCATACTTAAGGAATCTTTGTCCTTTAAACCAACCATTTTATGAATCTTATTGATGTTTCCACCGGTACCGAATAAACGGTGTGGAATCGATGAATCCACTTCGGTTTCAATCCAGGCACTGATGTCGGTCCAGATTTTTTTGGACACTTTTCCACGTAACATACGGATGGTTCCCAGTTCGAAGGAACGAGAAGCTCTTTTTTGTCCGTTTTCGAAGACACTGATTTCAGTGCTTCCTCCACCAACATCGATCACCATAAATGGCTGAGACTGATCGAAGTCTATGAGAAAGAAGGTCCCAAAGATTAACTCTGCTTCAGTTTGACCAGAAATAATTTCGATGTTCACTCCGGTTTTCTCCTTGATTTTTTCTTGGACTTTTATTCCATTCTTTGCTTCACGCATGGCTGAGGTGGCAACAGCGCGCAGTTGCTCCACTTCGAAAATGTGTGCAATTAACTTAAATGCTTGAATGCAATCAACAAATTGATCGATTTTCTTTTTGGATAAGCGTCCTTGGTCGAAAACTTCTTCGCCAAGGCGCAAGGGAATGCGGGAATACGAATGTTTCTTTACATAGGCATGATCGCCATCGTAACATACTTCACCTACAAGTAAACGTGCTGCATTGGTCCCTATGTCTATCGCTCCAAATTTCATTTCCTTTTTTGAGGAGCAAAGATAAGACAAATCCTTCCATTTGACAGTGAAATGGTTGAATGTACAAAGTATTCCTCATCAATGTTATGTCTATAATAACACAATGTTACTATTCACAATCGCCTTTTGATAAGGATTTAACTTCATAAAGTTCCCTTAAAACTAAGGAAACATCCCGTGAGCAACTTTGTGTAAAATTACAAACATGCAACAAAAACGGGAAGTTGAATTAGTGGTGATATCAGATGTTCATTTAGGAACTTATGGTGCACGAGCGAGTGAATTGGTGAGTTACTTACGATCTATTCAACCAAGAACCTTGGTTTTGAACGGTGACATCATCGATATCTGGCAATTTAGCAAGCACTATTTCCCTGCAGATCACATGCAGGTCCTGAAAGAGATCACCTCTTTGTTATCGAAAGGAACCAAAGTCTATTACATTACAGGAAATCACGACGAAATGCTTCGAAAGTTCAAAGGCTTTAGCATGGGAAATTTTGAAATCCAAAATAAATTAATTCTTCCCTTAACAACCGGAACAGCCTGGATCTTCCACGGAGATGTGTTCGATACCACCATGAAGCATTCCAAGTGGATTGCCAAATTGGGTGGAAAAGGGTACGACCTATTGATTGTCTTGAATACCATTGTCAATTGGTTTAGCGAAAAACTTGGACGCGGACGCGTTTCCTTATCCAAAAAAGTAAAAGATAGCGTGAAAGGAGTCATCAAGTTTGTGAACAATTTCGAAGAAACCGCAGCGGAAATAGCAATCAACAACGGCTATCAATTTGTGGTATGTGGACACATCCATCATCCGCAAATCAAGAAAATGACCAATGCGAATGGAGAGTCTGTGATGTACTTGAATTCGGGTGATTGGGTGGAAAATTCTACCGCACTAGAATACGACAAAGAAAAGTGGACACTCTACAAGCACGTACCGAAATCGGGTGATTTCGTGAAGCAAGATTCCATATCTTTTAAAAATGCCTTGAGTTACGATCAGTTGCTGCAAGAAGTTGTCTCCGGATTAAATTTCGATGCGCAATGAAAGTCCTATACGCCATACAAGGAACCGGAAACGGACATTTGAGCAGGGCGCAGGAGATCGTCCCCATGTTCAGTAAATATGTAGATACGACTGTTTTGGTGAGTGGTAATCAATCACAAATTCAGTCCAATTTCGATGTGAATTACCAAAAAACGGGACTCACTTTTCTCAGTGGGAAAACGGGTAAAATAGATTTACTACGAACTGTATTCAAATCGCACCCCATCGATTTTTTCAACGAAATACGCACTTTTCCAATTAAACAATTTGACTTAGTGATCACCGATTTTGAACCTGTTTCTGCCTGGTCGGCGCTCATGCACGGAGTTCCATGTATCGAAATGAGTCATCAAGCTGCGGTCATTCATCCCAATGCGCCAAAATCGGATTCACGGAATAGAATCGGTGAATACATTCTGAATCATTACTGTCCGACCAAAGAAAAAATCGGATTCCATTTTGATCAGTATGGTGAGCAGATTCATACACCAGTGATCCGAAAAAACATTCGTTCCATCGATGCTAAAAACCACGGACATTACACGGTATATCTTCCAGCTTATCACGACGATGTATTACTACATTTCTTAAAGCAATTTCCAGTCAAATGGGAGGTGTTTTCTAAATTCACGAAGGAGAAAACATCCCATGGAAATGTAGAATTTCATCCCATTGACAACGAAACATTTACGCAAAGTTTCGCGAATTGCGCTGGAGTTCTTTGTGGTGCTGGATTCGAACTTCCGGCAGAAGCGATGTACTTGCAAAAGAAGTTGTTGGTGATTCCCATGAAAGGACAATACGAGCAACACTGCAATGCCAAAGCAGCGAAAAACATGGGAGCCACCATGATTGATGGATTGAATTTATTGCATCACCGAAAAATCAATCTTTGGTTGAGTCAAGGAGCAAGTATTCAAGTAAATTATGAAGATCAAACCGAGAACATTGTACAAAATACACTTGCAGATTTTGAACGGAAAAATCGACTAGTAAACGCACCTCGTCTCGCAGATGAGAAAACAGTTTTTGAAAAATTAGCGGTACTGAAGTATTTGTTTTAGTTCAGTGAACAGTGCTCAGTGAACAGTGCTCAGTGAACAGTGCATAGTATCTGAGATTATTTTTCAAGGTAACTCAAATACAACTCTCGTTGTGCATGGAACGGTGGCAAATTACGTTCATTATAACGGTTTTTCAGGTCCGCACTGATGTTACGCGCTTTCACGCTTCCGCGCCATTGGAAATCAAAAATACGGTTGAGTTCGGATTTTACAGCAACATCTTTCACGGTCATACCGACTTCAATACGTTGATCTAGGTTTCGTTCCATCCAGTCGGCACTAGTGATCATATGGATTGGTTCACCGTTATTTTCAAAGATGAAAAAGCGAGCATGTTCTAAGTAGCGGTCTACCAAACTGATGGCTGTAATGTTATCACTGAGTCCTTTTACGCCAGGCTTTAAGCAGCAGATTCCGCGAACAATCATTTCGATTTTGACACCAGCTTTACTCGCTGCGTACAACTTATCGATCATTTTCACATCCGTTAAGTTGTTGATTTTGATTTTAATTTTCGCGGGTAGTTTTGCCTTCGCGAAGGCGATTTCTTGATCAATTAAGGCAAAGAGTTTTCTACGGGTGTTAAAAGGAGAAACGAGTAGATTTCTGAACAAATGGCGCTCCATGTTATTTTCCAACAAACTGAAGACTTTACTTACTTCAAGTGATAATTGTCGTTCAGAACTAAGGATTGCTAAATCCGAATAAATCGTCGCCGTTTTCTCATTAAAGTTTCCGGTTCCAACGTAAGTGATAAATTGGTCTTTCCCGTCTTTTACTTTACGGATTTGCATCAATTTCGAGTGCACTTTGAGATTTGGCACACCGTAAATGACATTGGCACCATAATCTTTCAAGCGGTTACTCCAATAGAGGTTGTTTTCTTCATCAAAGCGTGCCTGTAACTCAAAAATAACGGTCACATCCTTACCATTGAATACACAGGCAAGCAATGCGTTCATGATTTCGGAATTTTTCGCTACACGGTAAATGTTGATTTTAATGTCTTTAACTTTCGGATCCAAAGCTGCCTCACGTAGCAAGTCTACAACGTGATCAAATTTCTGATAAGGGAAATGCAATAGCACGTCTTGCTCGAAGATCACATCCATGTGACTTTTTCCTTTTGAAAATGCTGGATGCGCTTGTGGCGGTTGAGCTTGGAAACGGTATTTTGCCATTCCAAAATCTGGGAAGGACATGAAATCTTTAAAGTTGTGGTAGCGTCCACCGGGAATGGTGTTGTTCCCCAAAGTTAGGTCCAATGATTTCAACAAGAAATTCAATAAGTCCCTCGGCATTTTCGAGTCATAGACAAAGCGCACTGGATCACCTTTGCGTCGTTGTTTTAAGCTTTTTTCAATTTTCTCAAAGAAAGAAAGGGACAAATCATCGTCCAAATCTAGTTCTGCATCGCGGGTAAATTTAAATGTGAATGCCGAGATTTCGACAGGCTCGAAAATCGAGAAAATCTCCTTGAGTTGAAGGCGTATGATGTCGTCAATTAGAATATAGTCAATACGGCTTTCACTTTTCAATTGATAAAAGCGCGAATATTCACTCGGAATTTGGATGAGTGCAAAACGTGTTTTGTTTTTCTTCTCCACGATTTTGACCGCAAGGTAAATCGCGTAGTCACGTAATTTCGGCAGTGGATTTTTCTTGTCTAAAATGATGGGAAATACCACATGTTTAAGGTGTTCGTTGTAGTAATTTTTCAAGATCAATAGTTGATCTTTATTGACCTCCTTCTCGTTGATCATGAAGATTTGATCTTTCTCAAAGTCACCTTGAACAAGCGAAAATGCTTTCTCGAAGGTGAGCTGCTGTTTCATCACCACTTTGCGAATTTCCTTATAAAGTTCCTCCGCATCTCCATGAAAGCCTTCTACTTTTTGGTTTTTTAAATCGGAAATTCGTTTTAAGTTGGCAACACGTACCCGAAAAAATTCATCCATGTTATTGGAATAAATCCCTAAAAATCGCATGCGTTCTGTCAGGGGAACTGTTGGATCCATGGATTCCTGTAATACTCGTTCGTTAAAAGATAACCAGCTTAATTCTCTATTGATAATATTCATGTAACAAAAATGCACAAAAGACTTCGTTTTTTCATCGATTTTTCGATTAAGATTTTGTGAAGTTTTCCTTGTTCGATTATCTCAATAAATTTAGTTGTCTATGATTATCTCACTTTTACTTTGATTCACAAAACGGTATGAGATTTCAATTTCTCACCATTCTAAACATTAGTTCATTTTTTTTGTTCCATGTGAAATCCATGTCATGTTGAAAAATATCATTTTAACCGTTCTTTTCAGTCTAAGTGTACTTATTTCCTACACCCAAACCAATGTGTCCGGTGGAATCTACCAGAACGCCACTTGGAGTTTAGCTGGAAGTCCATATATTGTCGATGGATCCATAGTTGTTTTTCCTGGAAAAACCCTGAACATTGAACCGGGTGTTGAAATTCGCATCAACAATCAAACAAGTAGTAACATCTACATTGAAACACGTGGAACCATTAATTGCGTTGGAACAGATGCGCTTCCGATTAAAATTCATGCGATATATGACACCATGAATAGCGTGGCTTGGCAAGGATTTGTTTGTACGAGTTCTCAAGGAGGCGTTCTGAATGCCGATCGTTTCCAAATCTCCAATGCGTACTTTCCTTTTTCTTACGAAACACCATTATCGAACTACAATTATACAAACTGTACCTTCAAACGTTGTTTCCAAGCAGTAACTGTTGGTGAATCAGTAAATTTATCCAATTGTCAGTTTATCGACAACGAAGTAGGAGTATACGGCTGGGCAAACTTTACAATTGATAATTGTTTATTCAAAGACAATACGACTTCCATATACGCATATGCATCGGTATTGACAATGACCAACTCTGATTTTATCGATAACCAGATCGGACTTAGTTTCGCGGCAAACATATTTGACTCCATGTATATTGCAGATTGCCAATTTTTAAATAATGGTTTGGCGCTTAATTATCCGAATAAAGGTAAAGTTGAAAACTGTTTGTTTACGGATAATGCGACGGCTATTCAATCCGCATACAAATGTGAAATTGCGAACAATGAATTCTTATACAACGAACTAGCCATTCAAGCTTCCGTAAATGCCGACATCCATAACAATGTGATTAATAATAATATGGGAGCTGTACTGATTGAATATGTAACCAATGTACAGGATAGTCCTTCGATTTACAACAACCAAATCTGTGGGAATGTCAATTACAATGTGAACAACAATACAAATATGAACTATTCACTGCTCAGTAATTGTTTCTGTGATTTAGATTCCGCGCAAATTGAGGCCTTATTAATTGATGGCTACGATGACATCACGAAAGGACTAATCAATTACGAAATCTACGATTCCAATTGCTCTGTATTATTAGGTACGGTGATAAAATATGGACCCGGAGCTGGTTTAAATGAAGCAACGTTAGACGTGCGTTTCGAGAATCCAGTAAACATCGAATTATCACTTCTTAGCGATACGGAATTCACATCCATTCAGGTAACAGATTTAAGCGGAAAATCAATCATTTTCAAAAGCGCCGGAGCCAATCAGTTTGATGTTTCAACTCTTCCCGCTGGATTCTATGTCCTGACGGCTGTTGATCAGCAAATAGTTCGAAAGAGTTTTGTGAAGATGTAATACGCTCTGTGCTCTCGTTCTCACACTTCGCTCTGTTTCTCACTCTGCCTACCACCCCAAAATCTGAACTTCTAAAAAAAGACAATTGTCAGGCTCGTCATAAAAAGTTCTCATTTCGTAGCCCCTATTCAAAATATCTTGAACTGTGTCGACGCGACCTTGATTACTCATTTCAGAGTTTCCGCATAAGGTATAAATGCGTTCGTTTTTGTACATAACGATTGCCTTTCCCTGTTCTACTCTGTTCTTGACGTAGCTTTCAAGGATCCTGAAATCTTCCAAATTTCGAATGGGATTCTCAATTCCTTCATAAATAATCAAGGTTTTTAAATCGAATCCATTTGCCGCCTGTTCAAGTATTGTTGCGGCCTTACCATACCTGTTTTGAGTTGCCCTGAAATAGTTCGCTAAGCTTGAATCTTGGTCTTTATAATATTCCAGGGATCTTGTGATACTTTGCTCGCACCTTCGAAAATGCATAGAAAGTGTATCCAAAGAAAAATAAACGGTGTAATCTCCTCTGACCCATTTTCCCATTCGAGGTACTGGCGCCTCATGTGATAGTTCGATTTCCCATTGGGACTGGGAGAAAGCAGTTAGGTTTATTGCAAGGAAGGAAAGGAGGAATAAAGACTTCATTCAATAAAAGTATAAAAATTCAAGAGGATGTTTAGCAGTAAACTTCTAACTATTATTTCAGCCTTTCTGGAGTCAATTTCCAAATCAACTGAAAAATTGCTCCTCCAATGATTGACCAAATGATGTCGTTCCAATCAAAATGTAAATTCTTTGAAGACGTTTGAATGAATTCCCAGGCAATTAGTCCAGTTAAGGAAATGAGATTTGCCGTGATATAGCTTTTCTCATTTAACCATTTGCTCGTAGTCTTCTATTGCATCATAAACAAGACAAACAAAGCAGGTATTCCAATCGCTGGAAAGAAATTGGGTGCAATTCCTAAGAAATAACTGAATGCCGCATTATCCCCAGAATAATTGGGTCTAACATAGTAAGAAAGTCCCTGAAAGAAGAGGAAGCAAATAGCAAAAATGCTGAAACAGTAGTAGGTTGTTTTGGAGTTTTTCATTTCATTATTTTTCAATTCCCCTTGCAGTAAATCCACGCCAAAAGAATAAACTTGTTTAAGCAAGGTAAAATTAAATAAAATTCTAAGTCTAGATGAAATTGACATCGAACGCTGTCAAGTGATTTGAGAATTTATTAATTTTAGCAAAACGCCTATATGAACTATCACGACAAACTATTTAGACCAATCTCGAACACCGCAAATGGAGAAACGTCAGAGCAAACAGTTTTTCATTACAAGCAAAAGGGCAATATTCTGACAGCTGAATATGCTGGTGGGCAAATTCAAAAGGGTCATTTAATTGGATTGGTAGATAAACTTGGAAATATTGATATGCGTTACCACCAAGTAAATGACAAAGGTGAATTGATGACCGGAATTTGTCAATCTATACCTGAAATATTGCCTAACGGAAAGATTCGACTTCACGAACGTTGGGAGTGGCCTTCCGGCAACAATTCTAAAGGCTCCTCAGTCATTGAGGAACAATAATTTCTTTGAGAAAATGGAACGCCAACACAAATACGAATTAACGACTGTCTGGACTGGAAATAAAGGAGACGGAACCAAAAATACACGAACTTATGACAGGAGTCATACTGTTTCGATAAAAGGAAAACCTGGATTATTTTTAACTACGGATACTGCTGCTGTCGGAGATTTGTTTCGTGTATATAAAAGTTATGCGTCATGCTTTAGAAGAAAACACTCACTTGAAACAGCCTAATTGATAACGAGAAATGATTGAAATAAAAAAATATTTCCAAAAAATGGTTGCTATT
>JBILRU010000051.1:0-15065 GCA_044372485.1 Crocinitomicaceae bacterium
TTTGGAAAAAAGGAGACACGCGTACCATTTACCACTTGTTCTATCAAGACGGTATTGGTGGTGCGACGATGATGAAACGATTCTACGTGAATTCCATCACACGTGATTCAGAATACGATTTAACCAAAGGAGCAAAAGGATCGAAGATGCTCTATTTCTCCGTTCATCCAAATGGTGAACGCGAAGTAATCACGGTATTGTTGCGTCCAAGACCACATTTGAAACGTTTGCGTTTCGATGTCGATTTAGGCGAATTACTCATCAAAGGAAGAAATTCAGCAGGAAATAGAGTGACGAAGGAAATCATCCAGAAAATCGTGCAAAAAGAAGTAGGTGGATCTACGTTGGCAGCCCGCAAGATTTGGTACGACTCAGTTGTTGGAAGACTAAATGATGAAGGGCGTGGTAAGTTCCTAGGTTCCTTCAAAGGTGACGACCGCATTTTGACTTTATATCGCAACGGAGAATACCGTTTAAGTTCTTTCGATTTAGCAATGCATTTCGACGAGGACATGGTTCACATCGAAAAATGGATCCAAGATCGACCAATTTCCACGGTGTATTTTGATGCTGAGAAAGAAATGCACTACGTGAAACGTTTTGTTTGCGAAGTGCAGATGGATAAACGCGTTTCGTTCATCAGCGAATCCGCAGGTTCCTACATGGACATTGTTTCGACAGCTTATCGTCCAGAGGCGAAGATTGTCTATAACAAATTACTGAAGGAAACGAAGAACCTTCCCGACAACGTCGTCAACTTAGCAGATTTGATTGATATCAAAGGAATGAAAGCGCAGGGAAATCAAATAACGAAACTCAAGGTGAAGGAAATCGTCCTTACTCATCCCATCGATGAAAGTCCAGAGCCATGGCCAGATCAAAAACCGGCAGAATCTACCAATGAAGAAGAGGTAGAAATCCTAGAAGAAGACGAAGCGGGTCCAATTCCAAGTATGGAATGGGATTTAACCAAGAAAGAAGAAGACGACAACGAGGATCAGATTAAATTATTTTAATTAGTTATACATAGCCATCGAAAGTATCGGTGGCTTTTTTTTAGCTATTATTTTCGTTAAATTTGTTAGATAAAATCGACCAACATGAATGCATTAAGAGAAGACAAAATCAACTACGCCAACATTGGATTAATGCTTATTACAGCGGTACTTGCATACTTTTATCCATTTGAAACATTCTTATTGGCATATGCATACCTAGGACCCCTGCATTACTTGACGGAAATCAGTTGGTTGCACGACCGTAACTATTATGCGAAAGGAAAATACGATTTCGTTGTATTGCTGTTGGTTGGAATACTGCTTTCCTATGCGGCATTTGCGAAGGATTTTGGAGTCAGCGTTGAAGTGTATGACTACTTCGTGAAAATGAATCTCTTCGATAAACTCTTGGTTTTTGCCTTGTTTAGCGCAGTTCTTTTCGCCTTGGTGAAAAACTTGATCGTGAAAATTGTTGCCATTCTATTCTTGTATGTATTCGTTTCTGGTTGGTTGAGTCCAGATAATGCCACATCGAACGCAGAGAGCACAACGGTTTTCGCCTTGACTTCCTTGGTGCCAACCTTGATTCACGTCTACCTGTTCACTGGACTTTTCATGTTGTTCGGTTCCTTGAAAACAAGAAGCGTTTCGGGAATGTGGCAAATGGTTGGATTCGTGACCGTGCCTTTGTTATTGGTTTTTGCACTTCCAGTCGATCCAAAAGCACCTATTTCTGAGTTTGGTAAAAATGCACATTACGCGAAAGGGGATGGATTCTATGCGACGAACATCAGCATCATGGATCATTTCAACCTCATTAACGATCCAGTTTACACGAATGCGGACTTCGTTTCTTTCGTGAAGAAAAAGGATTTTAAAGATGCGAATGCGCAATACAACTTCATTACAAAAGAAAACCTAAACGGATTGGTGGATAGCCTTTCTAAAATTCCAAACAAGGCGTATTTAATCAATAAACAGCCTTTGAATCCAAATTTCCAAGTGGACAATATTCTACTTTTATTCTCGAAGGAAGGAATGTTGGATGAATACCAAATGAAGCCGATTCCTGCGAAATTGTTTACGGGATTCTCTTTGGAGAAATATGCTTCCATTGTCTACAATTCAACGATTGGAATCATGCTCATGCGTTTCATCGCCTTCGCATATTTATATCATTACTTGAATTGGTTTAGTAAAACAGAAGTTATTCGTTGGCACCAAGTTCCGAAATTGCGCTTTGCAGCGGTATTGTTACTTTGGATCGTTGCCAGTGTATTCTATGCCTACGATTATTCTTTGGGATTGAGTTTGTTGTTCTTCTTGAGCTTCTCTCACGTACTCCTAGAATTCCCACTGAACATCATTTCCATTGTTGGAATTGGAAAAGAATCCATGTCCATAATGAAAAATGGATTCAAAGCACCTTCAAACTAACCGACTTAAATCTATTTTATGAAGTACCTTTTTATTGCATTTTTACTGGTTGGATTCAGTTCCTTCGGTCAGGAGTCCTCGGGTTTAATTCTAAATACAGGAAACAATAAACTAGTGACAAACCTTGCCGATGGACGCTATACACTTTCTGATGAAGGTGCGTCGTATTTTGCAAAATTGTCTTTAGATTGTGCTTCGAAATCGAGTCCTCATTACTATTTCAAAGCACTTCGCAAGAAAGGTGACACAGATGGCCCGCGAGATGTTTGGCCTTCGTTTTATGGTTGTTACGATTGGCATAGTGCAGTTCATAATCATTGGTGTATGATTAAAATCTTGAAGTTGCACCCAAATATTCCAGAAGCAGCAGAATTGCGTCAACGTTTAAAGGAAAGTTTTACTTCGGAAAATATCCAAAAGGAATTAGCGTATGTGCGATCGCATGAAAACGGTCTTTTTGAATTTCCATATGGACAATCATGGGTACTGAAAGTAGCAGATGAATTGAATTCATGGGATGATCCCGAAGCGAAAGAATGGTTGAGAAATCTCATGCCATTGTCCAGCTATATCGCTTTTGTGCATTCCGTTATTTGGAAACAAGTGAATGATGTCGAATTATCCGGAAGTCATGATAGTCCCGCAATGGGTTTATCATTTGCCTATGATTATGCCATTGCTTTTGGTGATAAGAAATTAAAGAAAGTGGTAGCGTCCGCTGCAATGAAGTATTACGGTAAACTGGAGCGTGTAGCTATTGAAAAGGAACCGTACGAATACGATTTTATGTCCGCAAGTTTGTTGGTCGCTGATTTGATGCGAAAGGTGATGACACCGGAAAAATTTGTCAAATGGAGCAAAAGTTACTGTCCGGATTTATTTGTGGCAGAACGCGTGAATATTCCATTGCAAATCAAACGCTCAGAAAAACACGATGGTTACGAATCACATTGGGATGGGTATCATTTGAACCGGATTTGGTGTCTAAATGGAATGTTGAAAACACTTCCAGAAGGAACCTTGAACGAAGCCACCAAAAAAGAGTGGGTGAAAGCCATGAACGACATGTGGGACTACGCACAAGAAAGTATTGGAAAAGGAAATTACGACATTGACCATTGGTTGTCGTCCTTTTCTGTGTTCGCTTTAATTGGTTACGAGTAAAGCCACTTTCGCTAAAACCCAGTCTAACTGTTCTTCTTTAGTTAGTTGGGAATTGTCCAACACAAGTGCATCGGAAACTTGTATCAAAGGACTTTCGACGCGAGTAGAATCTAAGTGATCTCGCTCCGCTAAGTTCTGACGCACTTCTTCCACTGACATCTCGATTCCTTTGGATTGCATTTCTGCTAACCTGCGCTGCACACGAATTTCTGGATCCGCAGTGACAAATAATTTCAGTTCAGCATTTGGAAAGACAACGGAGCCAATGTCGCGGCCATCCATCACGATCCCACCAAGAACTCCCATTTTTTGCTGTGCTTGCACTAATTTTTCTCGAATCGGTTTGTAGGCTGCCACAATGGAAACAATCTCAGCGACTTTAGGCTCGCGAATTTCATTCGAGACATCTTGTTTATTCAAGAAAACACGAAGTTCCTGATCGATGACTTCAAAATGAATTTCCATTCTCGTCAAGTGCGTATTGATTTCTTCTTTGGCTAATTCACCATCTTTGATAAGTCGATTCTGTATGCAATACAATGCAGCTGCCCGATACATGGCGCCAGAATCAATAAATACATATCCCAATCTTTTCGCGAGGTCCTTAGCGAGTGTACTTTTTCCACAAGCTGAAAACCCGTCAATGGCGATGGTGATTCTTTTATGATTCATGACTCAAAAATAATTGTTTTGACTTGATTCCATCCTTCTTCTATCTAAACTTTGACAAAAAGTCAAAAAAAAGCCTCCCGGAGGAGGCTTTCACTTAATAGTACATTGCTCTTCGAACTTTCGAAATGTATTTCGCTAGACGAATTACCTGTTTTGTATAACCGAATTCGTTGTCGTACCATGCGTACAGGACCACATTTTTCCCATCCACAGATGCAATGCTTGCATTGGAGTCGAAAACCGAACAACATGTGTTACCGATGATGTCGCTGGATACCAATTCCGGATCGAATGAATAGTGAATTTGATTCACCAATTCGCCGTTTAAGGCAGCATCTTTAATTGTTGCATTGACTTCCTCGACACTAGTTTCTTTCCCTAATTCTAAACTCAAGATAGCCAAAGATCCATTTGGTGTTGGGACACGCACTGCATTTGCAGTTAATTTGTCTTTTAAGTCTGGAATCACTTTTGTTACCGCACTTCCGGCTCCTGTTGATGTGATGACCATGTTGATTGCTGCTGAACGTCCACGACGCACTTTTTTGTGCATGTTGTCCAAGAGGTTCTGGTCATTCGTGTAGGCATGTACCGTTTCGATGTGTCCTTTCACGACTCCAAATTTGTCGTTCACTACTTTTAAAATAGGAGAGATGGCATTCGTTGTACATGAAGCTGCAGAGAAAATGTTTTCATTTTCAATGTCCAAAGTTCCTTGGTTGATTCCATAAACGATGTTTGGAACTTCTTTTCCTGGCGCTGTCAATAATACTTTGGATACACCTTTCGCTTGAAGGTGACGGGACAATTGCTCACGGTTCGTGAAAACACCTGTATTGTCGATAATCAACGCGTTGTTGATGCCAAACTGTGTGTAATCAATGTCCTCTGGATTGGAAGCATCAATCATGTGAACGATTTGACCATTGATCACCAAGCTTTTATTTGCTAAATCCTCAAGCACCGTTCCTTTGAAAGCGCCATGTACTGAGTCGTTGCGTAATAAGGAGGCACGTTTAATAATGTCTGCATCACTAGATCCACGTGTGACAATCGCTCTTAAACGCAATTGCTGTCCTTTTCCAGCTTGTTTGATCAATTCTCTTGCTGCCAAACGACCAATACGACCAAATCCATATAAAACAACATCACGTGGCTCGATTGCTTGTTGCGCTGGAAGCTTACTAAGTTTGTCTGTTAAGAATTCCGTTTTAGATGAATAGTTCGCGTGTTCTACTAACCACTCACTAGCCAATTTGCCAATGTCCAATTTAGCTGCTTTCACATCCAAAGTCATCAAAGCAACGGCTAATTCCGAAGTGGTAAACACATCGATGGGTTTGTTTACTACTTTCTTCGCGTATTCATGTAAATTTAGAATTTCAGAGATGGTTACATCCGTCAAGTGGTTGCGGAATAATACCAATTCAATTCCTTTGTCGTACAATAATTCGCCGACCTTGCTTTGCAACGTTACCGCTGCACGCTCCTGCTCAATGTGGGAGTGAAGCTCTTTTTCATAGCCATCTTTCGATTCCATTCTTTTTTTTGTTTATGTGTTGATTGATTGTTGATTCTAAAAAATAGGGAAGAAAAAAAGGCTGTCCACTTTCGCAGACAGCCTTACAATGTTTATCCTAGGTAGGACTTCAGTAATTTGTTTCGCGAAGTATGACGCAGTCGTCGAATCGCTTTTTCTTTAATTTGACGAACACGCTCGCGTGTCAAGTTGAATTTCGCTCCGATTTCTTCTAACGTTAGTCCGTGATTCATTCCGATTCCGAAGAACAAACGAATGATCTCACGTTCTTTATCTGTTAGGGTACTTAACGAACGCTCAATTTCTTTTTGAAGTGACTCAGCCATTAAGGCTTGGTCAGTGCGAGGAGCATCTGCGTTAGACATGACATCCATCAAGGTCCCTCCATCTTCGTTAGAAGATAATGGAGCATCCATTGAAACGTGACGACCTGACACACTTAAACTCTCCTTGATTTTGTCTTCAGGAACTTCCAATGCTTCTGCTAATTCCTCCGCTGAAGGTGGACGTTCGAATTCTTGCTCAAGTCGAGAAAATGCCTTGTTGATTTTATTCAAAGATCCAACTTGGTTCAATGGTAGACGTACAATACGTGCTTGTTCAGCTAATGCTTGCAAGATTGATTGACGAATCCACCAAACTGCGTATGAGATAAATTTGAATCCACGCGTTTCATCAAATTTCTGAGCTGCTTTGATTAGTCCAAGGTTTCCTTCGTTGATTAAGTCAGGAAGCGTTAAACCTTGATTTTGGTATTGCTTTGCTACGGAAACGACAAAACGTAAGTTCGCTCTTGTCAGTTTTTCCAAAGCTTTTTGATCACCGGCTTTTATCTTTCTGGCTAATTCTACTTCTTCTTCTGCTGTGATCAGTTCTTCACGACCAATATCCTGTAGATATTTATCTAAAGACTGACTCTCTCTGTTTGTTATCGATTTGGTGATTTTGAGCTGTCTCATGCTGCTGGATATCTCTAATTGTTTGTTAATTCTCTATCTATTCTATCGTATTGGAAGCAAAGTAACGCCAAAAATTGGGATTGAAAAAATTTAGTTTCCACAATTTATTAACTTTTATCAACGAGTTCTTAACCCTGATTTTTAAGCCTTTTTTTGTTTATAACCCCAAGCCTTTATATTCGCGTTTCCCACTCTCCGTCATGATTTCAAGAAGAACACCTCGATTCACACCACTTAACTTTCCGCTCAATTCTTCGATAGTTTCAATGGGCTCATTGTTCACTTTTAAGATAACATCTCCTTCCATCAAACCGATGGCTTTTAATTTACCTGCTCCGATGGATTTTACTTTGACGCCGTAAGCAATATTTAACTCCTTTTTCTCTTTTTCGGTCATTTCCTTAAAAGTGGCTCCCAATGCTTGACTTTTATTTATTTCTTCCTTGGACATCAACGCGGTCTCTCCTTCTTTGTTACGCAAAACCAATTCACGAATGACCTCGTCACCGTCTTTTTGTCGCACCGTCAGGGAAACTTTGTCGCCCGGACGTCTTTTTCCAATTTCTTCTTGAAGCGCCGAAACCGAATTCACTTCTTTACTTCCGATTTTCAAGATGACATCACCGTCCTTTAATCCCGCTTTATCGGCACTTCCATCTTCAATCACTTTTGCCAAGAAAACTCCTTTTAAGTTTGGCAACTTGTTTTTCTCCTTGATTTCTTGAGAAACATCAGAGATTTGAACACCTAAATAACCACGTTGAACAATTCCGTAATCAATTAAGTCGCTCATTACTTTGTTTACCAGATTTACAGGGATAGCAAAGGAATAGCCGCTATAACTACCTGTTTGTGATGCAATTGCGGTATTGATTCCAATAAGTTGTCCTTGTGTGTTCACCAATGCCCCGCCACTATTTCCTGGATTTACCGCAGCATCTGTTTGAATAAATGATTCAATCGGAACGATATCCTGACCATTTCTTTCACTTAATAAATTGATGTTTCTCGCTTTTGCGGATACGATTCCAGCTGTTACCGTTGAAGTTAAATTAAAGGGATTTCCAACCGCAAGAACCCATTCGCCAATCTTTAAGTCGTCACTATTTCCAAGTGGAATAGGAGTGAAGCCGGATCCTTCAATTTTCAGGACAGCAATATCCGTCGCTGGATCAGCTCCAATCACCTTTGCCGTATAGCTGGAATTGTCGTTTAAAATCACTTCTATTTCACTGGCGTTTTCGATCACGTGATTATTGGTAACAATATATCCTTCAGAGGAAACAATGACTCCGGAACCTGAACTCGCTCCATATTGCTTGAACTCGCGTCCACCTGCTCCGGGACCATAAAACAATTCCTGAAAGGGATCTCGTTGAAAAGTAGTGGAAACCACCTTCGTGGTAATGTGAACTACCGAGTTAATCGTGTTGGCAGATGCCTCTATGAAGTCTACTCCCGGAGGAACTCCACTCATGGAAACTTGCTTAGCGAAACGATTTCCATCCAAAACTTGCTCAGAAAGTTTCGTAGAGGAATGCTCTATAATGACATAAGTGGCTAGAGGTAAGGTTCCACCAAGTATGCCTAATCCTAACATTTTAAAGTAACTTAAGAAATTCATAATAAAACAGTTTTTAAATAGTTCGATTTCTAAACGCAAATAGTATTCCAAAAATTGCCTCAAAAATGTTAAATTTTGTTAAGAATTGATATTGATTTATTCGATACTTTTGTTCAAGCTTTATGCAGATTGAATTTTCAAAATATCAAGGAACAGGAAACGATTTTATTTTAATCGATAATCGTCAAGGACAATGTGACAATTTGTCTCAGTCTGACATTCAATGTTATTGTGATAGACGTTTTGGTATTGGTGCTGATGGACTAATCATCATTCAGTTATGTGCTGATGCGACTTTCGAAATGGTGTATTTCAATGCCGATGGTTCTCAGTCCTTCTGTGGCAATGGCGCCCGTTGTGCGGTACATTTCGCTGGAAGTCTTGGTATCGATACCCGTTCAGTGCAATTTAAAGCGATAGATGGATTTCATCACGCTGCGCAATGTGGTGATGAGGTGAAAATCCACATGCAGGATGTTCATGAGATTAGTAAAGATGGGGATGACTTCGTGTTGAATACAGGGTCTCCACATTACGTCACACTAAATTCAGATCATGCGGTTGAAACCGTTGTTGCCTTGGGAAAATCCATTCGTTATTCCGAGAAATATAACCAAGATGGTATCAACGTGAACTTACTTTCCTTAGAAGATGACGGAATTCGTGTAGCCACCTACGAACGTGGAGTGGAAGATGAAACCTTGTCCTGCGGGACAGGTGTCACGGCTTGTGCTTTGGTATATGCGAGGCTCTTTCCGGAATCCGGACGACATGTCAAAGTGATAACAAAAGGTGGTAGGCTCGAAGTATTCTGGGAAAGAAGTCAGCATGGATTTGAACAAATACATTTGGTGGGTCCGGCTACTTTTGTGTATCAAGGAAAAATCGAGCGATGTTAGTAGGTGAAAAAGTATATCTGAGAGCAGTGGAGAAATCCGATGCGACCACAATTTATATGTGGGAGAATAATCCCGAAAACTGGAAAGTTTCCAATACGGAGGTGCCTTTTTCTATGTTTGACATCATGGCGCTCATCGAACATCAAGCTGACTTGAGAAAATCGGGACAACTGCGTTTCGTGATTATTGAAAAAGAATCAGAACGTTCCGTAGGTGTCATCGATTTATATGAAGTGAATTTCAAACATGGCTATGCTTCTGTCGGGATTTTAATTGCTATGGATGCCGATCGAGGCAATGGATTTGCGATGGATGCGCTACAGGAACTTATTAAGTATACTCGAGATTACTTAGAATTACGAAATTTACAATGCTCCATTCATGGTGATAATCCAGCTAGTGTCGCCTTGTTTGAACGTATGAATTTTAGAAAAGTCGGCGTCCGCAAAGGATGGCTTCGCTATAAAGGAAGTGAAATAGATGAAATAAGTTATCAGTTATGTCTAAAGGAAAATTAATCATTGTTGGAGGTATTTTTATGGTTGTTGGATTGATTGTTGTCGGTCCAAAAGCAATGCTTTTTTTAGCAGGAAGTCACAAAAGCCTCAATGCGCAAGAACAGGCTTTTTACATCAGTGGCTCCAAGGATTTGAATCAATTAGCTGATCAATTAGTACAAGAAAAGATTATTGACGATGTTAAATCTTTCATTTCAGTAGGTGAGTACAAACAATTAACTAACAAAACAATAGCCTCTGGAAAGTATCTCATTAAACCAGGGACAAATTACCGAACCTTGTTGAATGGATTCACCAAGAATTCGAATGGAAATGGAAATGCAGAAGTAGAAGTGGAGGTAACGTTTAACAATTGCCGGGACATTTATCAAATGGCTGGAAAGGTTTCCAAATGCATAGATGTCGATAGCGCTCAACTCATTTCATTCTTACAATCTGGTTCCACACTATCCAAACTTGGATTTACGGTAGAACAATTACCAGCCTTGTTTATTCCAGATAGTTATCAAATGTACTGGGATTCAAATGAGGAAATGTTCGTGGATCGCATGGCGCAGGAATTTAAAAACTTCTGGACTACTGAGCGTAAAAATAGTTTAAGTAAAATTGGTTTAAACTCACCAAGTCAAGTAGTTACTCTTGCAAGCGTAGTGTATTCCGAGCAATCTGTGAACGCAGATGAATGGCCAATCATCGCTGGTTTGTACTTGAATCGTGTCAACCAAGGAATTCGTTTACAATCAGATCCAACGTTCAAATTCTGTTGGGGAGACCAACTAAAAGGCGTTCAACGTTTGTTGGAAGTTCACAGCAACATCGATTGTCCATATAATACTTATAAAATCAATGGACTTCCTCCCGGACCTATTTGCTTACCTTCTCCGAAAGTAGTAGATGCAGTGTTGAATCGTGCGGACGTGGATTACATCTACATGTGTGCGAAACCAGATTATTCGGGACGTCACAATTTTGCTGTTTCCGGAGCGGAGCACATGCGCAATGCGGTTGCGTTTCAATCCTGGTTAGCAGCAGAACTTAGAAAAAAGAATTAAGTAATGAAAAGAAGAAACTTCCTCAAACTAGGCGCAGCCACTGGAATCCTCAGTTTGATTGAGCCCGCGAAAGCAGCCACTATCGTAGCGACTTCGGCAAGTGGAAAAGTAAAGGGTCCAATTGTACTTTCTACATGGATTCATGGACTCGATGCCAATAAAGCCGCTTGGGAAGTCTTGAAAAACGGTGGGTCCGCATTGGACGCCGTGGAAAAAGGCGTTCGCGTAACGGAATCAGATATTACGAATCGCAGTGTAGGAATAGGTGGACGTCCAGACCGCGACGGACACGTAACCCTGGACGCATGTATCATGGACGAGCGTTCGCGCTGTGGTTCAGTTGCCTGTCTAGAAGGAATCGCTCATCCGATTTCAGTGGCACGAGCGGTGATGGAAAAAACACAACACGTGATGTTAGTGGGTGATGGCGCACGTCAATTTGCCTTGGATTATGGCTTTGATACCATCAAAACACCGATTCCAGAAGTTAAAAAAGACTACGAAAAATGGAAAAAAGAAAACAAAGACGTTTTCAAAAAACCAGAAATTAATCACGAAAACCACGATACCATTGGAATGATTGCGATGGATGCGAAAGGGAATTTTAGTGGTGCCTGCACGACAAGTGGATGGGCCTACAAAATGCATGGACGAGTGGGAGATTCACCAATTATTGGTGCTGGTTTGTTTATCGATCAAGAAGTTGGAGCAGCAACGTCAACAGGACTCGGTGAAGCGATTATTCGCGTGGCTGGAAGTCACACTGTCGTTGAGTTAATGCGTCACGGGTATTCACCCATGGATGCTTGTAAAGAAGCATGTATGCGCATCATCAAGAAACACGATGATTTGACTGGTTTACAATGTGGATTCATTGCCTTGGATAAAGACGGTAATTACGGTGCATATTCGATTTACAATGGATTCAACTTTGCCTTGAGAACCATGGAAGAAGAGAAAATGGTCGATGCAACTTTTGATCGCAACTGGTAATGGGAAAATGGATTACTGTCATTCTTTGTAGTATGTTCGGACTTGTTCATGGTCAAACCGTGCTGAATTGGAGCTATAAAAACCCAAAAACAAATGAATGGAAATCATTTGGTGAAAAGGGAAGTATTCAAGAAGCGCTGTATCATTCAGGTGAATTGCCTGACCCTTTTTACGGTAAAAACGAAGAACTGTACCAATGGATAGAGGAATATGAGTGGGAACTTAAATCCCAATTCTATTTATCGGAAGTACAATTCCAAGCTAAATCGTTAGAACTTCATTTCCCCAACGTTGATACTTACACTTCTGTATATGTAAATGGACAACTCGCTGGAAAAACGGATAATTTCTTTCATCCGTTTACATTCGACATAAAGTCGAATATACAATGTGGTTACAATGACATTCGTGTGGTTTTCACGCCTCCAACACTTTACCATAAAGAACGTTATGAAACGGAAGATTTCCATTATCCAGCACCAAATGATCCCTCCAGATGGAAAGTAGCGCCACTCACTCGTAAACCACAATACCAATTTGGTTGGGATTGGGCGCTGCGCATGAATACCATTGGATTTGCAAAACCTATTGAAGTGCGATTGGGTAAAGAAAATGAAATTCTAGGACTCACCGTTCAAACAGTGTCCATTCCGAAGGAAGAACTTTTCGCCCGCTTGAAGTACGTATTGGATGTCGTGGATCAAACAGCATCCTTTCAAGTTTTATCTGAACTGTACGGCGAACTTTCGTTAATCAAAAATCTAACTACTGGACATTTGGAGGCAGAAGTTATTCAGTATAATCCACAATTATGGTGGCCAGCTGGAATCAGTAATCCAAATCTTTACCACGATACACTTCGGCTATTAGTTAATGGAAAAATCGTAGATGAAAAACCACTTCAATTCGGAATACGAACTGCTGAATTGATTCAGCAGAAAGACCAATGGGGAACATCGTATGAATTTCAGGTAAATGGACTCCCAATCTTTTGCAAAGGAGCAGATTTCATTCCACCATCTGTTTTTCCGGCATCTATTAGCGATGAAGATTGGATTGATCAAGTAGAACAAATGTCCAAGGCTAATTTTAACATGGTGCGTATTTGGGGCGGAGGATTTTATCCAGATGAGGCTTTTTTCCGTGCTTGTGACGAAAAAGGCATCATGGTTTGGCAGGATTTTATGTTTGCTTGTGCGATGTATCCAGGTGATGAGGCGTTTTTGAAAACGGTTGAAGCGGAGTTTAATTACCAGATTCCACGCATTTCAGCTCATCCATCGGTCGTACTATTCAATGGAAACAACGAAGTTGATGTCGCTTGGAAGAATTGGGGATTTCAAAGTCAGTATCATTTGTCTGATTCGGAACAACAAATGATTTTAAAAGCCTATGATGATTTATTTAAAGGATTGGCGCCTAAGGTAGTTTCCAACTGGACAAACACCAGTTATATACACACGTCTCCACTGAGTAATTGGGGGAATGACGATTTCTACAATCACGGATCACAGCATTACTGGGGCGTTTGGCATGGAAAGGATCCAATGTCTAATTTCGCCACCAAAATTGGACGTTTCAATGCGGAATATGGATTCCAAAGTTTCCCTGAATTTTCGACCTTGAATACGTTTGCTGAATCCACCGATTTTAGTTTACATAGTGCTGTGATGAAGCACCATCAGAAAAGTTATGTAGGAAATGGGATGATTCAAAAGCATGCTGATATGCTTTATGGTTCCACGAAAGACTTCAACCGTTTTGTCTATTATTCACAATTGACCCAGCGTTTTGCCGTTTCTAGCGCTGTTTCTGGACATCGTTTGGATGCACCGCGTTGCATGGGGACCTTGTATTGGCAATTAAATGACTGTTGGCCAGCACCTACATGGTCGAGCATCGATTATCAGGGAAATTGGAAAGCCTTGCATTACGCCATGCGTGAGGACTTTCAACCCGTCGCTATTTTACAGAAAACAACTGAAAAAGGTGAAGTGCAACTGTATGTGAAGTCCGATGTCATGGAAAATCAAGTATTGGGATGTAAAATACTGATTTACAATTTGAATTGGGGTGAACGTGGATTATCTCCATTGCAAATTGATGGCACAGCAAGCTTGGCTTATCAAGAGAGTAAAATGATTTGGAACGTAATTCCAAAGAATGAACAATTGATTCGGATTGAATTATCCAATGGGATTACCCGTGACTTTTTAGTTGGACCTGCGCCAAAAAAACGAGAGGTTCAAATAGAATTAACTATCAAAAATACCGATGAATTGAACAAAACAGCAGAGATTTGGGTGAAAAACAGTGCTTTTTGTGCTGATTTCTGGCTTTTTTCGCAAAAAGCAGGAATTGCCTTTGATCGTAATTTTATGCATTTATTGCCTGGTGAGCACCTCATTCAAATACAGTACGAAGGTGAAATTCCTAGATTAACTGATTTTTCTTTTCTATATCGTTAAAAAGTTAATTTAAATTCCTTGAGGTGTTATTCGGTTAGCAAATATTACTTTTGCAAAAAAAACGAAATGATAAAAATCTACAATGTTCTTTTCATATCCACATTAGCATTTAACGTATTCAGTCAAAGAGACATTATTATACCGCAGATAAAAACATTGACACTTAATGATATTATCATAACGGGAAGAGGAAATCCAATAGATTATTTTAAGCGCAACCAATCAATGACGCTGCTCAAAGCCGATAAATTGGCGATGTTGCCTTCCCGAAGTTTAAGTGAAGCATTGAGCTATACCTCAGGCGTGGATCTACGTCAGAGAGGTTTAAACGGAATGCAAGCAGATATTGGAATTCGTGGAGGAAGTTTCGAACAAACCTTGATTTTAGTAAATGGATTCAAGATGGTGGATCCACAAACAGGACATCATGCGATGAACATTCCATTCACAGTGAATGCCATTGATCAAATTGAAGTTACCAAAGGTCCAGCAACACATATGTTTGGACAAAGTGCCCTTGCTGGAGCAATCAATTTTGTTTCCCATCTTTCAAGTAAAACATTTGTCAAAGCGCAATCCTATACTGGATCATTTGGGACGGCAGGTATCAATGTAACGATGAGTGCGCCAATTAAGGGTTGGAATCAAAAAATATCTATGGGCTTTGACCGATCAAACGGACATTGGTCGAATTCAGATTTTGATAACAAACAGATTTCTTATGAAGGAGGGAAATCCTTT
>JBILRU010000052.1:0-14995 GCA_044372485.1 Crocinitomicaceae bacterium
AAGCGAGTGCTTCAGGACTCATGTCGTGAATAAGGAAGCCATTTTCATTTTCGGCAATCTCTTCGGTTAAACCACCTACTTGACTCACTAAGACCGGAAGTTGAAAAACATCACACATAGCCTTTAGTCCTGATTGTGTAGCTGTTCGATATGGTAGGACACAGAGGTCGGAGGCACTAAAAAAGAATTGAACCTTCTCGGATGGAATGAACTGATCGAAGAAATGTATCTGCTTGTTTTTAGCTTGTTGAATCAAGGCATCATATGCTTTTCTTTCCCCGTATACTTCACCTGCAATAAGCAACTGAAAGGAATCGTCCAACGATGAAAAAGCTTCCAAAAGGATATCCAAGCCCTTATAATCTCTAATTAAACCGAAAAATAACACGGTTCTTTTATCTGAATGAATGCCAATTTCTTGACGCGCCTGATTCTTGTCCGTTTTTTTTCCAAATTGCTGGTAACTCGGGTGCTTCAACACACGAATTACTGCTTCGGGTTTTTGCGCCAAAACGGCTTGTTTAACGGATTCGGACAAGACAATAAATCCATCATATTTACTCAGGAAATAACGGTTAAAAGCCTGGTCGAAAAAACGTTTTTCGTGTGGGACTAAATTATGAATCAAGGCG
Source organism: Crocinitomicaceae bacterium (assembly GCA_044372485.1). Taxonomy (GTDB): domain Bacteria; phylum Bacteroidota; class Bacteroidia; order Flavobacteriales_D; family Crocinitomicaceae; genus UBA952. The sequence continues at coordinate 633 of JBILRU010000052.1, forward strand.
ATTTTCACTATTTTCTTTGGTAAAAACTGTGCCCAAAATCCCATCATTGGTCCAAAGAAACTCATCCAATAACTAGTAATAAAAACGTCTCCTTTTGACTTCCTCAAGCTGACAAGTGCACTTAGATAAGTCCATGGACGAAATGTTGATACAATTCTGGAGGAATGAAAAACGGGATGATTCTCCTCGAATTGGGATTGTCCAGGGAAAAGAAAATTGGGGTATTGTTGACGAAAAGTAAATGATTCCATTTCACGAACCCTCGCTAATGCTTTTCGAAATTGTTCGCTAAACTGAGCTATCCCACCACGAAAGGGTGGCAAAGCGGAGAAAAAAGTAAGTTTTTCTTTCTTTCTCACTGTTCTTATTGATTTGGGTCGAGATTTTTGTCCTTACAGCGTTTCAAAAATGACTCTAGGTCTTTTCCTTCCAATTTAAACCCATCTCTCCACATAGTTTTGGACAATTGGTTTCCATTTTTATCGTAATAATACGCCCATCCATGAAGGACATCTCTTTTGTACCGCACTCGAGTCATCACTTGACCAGTATTGTAATATTCAATCCACTCTCCTATTCGCTCTCCAACTACAAAATTCCCTGTCATTTTCACTTTGCCCGTTGGATAGAATTCTTTGTACGGTCCATCTTTCAGGTCGTTGACGTAATTTGTCATCGACAAGACATTCATTTTTCCGGCTTCTAATTGATCATTTAGGTAATAAACGATTTTTTTACCGTTAAGCTTGTCATCAACGTAACTTTCCGCACTGACCAATTCTCCGCGTTCATTGTAATTGACCCAAATGGAGTCTTTTTTCTGATCCCAATAACAGCCTTCCGACATTAATGCTTCGTTTTCGAAGTACATTTTCACCATGGAAAGTTTGGAGTTCGATTTGTTATCGACAACTGCTTTTATGCTTCCTGATTCGTAACGGTACTTAAAAATCCCAACAGGCTTATCATCCTTGAAAACACCTTCGTACATATGAATTTTCGTTCCAGGAAAGTCTTTATACCATACTCCTTGTTTGAGTCCTTTCGAATCTACTTGATTGACTTGCGCAATCACCGATCCGAGCATAAACACCCATAAAAACATACTGTATTTCATATAAAATCTATTAGATCACCCAAACGATTTAGTTCCAAATCTGGTACAACACTTGTCTTTTCCTCACTGCGAATAAGTACCGTCTTCATTCCTAGATTTTTACCAAAGAGAATATCTCCATCTGTATCCCCTACCATAATTGACTTCGTGAAATCAATTTCAGGAAATTCTTTCTGTGCTAATTCCGCCATCATCGCATGTGGTTTTCGCATAAATGGTTCATCACCTTTCAACTCTAACGCTGCATACACGAAGTCAATCTTTGATCCTTTTTTTTGGAAGTCATGAACCATTTTTTCATGTAAAGACGCCAAATCCAACTCCGAAATTAGTCCTTTAGACACACATTGTTGATTCGTAACCACGATTACTCGAACGAATTTACCAAACAATTCCTTGGAGGATTCCAGTACACCATCTTTAAATCGAAAATCAGCGTAATCTAAAATGTATCCTCCAAAAATCCGCTCATTAATGACTCCGTCTCGATCAAGAAAGAGGGTCCAACTGACATCTACCTGCGCCAATTTTTCCATTAAAACAATTCGTTTTCAATGAGGTAATGATTGCGTGTCGAAGAATTACGACCGATTAATTCGGCGATAAATCCAGCGAGAAAAAACTGAATTCCAATAATCATCGCTACTAAAGCTACAAAAAACTCAGAACGTTCAGAAAGTCGAAGGGCAGATGTATTGAAGAACAATTTATCGATTCCCATATATAGGAACAATCCTAATCCAAGCACAAACATGAGCATTCCCCACGCACCAAAGAAATGCATTGGTTTCTTACCGAATTTTCCCATGAATGCAACCGTCATCAAATCTAAAGGTCCATTTAAGAATCGATTTAACCCAAATTTGGTTACGCCATATTTCCGAGCTTGATGCTGGACAACTTTCTCCCCGATTTTTGAGAATCCTGCATATTTAGCCAAGGCTGGAATGTAGCGATGCATGTCTCCATACAACTCGATGCTTTTAACTACTGCATTTTTGTATGCTTTTAGTCCACAATTGAAGTCGTGTAAGTAAATACCTGTTATTCTTCGAGCAGCCCAATTGTATAATTTTGTCGGAATTGTCTTTGAAATCGGATCGTGGCGTTTCTTTTTCCATCCGGAAACCACATCATAATCCTGCTGAACAATCATCTCGTACAATGCTGGAATTTCATCCGGAGAATCTTGCAAATCTGCATCCATGGTGATGACAACTTTTCCAACTGCTTTTTCAAATCCCACATGTAACGCCGCTGATTTACCATAATTGCGTTGGAATTTAAGTCCCTTTACCTGTGCATCAATCGTTTTTAAATCCTCAATGATATTCCAAGAACCATCTTTACTACCATCGTCTATAAAAATTACTTCGTAACTCAGTGAATGAGCCTGCATCACACCTTGAATCCAACGATGTAACTCAGGTAAAGATTCCGACTCATTAAAGAGTGGAATCACAATGGAGACGTTTATTTCTTCTGTCATAGGAGATTCAAAGTTACCAATAATTCATTTATTGTTTTACCCAAGTACGAACTTCGTTTTGAAAACGGAGTAAATACATTCCCGATTGTAAAGATTCAACAGGAACTTCCAAACTCGAATCTTGCGTCGAACCTTGAAAAAGCTCTTGTCCATTCATTCCGAAAATAGCCCAATCACCGATGGATTTATCCCCCTTCAAAAACAAATTTCCAGATGTTGGATTTGGATAAATTATCCATTCTTCAGTTGAGACAGGACTCACATTGGCCGTTGCTTGATTTGTTACCGAAAAATGATCCAATCCTCCTTCCGTTATGTTAACATTTGGATTCAAATCAGAGATGACGATTTGAAGCTGCATCGTATTTGTCAGTGGAATGAGTCCGGCTATGGGGAAACTGAAGTAATCAAATTCCATTAAATTACCTTCCGGACCAATCATTTGTTGCAGGAGAACACTCGTTGTACCATTCAACAGGTAAATACTCATCGTATCATCAAAGGCCCCTGGACCATGGTAACAAAAGAAGGAGCGCGCAAAATTGATGTGTGGTGTCGCATACGTGCCTAAATCCATTTGTGGCGATAGTAACTGCGTATAGCCTTCATCCACATCATCGTTATCGGGACTCAATCCAACATCGTTTCCGGTTACAAAAGCCATTTTTCCGCAATCCCACTCGGCATCAATTGCTTGAACAGCATTCGTAGTAGGATTAGGTACACCTCTTTCCCACATTCCTTTTTGAGCTGTCCCACTTACACTCCAACCAAAGTCGAACTCGAAATCATCATAATATCCAGGAGCCAAATAAACTGTCAAGTTATTGGTGAACGCCGTTACGATTGTATCCACACAATACGTTTGATGCCCCCATTTCCCAACTGTGAGACGGTAATTTTCTTGGTAAAACAAGGTGAAATCTTCTACCCCCAAACCGTTGCTTATCCCGTTATGGTCGATTAATGGATGTGACAAACGAATTTGTGCATCCGTGATCGGGTTGTTTGAACCATATTCCAACACGTTCACTTGTAGGGTGTAGGGTGTTATCGGAATTAATGGGACATTTATCGTTGTCAACGCACCGTTAATCAAGGATGTTGAAAGTGTCATTGGATAGTAGCCAGCTTTCGTAAAACTCACCGTATAAATTCCGGATAAAGCTGTTCCCGTTGAATAAAATCCAAGTTGATTCGTTTTCTCCAACATCACCGCACTCGAAAGTTGAACGCTCACGTTTGAAAGGGTTTGTCCACTCACCGCATCTGTCACAACACCTTCTAAATAACACCCTTTTTGATAATGCATTCCAAGAATATACAATCCTTTCGTGATATCTGCCGCCACAGCTTTTCCAGATGGAAAAAATGGATATACTCCCCAGCAGCCATCAAATCCTGGTGTTTGTCCAATGTACGTATCATAATTACCAACCTGAACCAAGTTGTACGGATACGTAGCATCGTGAACGATCACTCCATCGCTGTAATAGCTTGTGACTAGGTATTCGCCCCTCACATGGACATTGTGCGGAATAACGAATGAGTTTGAAGAACTTTGTACGCGGTCCAGCTCTGTGATGTTCTGTCCGTCCGTAATATCATAAGCGGCGATATACGCCCCGGAAATTTCATCCGTTGTATAAACAACTTCTCCATTGGCAGAAGGCCAAATATTATGAGTAAATGAATTAGGTGTCGTTTTTGTCCCTAACAAAAGTGGATTGGACTTATCAGACACATCTAAAACACTAAAGAATCCATCGTATATATGCCCAATATAAAGTGTGTCGTTTCGTTCATATCCATCATGGACATAATAGGAATCGTAGGTTCCAACTTCCACCGGATTCATCGGATTGGATTGAAGGTCCAGCATAATCACACCGCCGTTTCCTCGGTTCGCACCAAAGATATAACCAAAGCCATTTGGAGAGGTAAAACAGGTGTGTGCAGACTGCCAAGGATTGGAACTTGGTCCAGTATAAAAATTCGTTGGTAGGTTCGTTGATTGTGGCAATGGACTTAAATCGATGATTAGAAGTCCATCTTCTGCTTCCGTTGTTACGTATGCATAATTCCCATAAACGCAGGGATCACGCCAAATCGACTCGGTTCCAGCTAACCAAAATACTTCTTGCGGATTTGCGCCATCGGTAATATTCACAATCGAGGTTCCCTTCGAAGTCCCTACAATGGCATATTCATTTCCCAATTCATCTACGTAGCCCCAAACATCATTCAGATTGGCCTGATGTATCAGTTGGTAATCGATGTGTGACAAGGAGTCGATGTTTATTTGTGCACTTACCTTGAAGCCAAAGAGTGATAGAAAAATACTCAGGATGATGTTGCGAAATACCAGCATGATTGTGTCTTCAAAGAATAAAAATAGCCGCGAAAATAAAAATGATAATGATGACTAAATATTGCCAAACATCCGGGAAATATTTAATGATTACTTCTTTCCAATTCATAAAGTAAAAATAAGCAAAATTCTGGAACTATTGACCTTGCAGAAAACCGATAAAACCAAGTCAGCTCATTCATCCGATGAAGTAAAATTTACAACTTTTTGTATCCCTTGTCCCGATGAGGAAAGACTACCTTAGCCCAAAAATTTTAATCATGAAAAAAAGTCTCTCTTTGGATAACCAATTCACTAGTGATTTAAGCAAAAAAGCCTTCTCTCTATCGCAAAAAGTAGCATCGCATTCCATATCGGATAGTCTACTTAAATTTATTCAAGTCAAACATCCGAATTTCATCGAAAACAGTTGCATATCGATTAGCGAATTAAGCTCACTTCGCGTTCAATTTATCTCATCCAAATTGCAAAGTCAACTTGGAGAATTATCCTCCATGGAAAAATTAGTTCTTGATACACTATCGGACGGAGATGAGATTAGCAATTTTGCGTTAAGTCAGGATTCTAAACCTTTATCACCCGGACAAAAAATGGCAGATCACGTAGCAACATTTGGTGGAAGCTGGACTTTTATCATGTCATTCGGATTTTTCCTATTTGCTTGGATTATATTGAATACTGCCTTTTTATTGAATAAAGGATTCGACCCATATCCATTCATCTTGCTTAACCTCATCCTTTCCTGCATTGCAGCGCTACAAGCCCCGATCATTATGATGAGTCAAAACCGTCAAGAAGAAAAGGATAGAGAACGTTCCAAACTCGATTACATGATTAACCTCAAATCTGAGTTGGAAATACGTACACTGCACGAAAAGATAGACCACTTAATCATCCACCAACAACGAGATTTATTTGAAATCCAAGAAATTCAAATAGAAATGATGAAGGATATCACTCAAAGCTTGAGCTCCTTGAATAAAAAATAACTAGTTTTTCACCAATTCCTTCGTGTAAACACGCTGATTGGTCATAATTCTAACTAAATAAGTACCGGCATTCATCGATGAAAGATCCAAAAAAGATTCAGCAAAAAACTGTGTCGCATTCATTTTTTCCTGCATCAATTTTCTGCCCGACAAATCGTATACTTCGATCGAGGCATCATTGTAAACCGAGCCACTAACCTCAACCGTTGTGACACCGTTTGTAGGATTTGGATAAATCGCGATTTCATGAGCCAACTCCTCCTCTTTCACATCTAGCGTGAATCCAACAGAGAAATCGTATCGGTGGTAACTACCGAAATCAGCAGGGAAAAACTCAATGTATGAACCACCTACTTTACGCAAGCGCAATTGACCTGTTGTTTCTCCCTCCACTTGATTGGAATACCAGAATCCAAGTCCGTCGTCGTCAGAATCTTCGATAATAATAGAATAACAACCGGGAGCCAAGTTGAATGTGTCTTTATATTGCGTTTGATTCGTCAAAACATCGCGTTGGAACAAGATATTTCCAGCATGATCAACCATTCGGTATTTATTCTCACTCGCTTTGTTGTTGGTTGTAAGCCAGATGAAAAAAGCACCATCAATGCGCTCCGGAGAATCAAACTTAGCAGTTTTCATGCTATTTTGATTGTATTCATCTTCGCCTGCAATACCATTCACATCTGCAACCCACGCTGTAAAGGTTTGATTATTGTTAAAATCAATCCACCAATCGACATTGTTTGCTGGCAATTCGATGACCGCCTCTTCTAAAAAGCCTAAGTTCCCGGTCCAATCATAGACGATGTTAACTCCGTATGTAATCCAAGCATAAATACGACAAGATGTCAGCGGTTGCGCACCTGTATTCTTCAATACTACACGTGGATTTTGACACGTTGGATTCCATTTGCTGTAGTATTCCCAGTTATTTGGATTCAAGACATCGGATATGGATGCATCGTTTTGGAAATTTGGCGCCGAATACGAAATTAAATCATACGCCGCAATGTAATTCCCTCCTGCTTGTCCAGGATCATTTCCAGGAACAGCATTGATGGCATAATCTAGTTTCACGGTGTCGCCTGGTGTCACAAAAGGCGTTAATTCAAATTCGTGTTCTTTCACGCGGTCTCCCGGACACCAGCCCTCACGAGCATACGGCCATGTTCCTCCTTGCCCGATATTAGGATTTTCACCACACTCTGTAGATTGCCAAATGTTCCAGTTAAACCTTGGAACGCCATCCACTTTGATTTGATGATCATTGGCTACCCATTCGCAACAAGCGAAATCTCCCACTTGACCGTGTCCGGACATTCTTGTTTTAATCTTGAATGTTTCCGAGGAATCCGCTAGAATAACTGGTTTTTCTTGAAGAACCACATCATTCGCCATCTGTGCAAAATTATACGATTTAAAGTCACTCCAAATTGGCTGACGCGCATGGACATCACGAGGTGGGATTCCTTCAATGAAGGCAAATTTCAAATCGATTAATTCTTGTGTATTGTGTGCCGCAAGATCAACTAATCCTCTTAGATACATTTGGTAATCTGTGACGTCGTATTTCCAAGTAAATCCGTTTGGACCTAAATCGAATTGAATACCATAAGGCGTAATGTAGCGTGCGATCTCCACGTCATTGATCAACTCAAAAGGTGGATTGTAACAAACGATTGGTGCATTTGATAGTTGCGTTGTAGTGGTGAAAGGTGTCTGACTAAGCACATTGTTGTTTTGATCAAACACATAGGAATTTCCTTGTTGAACTCCGACATAACTTGAGACAATATCAAAATGTCTAAACAAAGGCATTTGGGAGAAAACGACGATGGGTTCGATGATTTTCTTTTGATTCACCACAGATGTTTGAAAAACAGCGCTACTTGCCCCTTGCCCAAACGAAAGTAATGGCATAAAAGACTCTTGTTTGATCCCTGCCAATGGCAATTCATCAAAATGAATCATACCAAATTCAGACGGCATTAACTTAAATTGATTCGGTGATTTATCCAACGCATAACTCAGATTGTCAAAATCATAATACACTTTTAAATTCGCCCAATTCGGATGACTCGCATCAATTTTTTTCTGATAGTTAGCTAAAATCGTTGCTTGAGAGAGCGCCACATTGTAAACTCTGAATTCATCAATACTGCCTTTCCATTTGATGGACTGATCTTTACTTGCTCCAAGAATAAAACGATGAATATAGCCCATGGAACGATTCAAATTTGTCCCGGAATGCCACAATTGCCCATTTTTATAAATGAACATCTCACCGGTACTTTGTTTTTTCACAAATGCCCAATGATTCCAATTATTATCAATTTCATTGGTCGACATGGCTTTATTGATGCGATCGTAGCCAGTTTGATTCCCGGCATCCCAATATAAATTGTTATTACTCCATGGCATGTGAATATTCAAAATACGATTTCCAAGGGTGTCATACGCTTCAAGAAAACTCGTATTTGTTCCTGCCACTCCATTTCCTTTGACCCAACATTCGATGGTTACTTCATTCCCCATGTTTTCATCGGAATATTCGAGCATGGTATAATTATTCCCACTTAACATCAAGTAACCATTTTTTCCTTGATATGACAAAGCTTGATTTGTTGAAATCGAACTCGTCTCAAAGCTCAATGAATTCGCTGATGGAACATCGTTTTCGAAGTAAAATTCAATAATGATACTCGAGTTTCCATCCCAAGAAAATGATTGATAAAACGCTAGTTCGTTAGCTCCAACAACCAATGGACTAAGTCCGCCGGGTAATCCTGCCGATGCATTATACACTTCTGTAAAACCCGTTGAATGTAAATTCAGTAGTTCGGTGTCATTTGTCGATTTGATACGTATGCTAGGGTAAAACAATTTGCCTTCAACGGCAATGTCATTTAAATAAAGGCGTAAAGACTGTAAATCACCCGCTTGAACTCCTGCCTGTAACAATTGTGCTTGGGTGAGTAATAACTGAAAGCGCCCACCTTTTTCATCTGTTTTAAACGGCCAATTTTGCACGCTTGACATGGCATTCGGTGCCGAATAACTCAACCCACTTAACGCTCTAATAAATTCGTCCCTCAAGTGCATATTCGTTTGCGCATATGGAACAGGTGTAAAATCAATGGTATTCGGTGTCGCCCAATTCGATAAGTAATGGCTTGAGTTATTTGCTACGGAATCAAATAAACCGGTGTGATCAAAGACACGGGTGTAGGTCAAATAGTCCCATTCTCCACAATCGTATTGATCCCAAGTAGTTAATGGACTACATTTCAACTTGTAGTACATCATAACCTTTTCAAATCGCATGGTATCCAACTCTTGAGGGAACTGAAACCAAGATCGACGAGCAGTAATCGAGTCGAAAGTGAATGTCTGAACCCAAGTAGTATCTTGAGCACTCAACTGGAATCCAAAGATTAAAAAGGAAAGGTAAAATAAAATTTTTCGCATGGTCGTATTTTAGAGTGCTCTAAAATACGGATTAGTGCGGAAGTAAAAAAATATTAAAACTCGAAAAATTGTCCTTGTTTTAGGCTTAGAAACTGATTGGACGGAGTATATGTTCGTTTTGACAAGCGCGCGACCATTCCTGCTTGTCTTTTTTGCTCGTCATGTGTCGAAATAACCGTTTTAACATTCAATTGTTCAGCTAATTGAAGCGCTTTATTCAAACCTAAATTAACTGTTCCACCCAAGTAAAACGGTAGTTCGTAGGTTGTAACCGTTGTGAGTAAAACGCTTGCTTCCTTATCTTGAACAATTTTTCTTGTCCCGTGAGGCGCGTAACACATGCTAGAAATACCGTCTGAAATTAAATAAGCATGATGGACTAAATCCAAAAAACCCGTTTTTGAAATCTTTTCTATTTGAAATGGAGCATTTGAAAGCGAGATGAACTGTTTGAAATGTTTCCATTTTTGAATCTTTCGTTGGATAACAGACAAACATATTACCGGGATTTCAGAAGATAATTTCACTAATGTTTCCTGATCACAATGATCAGTAAACGGATGAGAAATAAAAATAAAATCAGGACGTGGTAATTCGAAAACTTCAGGCTGTTTATCCAGATGGTATTGGGTAGAAAAACGAGGGTGAAAATCCACTTGACTTTCAGAAAACCATGGATCGACCAGAATCTTCAGCCCATTTATTTCCCAGAGCCAAGAACTATCCGCATTTAACTTAGTGATTTTCATCGCTAACTAGCTCATGAACATCTTTACAGCTAAGCTTAATTTTTGTTTGATTTCCGTGCGATCAACGATGAAATCAAGGAATCCATGTTCCAATAAAAACTCAGAAGTTTGAAATCCATCTGGCAAGTCACGTCCAATTGTTTCTTTCACCACACGTGGTCCAGCAAACGCAATCAATGCCCCTGGCTCAGCAATATTGATATCACCTAGCATGGCAAAAGATGCGGTTACTCCTCCAGTTGTTGGATCTGTTAAGTAAGAAATGTAAGGCAACTTCGCTTCGGACAATTGTCCAAGTTTACCTGAAACCTTTGCCATTTGCATCAACGAATATCCTGCTTCCATCATGCGTGCTCCACCTGATTTCGAGATAATCATGAATGCCGCATTGGTTTTGATTGCTTCATCAATTCCACGAGCAATTTTCTCCCCCATCACGGAACCCATTGATCCACCGATGAATTGAAAATCCATGGCTGAAACAACCAATTTTTGACCGTCAATTGTTCCTTTTGCTGTACGAACGGCATCTTTCAATCCAGTCGCTTTTTGTGTAGCCGAAACACGGTCTACATATTTTTTTGTGTCCGTAAATTCAAGAGGATCTCCAGAAGTTAAATCAGCAGCGATTTCTGTATATTTCCCATCATCGAAAATCAATTGAAAGTATTCTTCCGAACCAATTCGTTCATGATGAGAACAACGATCGCAAACGTAATTATTAAGCGCGAGATCGTCACTAGTAAACAATGTTTTACAGTTAGAACAACGCGCCCAAAGTCCCTCGGGGACTTCTTTCTTATCAATCGTTGCGGTTGTAATTCCTTCCTTACTTCGTTTAAACCAAGACATTTCCTTCAATTTAAAGTGTATTAATATTGTTTAAATCCTCAAAAGATTGAGATAGACGTTTGATAAATGTCAATTCGCCTTCTCTCATCCATTTTCTTGGATCATAGTATTTTTTATTGGGTAATTCTTCCCCTTCCGGATTTCCAATTTGGGTACGAAGATACTCCATTTTTTCTTCAACGTAATCGCGAACACCTTCTGTAAAGGCAAATTGTAAGTCCGTATCAATATTCATTTTCACTACTCCATAGCCGATTGCTTCACGAATTTCCTCCACAGTTGACCCTGATCCACCGTGAAAAACAAAATCAATTGGATTTGGTTCCGTTTGGTATTTCTTTTGAATAAATTCTTGTGAGTTTTTCAAAATAACCGGAGTCAATTGAACATTTCCTGGTTTGTAAACACCGTGAACATTTCCAAATGCCGCTGCAATCGTAAACCTGGGACTAACTTTCATCAACTCTTCGTATGCGTATGCAACTTCTTCGGGTTGCGTATACAATTTGGAATTATCAACATCTGAATTGTCTACTCCATCCTCCTCTCCACCCGTTATTCCTAATTCAATTTCGAGTGTCATTCCCATTTTGGACATGCGTTCTAAGTAACTTTTACAGATATCTAAATTCTCAACCAATGATTCTTCACTTAAGTCAATCATGTGAGAACTGTAAAGGGGCTTTCCTGTTTCTTTAAAAAACTGCTCGCCAGCATCTAAAAGTCCATCGATCCATGGAAGTAATTTTTTTGCACAATGATCGGTATGTAAAATCACTGTAGCACCATAGGCTTCTGCTAATGCGTGAACATGTTTTGCTCCTGCGACCCCACCTAAAATAGCTGCTTTCTCATTTTCATTAGAAAGTGCTTTTCCAGCAAAATAAAGACATCCTCCATTGGAAAACTGAATAATCGCAGGCGCATTTAACTTTGCTGCTGCTTCCATTACGCCGTTAACCGTACTTGAACTGGTGACATTCACCGCTGGAAGGGCAAAGCCTTTTTCTTTCGCTAGCTGAAAAATCGCTTGAACTTGATCTCCCGTAGCTACTCCTGGTTTAATTAAATTACTCATTGGGTTGTTGATTGATGACGCAAAAGTAGTAAAATTAGGTCAAAATCCACTTGATATTTTCACCTTAAACAAACCGTTAAAAACCCTCGGATTTGGCCATTAGCAACCCCTTCTGGAAAATCCAAAGAAATTACAAGGGTTAAACAATATTTTACAAATCCATGCGTTAAAGAGTAAACATTAAATAAGCCTATGATTCGAAATTTTTACTCCGAAACCTTAGTGGAAAATGAAGCGAAGTTAAGACCTTCCAAAGCGGCCATAGATTTTATATTGAGCTACAGCAAAGCCTTAGAAGTGAAAAAACTAAAGAAACAAAAAGTCTTCATTTGCAAAAACTAAAAAAAGCGCTTAGGCGCTTTTTATGCTTTCAATTTTAAATCGATGAATTTCCGAATCAATTCCAAAGGCAATTCCTCCGTCAACGGAAATTGAATAGATCCTTTTGCAAAAGTATATCCTTTCAATTCCTCACTCAATTCTTTGATAGGCCCTGCACCTGGATAGAATCCAATGTGCCTCGCATACCCCGCATAATGAATGAAATTCTTTCCATTCCGTTTAAAAGTAGGAATCCCGTAATTCTTCGTTTCTTCTAGTCCCTCAATGGAATTCATTATAAAGGAACGAAGTAATAACAGTTTTTCTTGGGTCTCCTTTGGAAAGGAGTTGATATGTGCTGCTACTTCTGGATGCATGTTTTTTTTACTCTTCGCAGTATGATTTGAATTGATTCAATATCGCTTGCCATCCCGCTTGTTGCAATTCTTGCGTGTTTTGGGACTCTGGATGAAATCGTTCAGTAACATGAGTGGATAAACCCAAGTCGGAAAATTCAACTTCCCATTTGCGTCCATCAGCTAAAGTGATTGCTAAAAACTCCTGATCTTCAATCTGATCATATTTCCCTTGAAAATCGAATCCCTCTGAACCATCCACTGCTTCCATTCGAAAAGAAAAGGTACTACCTTTTCTTAAATCGATACGTGCGGACGGACAACACCAGGACTCATGTGCGAAATTCCAATTTGTCACGTGTTCGCTTGTGGTCCATTTCTCCCAAACCTCTTGGATGGGCGCTTCAATCATTGCTTCTACTTCAATCCATTCTTGTTCCATAAAACAAAGATAGGAAAAGAGTGAATTCATCCGACACATCACGATATTCCTTACATTTGTCGAAGATGGACTTTCAACTTGTATCCGACTTTCAGCCAACCGGTGATCAACCGGAAGCAATACGTCTATTAGTCGCCGGATTAGCTGCCGGTGTTACGGACCAAACTTTGCTCGGCGTAACTGGAAGCGGAAAAACATTTACCATTGCGAACGTCGTTCAACAAATTCAACGTCCAACTTTAGTTCTTTCTCACAATAAAACGCTTGCCGCTCAATTATACGGGGAATTCAAGCAGTTTTTTCCAGAGAATTCGATTGAATACTTTGTTTCTTATTACGACTATTATCAGCCGGAAGCTTATTTGCCGACAACGGGTGTTTACATTGAAAAGGACTTACAAATCAACGATGAGATTGAAAAACTTCGCTTATCTGCAACCTCTGCCCTGCTATCTGGACGCAAAGATGTATTGGTCGTAGCCTCTGTTTCGTGTATTTATGGCATTGGAAATCCACAGGAATTCCGCGAGAGTATTTTACACTTAACTGTCGGACAATCAGTCGCAAGAAATAAATTTCTATTCAGACTGGTAGAAAACTTGTATCAGCGCGCTGGAGATAAATTTGAACGCGGCATGTTTCGCGCCATCGGAGAAACGGTGGACATCTACCTAGCCTATGCTGATTATGCGATTCGAATCGGTTTTTGGGGAGATGAAATCGAAACGATTACTTCCATAGATCCTGAAACCAGTGAGCGCATCGAAACATTCAAGGAAATAGATATTTTCCCTGCCAATTTATTCGTTTCTAGTCCAGATAATACACGTCAAGCCATTGAACAAATACAAGACGATTTGGTTGTTCAAGTACAGAACTTTAAAGAGGATGGTAAATTAGAGGAGTCAAAAAGACTCGATGAACGCGTGAACTATGACCTAGAAATGATTCGAGAATTGGGTTATTGCTCTGGAATTGAAAATTATTCAAGGTATTTCGATCGACGTCAACCTGGTGAACGTCCGTTCTGCTTACTCGATTATTTTCCAGACGATTTTCTACTGGTAATTGATGAAAGTCACGTGACACTGCCACAAGTACGTGGAATGTACGCGGGTGATCGCGCAC
>JBILRU010000053.1:0-14974 GCA_044372485.1 Crocinitomicaceae bacterium
ACCGAAGCATCGATCCGTTTAACTTCTCCAACATCCAATTCAACTACTCAATTTTCGATAAATTCTGTAAGGAAATCCAATTTGGACTTATGGTGAACAACGTATTCAATCAAATGTACTCGAATAACGGTTATACGTTTTCGTATGGGGATGGTGGACAAACGACCACAGAGAATTTCTATTATCCACAAGCGGGAAGAAATTTCATGGCGCGTGTGCTCTTAAAGTTTTAATTGTACTTTTGAGGAAACTTAGAACAATGAAATTTCTACTTTCTTTAAGCTGTTTATTCAGTATTTCGACATTATTTGCACAAGTTGATGGGTCCTTTAATAGCGGTACAGCTCAACCAATGTTAGTTAGCATTACCCCACCAGATTCTTTAGTGAATTTCCCTGATACGGAAGCTCAATACCCTGGTGGACCAGATTCGTTGGCTGAGTTTATTTTTGTGAATTTTATTCTGCCGGATGATGATCCAATGGATATTGAATTCAACGACGAACGCGTTTACCTCTCTTTCATTGTGGAAAAAGATGGTTCCTTGACCAATATCGTTGTAGAGAAAGGTGTAAACGAAGTATACGATTCCATTTGTGTGGCGGTTGTAAAACTGATGCCGAATTGGATTCCAGCACAAAAAGACGGAATTCCGGTTCGTTCGTTGATGCGCCTTCCAATAAGTATTGACGATGCCATTATGGGAACAGATATAGGAGATTTCTCGGAAGAGGAGTGGTTGGAAGAAGATATAGACGAGGGACGAAAATTCGGAAACGGTCACTATGCTGGATTTGATGTATATTTTTCTCAATTTGGCAACGAAAACCGCGATGTTACTTTTGATCAAAATCCATATTGGGAAATCAATCAAATGAAATCGTTTGGATTCAATTACAATCTATTTGATTTGAAGTTCCCAATTGCGGGTAAGAAATTAGGTATTACTACTGGATTTGGAATTGGCTACCACAATTATAGCTTCAGAAATAACTATGTTTTAGTGCACACGGCGGATACGATATTTGCAGTTCAGGACACCGTTTTTAATTTTACCAAAAATAAATTACAAGTTGGATCGATTTCAATCCCCTTATTGTTAGATTATTCTTTCAATGAAAAGTTTGAAAAAAGTTACTTCATGGCTGTTGGGGTCATTGGTTCATATAACTACGGAACTAAACAAAGTGTAACGGGTACCTATGCAAATGGAGATCAATTTGTGAATTCCACGATTTCAGCATTTAACATGAATAGATGGACCTTGGATGCCACTGCACGCATTGGTTATGGTCACTTTGGTATGTTTGTTAGCTATCAGTTGAATTCCATGTTTAAAACGGGACATACTGTTGCCGTTTATCCATTTCGCATAGGATTCAATATTCTTTTTGGAATTTAAGAAGCTGTAAAAAACAGATCGTTTAAATCGTTGCCAGCCAAAAAGGACTTGTAATCCATGCGTTTTTTTCCCTCGGCTTGAATCTCTTTCAATAGCACGAAGCCATTTCCACTTGGGAATACAATTCCTT
The DNA here is from genome assembly GCA_044372485.1 of Crocinitomicaceae bacterium. Taxonomy (GTDB): domain Bacteria; phylum Bacteroidota; class Bacteroidia; order Flavobacteriales_D; family Crocinitomicaceae; genus UBA952. The sequence continues at coordinate 1,533 of JBILRU010000053.1, forward strand.
CTGGTATGGAGAATGGACCATTGTTTCGAGTGGCTTCAGTCAAGTTTATCAAAGTTGAATCAAAGAGTTTAAACGTAATCCAATTGGATTTTTTTATGGACCAAAGTTTACACCAAGCAGCAGGGTAGGGGGATAATCCTCGGATGCGGTTGTGGTTAAGTTCCGCCGATTGACTCCAATCAATTTCACAATCTGCTTTGAATATTTTTTGGGCAAAGGGTACATTCGTATCCGATGGATCTTGTTCAATGGTTGAAACAGCACCCGAACAAATTTGATCAGCGGTTTCTACCGTTAATTCAGCACCGATGGATTTTAATTGATCATGTAATTCACCAGCATTAATGTCCTTTGATAATAAAATGGATTTCTGTGCGATGATGGCGCCGGTATCAATGTTTTCATTAATGAAAAATGTACTCACTCCAGTTTCCAATTCACCATTCATGATGGCCCAATTGATGGGTGCTGCTCCTCTGTATTTTGGAAGGAGACTCGCATGCAGGTTAATGGTTCCTAATGCAGGTATTTTCCATACAACATCAGGCAACATGCGAAAAGCTACCACAACAAATAAATCTGCTTCTAACGCAGTCAATGTGGTTAAAAAGGATTCTTCGCGCAATTTATCAGGTTGTAATACAGGAAGTCCATTCGAAAGGGCATACTGTTTGACAGCACTTTGCTGAATTTGTTGTCCACGTCCCGCTGGTTTGTCAGCCACTGTTACAACGCCAACAACTTCGTGTTTCGATTGCATCAAAGCCGCTAAAATCCCCACAGCAAATTCTGGGGTACCCATAAAAACAATGCGTAATTTATCTTTCATTATACAATTTTCTTTTTCCAATTATACAATCTGAGGTAACTGATGGAAGCTAATCCCATTAAAATAAAATAGATGTACTCTACCGTCCAAATCCAATATACGTCCAAATTCCACACTTTGATGAAAAGGTAACAAAAAACGACATAAACACTCACTATTCCAAATTCAATAAACATGGAATGAAGGGTGTTCCCAGAACCATGGATTGTTTGAAAATAAACAGAGGAAAATCCATACAACATAATGGATACGGAAATTAATCGGAGGATTTGAGCGCTCTTTTGAACATACAATTCTGCCGGATTAATCAGTCGAATTAATGCTTCCGGATAGAAAATTGCTCCATGGAAAGTGACGCATAAAAACAAAAGTGTCATCAATTGTATCCGTTTTTGAATCGTTGGAATTTCATCAAATTTCTTAGCGCCAATGTATTGAGAAATGTATGTTTTCGTGGTTCCTGCAAATCCCCATATAGGTACAAAAGCAAGAAAATAGATTGCTCGAATGTTCTGTGATACGGTTAAATCAAATTGTCCTTTTTGCTCTAGCCAAGTGAAAAAGAGCGTCCAAGTTGCTAAAGCAAAAAATCCTTGTAGCATAAGTGGACTACCCACTTTTAATAGTTCTTTCATGGAGGCAAGTTCAAACTTGAAATGTGCAAAGAGTTGGTATTCTTTTCTTTCAGTTGAAAAAAACAGATAAACAACAAGAAAGGACATGCCCAAAGCATCAGCAATGGTATTGGCTAATGCTGCTCCTTCAATACCCATTTCAGGCAAACCGTTTCTACCAAAAATGAGAGAATTGGCCAGGAAAACATTGCTGATGGCTGTAATCAAGGCTGCATACAACACAATGATTGTTTTTCCTTTTGCTAATAAAAAAGCTTGGATGGTAATGGTAACCATCGCGAAAAACAATGCGAAACTTCTTACCCGAATAAAATCACCTTGTAATAGGGCAATTTCATGGTTCTTGGAATAGCCAACAATTGCAGAAGGAAGATACCAATGCAATAGAACAAAGAAACCAATTGCTAAAAGGATATTGGTTAAAAAGGAAGTCCCGAAAACCCTTCCAATTGCCGAAATACGTTCTTCACCAATTCTTCTGGCAATGATGATCTGTGCTCCGTCTCCCATACCTAGCAAACAAACGTAAACGGTGACGTATAATAGTCCTCCGTTGCCCACTGCGTCAAAAGCTTCGGTGGAATATCGGCTGATCAAGGAAGCGTCCGTAATTAAGACAATGGACTGAATAAATCCAGAAATCATCATTGGCAGCGCCATTCCTAAAATCGCCTTATAATTCAGTGCAAGCATCTTAATCGACTTGTATGATCAAACCTTTTAGGTATTCACCCTCGGGATGAAATGCATGAATAGGGTGATCTGCAGGTTGATGAATTTGCTCCAAAATACGCACATTTCTTCCAGATTCAATCGCTGCTGCAATAATGGTATTGGTAAACAATGCTTTATCGATGACCTGTGAACAAGAGAACGTAAAAATAATCCCACCTGGTTTAATTTGACGAATCGCATGCGCATTTAATCGCTTGTATCCTTGAATGGCTTGGTGACGTTTTTCGCGGTGTTTCGCAAATGCTGGTGGATCCAAAACAATGATATCGTAATCTTCTTGCAAGTCTTTCATGTAATCCATCGCATCTGCACAAATGGATAAATGCTTCTCCGAATAGCTATTCAAGATGATGTTGTCTTCGGTTAGGGCAATTGCCTTTTTTGAACTGTCCAAGGAATGTACCAAAGATGCCCCATGATTCAAGGCTTGAAGTGAGAATCCTCCAGAGTAACAAAAGGTGTTTAACACTTTCTTTCCTTTCGAGTATTCGCCTAGAATACGTCGGTTTACACGCTGATCAATAAAGAATCCAGTTTTTTGCCCGGAAATCCAATCGATGTTGTATTTAACCCCATTTTCTAATGCAAGATGCGGTGTTTCGCAGCTACCGAAAAGGTAAGCGTCTGTCACGTCGGTTCTTTTCGGTAAAGTATCGGTTGACTTTGAGTAAACCGCTGTCAATTTTTTTCCAAAGGCATTTTTCAACGCGTTCGCGATCTTCTCCACGGAAAAGTACATGCCAATAGAATGACACTGAATCACCGCCACTCCGTTGTAAAAATCAATAACAAGTCCTGGAAGTTCATCCCCTTCACCGTGACATACACGAAAAATGTTGTTTTGTTTGGATAAAAGTCCAATGTTTATTCGGGAATCAACCGCTTTTTTAATTTTTCGATCAAAAAAAGCTTGGTCTATTTCCTCGTAGTCGAAACTTAAGATTCGAACAGAAATGGTTGCATGTTGAAAATGCCCAATTCCTAAAAATTGGTCTTTTCGTGTCATCAGACACACTAGGTCACCATCCTTTAAGGATTCAGTAGAAGATTCAATGGCTCCTGAAAAAACCCAAGGATGGCGTCGCATCAATGATTGTTCTTTGCCTTTGCGGATGTGTAGTATAGGATATGTCATGGACGCAAAGTTACACAATCCGTTGTCAAACTTGTGGAAGTATCACATCCATCTGCATAGAAAATAGGGAGTTTTGTAGGGTAAGTCCTATTTTCGACTTACTTTTGACGGAAATAAAGATGAAATATGTCAAATAAAAGAATTCTTAAGAGAAACATCAATGAGATGGTTTTTGATGTGGTTGAAGAGTGTTTTCACCACCAAATGTTGGATGAGTCTAAAGCTCCAGCAACAGAAAAATTGATTACAGAGGCAGCAAGTTTCCAAGATGTTATTCTTGGACGTATGCACAAAGCAAAAGGTAAAGCTGAATTTCGTGCAATCGTTGCTGAAGTGGAAGCTAAAGCGTTAACTTTTGTTGATGCATTAAATGCATTGAATAAATAATTAGATGCTTCAGTTAGATTGGAAGCGCCTGCTCGCAGCATTTGGCGCATTTTCTTTTCTAATGGTTCTCATTACTACCCGCGCAACTGATTCCTACTGGAACGCAGTTGCGCTTGGTGGACTGATGATATTCTTCTGGATATTTGAGGTGATATCCATTTATATTACAGCCTTATTCCCCTTTATTTTCGCCATTCCACTCGGGCTCCTTAACACAGCAGATCTCGCAGCTAGTTATGGAAACAACAATGTCTATCTATTTTTTGGTGGATTTGTCCTTGCTCTTGGATTGGAAAAATGGAAAGTTCATGAGCAAATCGCTCGTAGAATCATCAACGTTGTAGGTGATTCAAAACCTCGTATTTTATTGGGATTCATTTTAAGTACAGGATTCCTCAGTATGTGGATTTCCAATACAGCTACCGCACTCATGATGTTACCCATGGCAATCGCCATCATTCATGCAATGCCAGTTGCACATCAAAAATCAAAATTTTCTTTATTGTTAATGCTTAGTATTGCTTATGCCTCGAGTATTGGTGGAGTAGGTACGCTTGTTGGCTCACCTCCTAACACGCAAATGGCTGCAATTCTTCAAAAGAATTATCACATCACGGTGAGCTTTTTCGATTGGATGAAAATTGGTATGCCACTAGCGATTACCATGCTTTTAGTCATGTATTGCCTATTTTATTTTGCGCTTGGAAAGGAACGTAAAGAACTTCATGATGTGAATTTACCGAATGCTCCTTGGACAAACGAACAACTAAGATCTTTAGCAATTTTCGGATTGGTGGTTATTTTATGGTCCTTCCGAGAAATAATTACTTCTTTAACTGGCCTCAACTATGGAGATGAAAGCGCTGCGATTTTTGGTGCAATCCTATTGTTTATTATTCCGGGTAAAAGCGAGAAAAAACCATTACTAGATTGGAAGGATACCGAAAAATTGCCTTGGGGTATTTTATTGTTGTTTGGTGGTGGGCTTGCACTTGCGCAAATTTTCGAGAAAAATGGAGTCGTTGAATCACTGACAAAAGTTTTTCAGTCCTATGATAACATGTCTGTTCCGGCTATCGTTTTGTTAGTGGTTGTCATTTCTGTTTTTGCTTCTGAAGTGATGTCCAACCTAGCTTTAGTGACCATATTTGTTCCGGTTATCGCAAGTTTTGCAAAGGAATCTGGCTACGATATTTTTCAATTGTGCATCTCGTTAACGCTCGGCGCGAGTTTAGCATTCATGATGCCGGTAGGAACTCCACCAAATGCCATTGTGTTTTCATCTGGACATGTGAAAATTCATCAGATGGTTAAAATGGGGTTTGTTTTAAATGTGATTGGTATTGCTTTGATCTCTTTGTTTGCCATCCTTTTTTTGTAATTCGAGAATATTTCTTATTTTCGATAACCTTAAAACTAAACTATGATAACTGCTGAAAGACTTTTTGAAGTCCCAGATCATCAATTAAAGAACTATCCGAATTCAGCTATGTTTGTGACAAAAACTGCTGGAATTTGGGTTCCTATGTCAACGAGTGATTTTATTGAACGTACCATGCATGTAGCACGTGGTTTAATTTCCATGGGCATTCAGGCGGGAGACCGTGTAGCGGTTGCGAGTTCGAATCGTGTGGAATGGAATATTTTGGATATTGCCGTTCAAAAAACAGGAGCGATTTTAGTTCCATTGTACCCGAATATTTCAGAAAATGACTACCGTTTTATTCTAAACGATTGTGCGGCGAAAATATGTATCGTATCTAATCAAGAATTAGCGGATAAAATATCGAATATACGTGTAGACGTTCCAAGTTTGGAACACTTATTCTCCTTTGATAAACTGGACTCTGTACCTCATTGGTCGCACATTGAAGAACAACGAACGCATACGGAGATAGAACTTGTTCTTGACCGCATGAAAGATGTGAAAAATGAAGACCTCGTTACCATTATTTATACTTCAGGAACAACGGGTAATCCAAAAGGGGTGATGCTTTCTCATCAAAACTTATTATCGAACGTTGGAGCGTGTATTGAACCAATCCCAGCGGATAATCATTCGCGTGTATTGACATTTTTACCCATTTGCCATGTGTATGAACGCATGTTACATTACCTATACATGTATTTGGGATGTTCTGTGCATTTCGCGGAGTCAATGGAAACTATTGGAGAAAATATCAAGGAGGTTAAACCAGATGTATTCTCGGCTGTGCCAAGATTAATAGAAAAGGTTTTTGATAAAATCATGGCTAAAGGGGACGAGCTTAAAGGAATTAAAAGAGGACTATTTTATTGGGCTTTGAACCTAGCTGAAAATTATGACAACGTGAACGCGACACTATTTTTCAAGTTCAAATTGGGTATTGCTAGAAAATTGATTTTTTCTAAATGGCAAGAAGCATTGGGTGGAAATGTCAAAGCCATTGCATCGGGAAGTGCTGCACTTCAGCCCCGATTAGCACGAATTTTTCTTGCAGCAGACATTCCAATTTTAGAGGGATATGGTTTAACCGAAACATCGCCTGTAGTTACAGTGAATAATTTCGTTACTGGAATCCGTATTGGAACGGTTGGCGCCTTGATTGAAGATGTACAAGTAAAAATAGCTACGGACGGAGAAATTTTGGTCAAGGGACCCAACGTTATGATGGGTTATTATAACAATCAAGAAGCAACGAATGAAGTAATGGATAGTGATGGATGGTTCCATACGGGAGATATTGGTGAATTTCAAGAAGAAAAATTCTTAAAAATTACGGACCGTAAAAAAGAAATATTTAAAACGTCTGGTGGTAAATACATCGTTCCACAAGCGATGGAAAATCGTTTCAAAGAATCCCGTTTTGTTGAACAAATAATGGTGATTGGTGAGGGAGAGAAATTTCCGGCTGCTTTTGTCGTTCCTAATTTCGCCTTTGCAAAAGAATGGGCACATCGTCATGGTTTACAGTTCGAATCCATGAGTAATGAAGAGATCATTAAACAAACGGCGTTTATTGATCGAATGGATCAGGAGATTGCTGAAATAAATCAAGTGTTTGGAAATTGGGAACAAGTGAAGAAAATCGCCTTGCTTCCAGCTGAATTTACGATTGATGGCGGAGAACTTACTCCAACACTCAAATTGAAAAGAAAGAAAATCCTAGAGAAATACCAAGAAGGATATCAGAAAATATTCAGCTAACAAAAAAGGCCATCGTAAGATGGCCTTTTTTTATTCCATTAAAAATGGATTAGTTTGCTTTTTTAGAACAACAAGATGATTGTTGTGTAGTCGAACAAGATTTACCTTGTTGAGAAGAACAACAAGAACCTTTTTTCTTTTTCTTTTTTCTCTTATCGTCGTCTTTTTTGACAACTTCAGTTCCAGTTACTGCAGCATACGTAGTAGTCGCCATTGACCCTGCGTAAGTGAATAAAGCTAATGCTAAAAATACTTTTTTCATGATGTTTGATTTTATAGGGTAAATATACAAATTAATTAAGTTCTCCAATGCGTGTTAATTTTGCTTTAACAACATCTCCAATGGCCACATCAATTTTTGTGCCTAATGGAAGGTATAAATCAATTCTTGAACCGAATTTAATGAATCCAAATTCTGAACCCATCTCCACATATTGTCCTTCGGTAGGGTAATAACAGATTCTTCGGGCTACTGCACCAGCAACTTGACGGAACAAGACTTCCTTCCCTGACTCATGTTCTACAACAACAGTACTACGTTCGTTATCTGTGCTGCTTTTTGGATGCCAAGCAACTAAAAACAATCCTGGATGGTATTTCACATATTTCACCAATCCTTTTATCGGATGATAATTGGCGTGAACATTCAGTGGAGACATAAAGATGGAAATTTGAATACGGCGATCTTGGAAGTATTCACTTTCTGTTGTTTCTTCAATGACAACCACTTTTCCGTCAGCTGGACACATAATATCATTGGATTCACCCTTACATGTTCGATTAGGAACACGGAAGAACTGAACGACTAATCCAAGTAAAACAAGGAAGCCAATTTGCAAGATCCAATAGACAATCGGACAACATGCACTTAAAAAATAATGTATGATTCCACTCAATAAAATGGTGAAGATTAAACTCCACAACATAATATTTTTACCTTCTCTGTGTAATGTCATAGTTTACCAAAATAAATATATCATCGACCAACAATAAAAAAACGGAATCGCAAACAATGCCGCATCGAATCGATCTAATATGCCACCGTGTCCGGGTAGGATGGTGCCTGAATCTTTTATGTTTAAACTTCTTTTGAAAAGAGATTCCAATAAATCTCCGAAAATGGCACAAGGCGCAATGATGATGGCAGATACAACCCAGAATAAGGTTTCTCCTTCATTAACATACGTTCCAATAATGTATCCTAAAATCAAGGTAAAGATTACTCCTCCAATCGTTCCTTCCCACGTTTTTTTCGGAGAAATGCGCTCGAATAATGTATGTTTACCAAAGAGTCTACCACTGAAATAAGCAAAGGAATCGTTCGTCCAAATCAACAAGAACATACCTACTACATGTGGCAGATATGACGTGTTTCTTAAACTCAAATCGATACTTAAATAGAAAGGAATAACCACGTAGACAATACCGAATACCAAGACGGAAATATTGATTAATGGATGTTCTTTTTTCGCCCAAAGTTCATTTAAAATCAAGGTGAAAAATAAGGGGAAAAGGATGGTGATGACAATGATAGGAAGATTAGCTAAACTAAGACCTATCAAGAGAACATAAATGAAACAGCCAATGAAAATCCCAATTTCAGAACTTACTTGAACAACTGGATGATGATTAAACAAGCGATAGAACTCGGCAAGTCCTATGACCATGAATACCGAAAAAACAGCCATCTGCGCATACGGATGCCAAAGAATAGAACCAATGACAACAGTGCCAAAGATTGCTCCAGTAATGCTTCTTAATGCTAAATTACCTAAAGGCATCGTTTAATCGTTTTTTCGCTTCGCTTTCAAACTCCGAAGTTACGTATATTTCAAAACTACCGAAATCATTAAACATCGAATCCATTGTATTCCGTTCTTGAAATGGAATATCTAGGTCAGATAATATCAGCTTCGCTTGTACGAAGGAATATTGCTCACGTGACTTGAAAACGAGTACTCTTTCCAAACTATTTTGCCTCCGTTTCTTCGCTTGTATCGGCTTTCGGTTCCTCCGTAGATTCGTTGTCAGAAGAATCTACTACTTGTGTACTTTCCGCCTCTATCAACTCTTCCGTAACGACGTCTGCAGAATCAGTTATGTTTTCTATAACTACCTTTTCTTCCACCAATTCGTCACTTTCCCACTGTCGCTTTCCGAAAATGCGTTCCAAGTCTTCTTTGAAGATGACTTCTGTCGTCAATAATTGTTCCGCCAACGCATTTAACTTATCTTGATTTTCGGTCAATACCTGTAATGCACGTTGGTATTGTCCTTCGATCAATTTAGAAACTTCTTCATCGATGATGCGCGCAGTGTCTTCAGAATAAGGCTTCGTGAAGGAATCACGACCCTGTGAGTCGTAGTAAGAAATGTTTCCTACACGTTCGTTTAATCCGTAAATAGAAACCATTGCATACGCTTGTTTGGTTACTTTCTCCAAATCGCTCAAGGCTCCAGTACTGATTTTTCCAAACGTTAATTGCTCTGCAGCGCGTCCACCTAACGCTGAACACATTTGGTCTAATATCTGCTCCGTCGTGGTAATGCTGCGCTCTTCGGGTAAGTACCAAGCAGCCCCAAGTGATTGTCCACGAGGAACAATAGTTACTTTGACAAGTGGATGCGCATATTGTAGCATCCAAGAAATAGTTGCATGTCCAGCTTCGTGGAAGGCAATCGCTTTCTTCTCTACTTTCGTAATGATTTTATTTTTCTTCTCTAGTCCACCGACTATGCGATCAACGGCATCTAAGAAATCTTGTTTCTCAACAAATTTCTTGTTGTGTCGCGCTGCAATCAACGCAGCTTCATTACACAAATTAGCGATGTCCGCACCGGAGAAACCAGGCGTTTGTTTCGATAAGAAGTCGATATCTAATCCTTCTACTAGTTTCAATGGCTTCAAGTGAACTTGGAAAATTTCCTTACGCTCATTTAAATCGGGCATATCAACGTAGATCTGTCTATCAAAGCGCCCTGCACGCATTAACGCTGCGTCAAGCACATCTGCACGGTTTGTTGCCGCTAGAATGATGACACCGGAATTAGTTCCGAATCCATCCATTTCTGTCAATAACTGATTCAAAGTGTTTTCACGCTCATCATTGGAATTGAAACCATTGTTTTTTCCACGAGCTCGCCCGATTGCATCAATCTCATCAATGAAGATGATGGAAGGCGCTTTTTCTTTTGCCTGACGGAATAAGTCACGTACTCTAGACGCACCTACACCCACAAACATCTCCACGAAGTCTGATCCCGATAAAGAGAAGAATGGAACTTTTGCTTCACCTGCAACGGCTTTAGCTAAAAGGGTTTTTCCAGTTCCTGGAGGACCTACTAATAAGGCACCTTTCGGAATTTTCGCTCCTAGTTCCGTATATTTTTTTGGATTTTTTAAGAATTCAACGATTTCGACAATTTCTTCTTTTGCACCAACTAATCCAGCGACATCCTTGAAGGTAACATTTGTTGTTTTTCCTTTCTCGTAAACTTGAGCGCGTGATTTTCCAATATTGAAAATTTGACCTCCGCCGCCTCCAGCTCCGCCGCCACCTGACATACGACGCATCACGAACATCCAAATAATGATAATGATAACAAAAGGAAGAAGATATCCTAAAATGTCTCCAAGGTAGTTTACCTCTGTTTCATTTTGATAATCATGGTAACCACGATCATCCAATGCTTTCTCGAAGTTTGTCGGACTTCCAATGTTTTCGAGCTCAAAAGTTAAATCTGTCGGTTTTCCTTTACGTTCTTTAAGCATCTTTTTCATCTTGGGAAAATCAAGCTTGTTTGTTTGGTTAACGTAAGCTACACCTTGATTTTTCAATTGAAACTCTGCTTTCGACTGATTAATGATTTTTACATTTTTCACGCCCTTCATGTCCACCAATTCCATCAAGGTTTCCTTGTACTTAATGGTAGCAGAAGGGGAGGAATTCATGAAAATATTGAAGGAAATTAATGCGATTCCCAAGGCACCATAAATCCAATAAATGGAAAATGGACTTTTCTTTTTTTCTTCTGACATGGTTTGTTTCTAGTTTAAATTTGGGATGTCTGTGCGAACAGCATCTGACCACAAGTCCTCGATTTCAAAAAATGACCGAGCGTCTTTGTAAAAAATGTGTCCAACAACGTTAATATAGTCTAACAGAACCCATTCACTGTTTGTTTTTCCTTCGATATGCCAAGGTTTTTCTTTTAACTCTTTTCTTGTAAATCGTGTAACAGCGTTCGAAATACCGTCAACATGTGTGTTGGATTCGCCGCTACAAATGACAAAAAAATCACAAACTGCACTTGGTAAGTGTCTCAGATCTAGCACCGAAATATCTTTGGCTTTGTTATCTTGCATTCCTTCAACAATGGCTTGACACAATTGTTCTGATTCTGTAATTCCTGTCTTTTTTCGCATTTCAAATATTTAATACAAAACTACGTGATAAATTTTAATTTTACTGCTCCTAACCACCTATATGACACCGATTGGAAAACAAATATACCACCTTGATTCTGTAGACTCCACCAACAATTTTGCTGCCAAATTAATTAACGACCAAATTTGTCAAATTGGTTCGGTAATATTGGCAGATAAACAAACGGCTGGTAAGGGACAAATGGGAAATGCATGGGAATCAGCGCCTTCCGAGAATCTGCTTTGTTCGTTTGTTTGGAAGCCCGACAATCTGTCAGTCCTTGATCAAAGTAAAATAAATTGGATGATTTGTCATTGATTCTTCCGTAAAATGGCCGAATGATGTGTTTGTCGGCTCTCGAAAAATTGCTGGTGTTCTCATTGAAAATCAAATTGAAGGAAATCGAATTTCATGGGTTATAGCCGGAATCGGACTTAATGTAAATCAATGTCAATTCGAAACGACAAACGCAACGAGCATCAAGTTGCAGATCAACACAGACATTCGTATTAAAACAATTCTTAACGAGTTGACTGATATACTAAATGGGTATCTGCTTAACTGGAACTCGGTAGCGTCCGCGCTGAAATCTGACTACGAATCGTTATTGTATCAAAAAGATAAACTTGCTTTGTACACGGATGCAAATGGAAATTTCGAAGGAGAAATCATTGGTGTTCAAGATGACGGTCGAATTCTTTTAAAGGTGAATGGCGAAATTCGCTGTTATTCGCTGAAAGAACTTCAGTTTTCTTCGAAATGAGCCTTCATTTGAATACTCATTTGTTCAAAAAGAGCTCTTAAGGGTTTCTCAATCAGGACTTTCATAAACCCAGTGACTTGTCCGTCAAAAATGACTTGTCCGTGACAACTCTCTCCTTCTTGGTGGAGTGCAACCGTAAGTGTAAATGAAAAAGGACTAGCCTCGCCTGACCGATAGCGAACCAATTCATCACTTTGTTCGGCAAACAAAAGATTAATCAAAATTCCACCCTGCGCTTTAAAGGAACACTGTTCCTGGGTTGCTTGAAATTCAGAAATCTTCTCCTGAGGCAGTAAAAAAGAAAGGTTCCTTGCGTCGCATAGAAATGCACGAACGGAAGTCAAACTTGCAAGAATGGAAACCGAAGTGCTCTGAATGATCATGAAACTATTATTGATTCCATGAACTTGGATTCACACGCCACTCATGTAGTGTAGTTAGGTCCAAATCGTTGATGTAATTCGTTTTAACAGCGACATCAATGAGTGTGGCGTAATCGGTAATCGTTTCGAACGGACAACCAGCTTCTTGAAAACCTTGATCAGCTTGAGAAAAACCGTAGGTAAATGTTGCTAATAGCCCTTTGACAACAAGACCACCTTGTCGCAATGCTTCAACAGCTTTTAAGCTACTTCCGCCGGTAGAGATCAAATCTTCGATGACCACCACTTTTTGTCCGGGTTCATATGCGCCTTCGATTAGGTTTTCCATCCCATGTCCCTTTGCTGCTGCGCGAACATAAATGAATGGCAAACCAAGTTCCTGAGCTACTAATGCCCCTTGTGCGATACCACCGGTGGCAACACCAGCAATGACATCTGGTTTCCCATAAACATCTAAAATAAGTTGAGCGTATGCTTGGCGAATGTGCGTGCGCACATCAGGAAAGCTCAATGTTACTCGGTTGTCACAGTAAATAGGAGACTTCCATCCAGAAGCCCAAGTAAAGGGATTGTTAGGTTGTAAACGAACAGCTTTCGTTTTCAATAATAATTCTGCTACCTTTAGCGCTTGTTCTTGATTTGATACCATGCCACAAAAATATAAAGTTTTCATGGATAAGCAGGTAATTCATTTTACTTCTGTCCCATTTCCACATGTGGAAATCGTTGAAAATGCGATGCCCTTAAATGTTTTAGCACTTCAAGGAATGTTTAAAAATCAAGAAATTCAAGCGATCAATAATCATCCAAAATCTGAATTGAAGTCATTTTTCAAGCAATTTAACAAAGTAAAAACGGCAGGCGGACTTGTCTATCACCCGCAGAGTGATGCATATTTATGGATCAAACGCTTAGGACTTTGGGATCTTCCAAAAGGGAAAATCGAACAAGGTGAAAGTTC
>JBILRU010000165.1:0-3143 GCA_044372485.1 Crocinitomicaceae bacterium
GTAATTGCAGGTGAATTAGATGCATAATATGAAAATAGAAAGTCCAATTACGCAAGACTCCAAGCCAATTGTTTTCAGTGCAGAAATGATTACTGAAATCAATTCGGTTATTGCCATGTTTCCAGAGGGAAAATCAAAAAGTGCAATCATCCGTATTTTACACATTGTTCAAACTCATTACCGTTGGACAAGCGTTCCTGCGATGAATGCCGTTGCGGAGATTTTAAATATTCAACCCATTGAAGTATACGAAGTTGCATCGTTCTACACGATGTTTCACTTGAATCCGGTTGGAAATTATGTATTTGAAGTTTGTCGAACTGGACCTTGTATGATTGTTGGAAGTGATGACATCATTTCCTACATCGAGGAGAAATTGAATGTTAAAGTTGGAGGAACTACTGCGGATGGCATGTTCACCTTGAAAACGGCGGAATGTCTTGGAGCGTGTGGTTATGCACCCGTTTTACAATGTCAATATAAGTTTCATGAACATTTGACAAAAGAAAAAGTGGACGAAATCATTGAAGCGTATCGTACGGCTTCATTTGTAAATTAAGGAATTATGGCAGGTAGAAAGTTACTTATCGAAAACGTACATATTCCAGGCATCGAAACGTTTGATGTATACCGCAAAAATGGTGGATATGCATCCGTGGAGAAAGCTTTGAAAAAAATGACTCCTGAGGAGGTTGTCGAAGAAGTGAAGAAATCTGGACTTCGCGGTAGAGGTGGCGCTGGATTCCCAACAGGGATGAAATGGTCATTTTTAGCAAAACCAGAAGGAGTGCCAAGATATTTGGTGTGTAATGCAGATGAGTCAGAGCCTGGAACATTCAAGGATCGTTACCTTATGGAGAAAATTCCTCATTTATTGATTGAGGGAATGATTACATCCAGTTACGCTTTGGGTGCTAATGTTTCCTACATCTATATTAGAGGAGAGTTCATGTACATTCTTCACATTTTGGAGAAAGCAATCGCCGAAGCCCGTGCAAATGGAATGCTTGGTAAAAACATCATGGGATCAGGTTACGACTTGGAACTTGTTGTTGCTCCAGGTGGTGGTGCCTATATCTGTGGAGAAGAAACAGCACTTTTAGAATCATTGGAAGGAAAACGTGGAAATCCACGCATGAAACCACCATTCCCAGCAGTCAAAGGACTTTGGGGTTGTCCAACGGTTGTCAATAACGTAGAAACAATTGCTGCAGTTGTTCCCATTGTGAATAACGGTGGCGAAGAATACGCGAAAATTGGTATCGAACGCAGTACAGGAACTAAGTTGATTTCAGCTAGTGGAAACTTGGTTCGTCCGGGTGTTTACGAAATCGAAATGGGAGTTTCTGTGGAGGAATTCATTTATGGCGATGATTATTGCCGTGGAATTGCCAATGGAAAACTACTAAAAGCATGTATTCCTGGTGGATCATCTGTTCCGATTTTACCAGCACATTTGGTGACCAAAACAGCTAACGGAGATAACCGACTAATGACTTACGAAAGTTTGGCTGACGGTGGATTTGCTTCTGGATCGATGTTAGGTTCAGGTGGATTCATCGTGTTTGATGAAGATCAGTGTATTGTTCGAAATACCTACACATTTGCCCGTTTTTACGCTCATGAATCATGTGGACAATGTTCCCCTTGTCGTGAAGGAACAGGATGGATGGAAAAAGTATTGCACCGCTTAGAAAATGGACATGGGACAATGGAGGACATCAGTTTATTGGAAGAAATCAATAAAAAGATTGAAGGAAATACCATTTGTCCGTTAGGAGATGCTGCTGCATGGCCAGTTGCTGCTGCGATTCGTCATTTCCGTGAGGAATTTGAATGGCACGTAACGAATCCTGCTGAAGCACAAACAAGAAATTATGGTTTAATCCAACCTCGTGTTGAAGAGATAAAAGCGCTATGATTAAAGTAACTATTGACGATATTGAAGTAGAAGTAGAACCGGGTACATCGATTCTTAATGCCGCTCGTCAAATTGGTGGCGAAGTTGTTCCACCTGCGATGTGTTATTACAGCAAACTTCCAGGAACTGGAGGGAAATGTAGAACATGTTTAGTGGAAGTGGCTGCAGGTTCTACTGCTGACCCACGTCCAATGCCAAAATTAATGGCATCTTGCTCTACATCAGTGATGGATGGAATGATCGTAAAAAACAAAACAAGTCAACGTGTTCATGATAACCGTGGTGGTGTAGTGGAATTTTTGTTAATCAATCATCCTTTGGATTGTCCGATTTGTGATCAGGCTGGTGAATGTCATCTTCAGGATTTAGGTTACGAACATGGTTCAGCGAAAACACGCTACCGTGAAGAAAGAAGAACCTTTGATCCAATCGATATTGGTAACAAAATCAAATTGCACATGAATCGTTGCATTTTATGTTACCGTTGTGTGCATGTAGCCAATCAGTTGACCGATTCTCGTGTTCATGGTGTGATGCACCGTGGTGAACATGCAGAAATCAGCACGTATATTGAAAATGCTGTGGACAATGATTTCTCTGGAAACATGATTGATGTGTGCCCGGTTGGAGCTTTGACGGATAAAACCTTCCGTTTCAAAAGCCGTGTTTGGTTCTTAAAACCGATGGAAGCGGAATGTGCTTGTACAAAATGTTCAGGTAAAGCCGTGGTTTGGATGTTCGGAAATGAAATTTACCGTGTTACAGCCCGCAAGGACAAATATGGTGAAGTTGAAGACATCGAAGATAAAACAGCTTGGATTTGTAACGATTGTCGTTTTGAGAAAAAAGACACGAGCGCTTGGACTATTTCTGGACCAAGAAAAATAGATCGTCATTCGGTGATTTCACAAGGTCAGTATTCGACGAAAATAGATAAAGGACTTAATAAAATAGGATAATGGATACAGGAATGCTCATAGAAAAATCTGTATTGGTAATCTTGTTATTCCTTATCTCTTTGGGAGTAGCGGCTTATCAAACGTATTTTGAACGAAAACTGGCTGCTTGGATTCAAGACCGTGTTGGACCAGATCGTGCAGGCCCTTTTGGAATCTTGCAACCAATTGCGGATGGAGTAAAAATGTTCTTAAAAGAAGATTTTATTCCAGCGAAGGCGGATAAATGGTTATTCATCATCGGACCTGGTATCTCCATGTTTACC
>JBILRU010000055.1:0-14743 GCA_044372485.1 Crocinitomicaceae bacterium
CCAAATCCAAAAGAATAAAAACTTGATCCATTTAAATAAGAAATCGGTAATAAAACGTGTCACTTCTAACACAAAGAAAACGGAATAGATAAATACATTGTATAAAAAGGATAAAGCGATTCCTAGAATAGCAAATGGCATAAACCAATTTGATTTTTCTGAGATTTTAGCCGCCAAACTATTCCGGTCGATTATACCGTCGGGTTTTTTACTCATCCAATTGGAGAGAATAAACCCTCCCAAGGAAATTACAAGCCAATTTGCAATAAAAAAGGTCACCCAATTTGCAAACATTGATTGGGGTCCAAAAAGCATAGACATCGCTTGCTCTGGTAATTTTAATAAATCCATAGTAGTGAAATTTAGTAGGTTAGTTCTTGAAAGGTAGGAATAATAATGATCATTTATCATTTAACATATTGATTTATCAACACTTATGTTGTTTTCGTGTTGATAAGTACCTCAAATAACAAGAAAAAAGCATTTGCAGGAATTTTCAATTATCTTTGCCACGTACATTGGTTCTCATTTTTGAGATTAATAAGGAATCCGGTTTGAATCCGGAGCTGTATCTGCAGCTGTAAATGTCTAAAATGCAATTCATTAAGTCACTGAGAAATTGGGAAGACGAATTGAAAGGGACATGAGCCAGAAGACTTGCCCATGAACAGAGAGAAGACTTCAGATAAAGGTCGGACTCGCCAAGGGTGTTTTGCATCCTAGCTTTTCCTACTTTTTTCTTCTTCTAGTTTTTTATTGTTTCACATTCAAAAAAACAGAACGAATGAAAAAGGCATTGATTACATTAAGTTTATTTGCAAGCACATGGAGCTTTGCACAAAATCAATTACACCAAGTTTTGGTGGTAAATGAGGGGTCATTTGATTATCAAACAGGTACCATCCTAGAACCTGTGACCATCGGAAGCTTCAATCCAACTGCGCAACAATACCAAGTGGTAGATACGCTAGAAAACATGCGTTTCGCTTCCGATCTTGTGATTGATGGTAATTACTATTACGTTGCTGCGGATTCGAAAATCTTCAAAATGGACCTCAACACGCATCAGGAAATTGCGAGCGTTTCTTGTCCGGGTGTTCGCAACCTTGCGGTTTATCAAAATAAATTAGTAGCGACTCGTGGTGAGTATTTGACAACTTTCGATTCCTATTTGCATGTATACAACATCGCGGACTTGCAATTAATTCAAGCATTTGATACAGTGACTGGTCCAAAATGGGCAACTCAAAACATCGTGATTGACGGAACAACAGCTTACCTAGTGGTAAACAACGCTTACGAGTGGGGAAGTGAAAAAGGAATCATTGGACAATTGAATTTATCTAACTTGAGCTACGGAAACGAAGTGGATTTGGGTCCCGAAGGGAAAAATCCAGATAACCTCATCAAATTTGGTTCCGCACTTTACACAGTAAACAACAAAGATTGGACAGGAACGTCGATTTCTAAATTTGAATTAGCTACGTCAACGCCTACAACTGTAAACATTGCGAATGCTATTGCGGGTTGTGGCACTTCCGCTTTGAGAGACGATAAAATCACGTACCAAATCTCTTCGGAAATTACGTTAAATAACTTTGACATTATCGGAATGAACAATGTTGGTCCAGTAAGTGGTGCTAACTTAAACTTCTACGAACTGGCACAAGAACCGATCAGTGGAAATTTTTATGCCTCTACGACGGATTTCTTCTCGACAGGAACTGTGTATATTTACGATGCTGCAAACTCAGAAATTCATCAATTCGCTGCCGGTGTCTCTCCAGGAACCATCGTTTTTGACATCCGTTCTTCCGCAGGAGTAACAACGGATAACACAGCTGACTTTACCGTTTCACCAAACCCAAGTAACGGAATGATCAACATCCATGGTAAAACTGAGAATGCGATCGTTACCTTGACGGATTTGAACGGAATGATGATTGATTCTACATCGAATGATACCTTGAATATCGAAACACTTCCAGCAGGAATCTATTTTGTACATATTAACGGAATGAGTCAAAAAGTGATCAAACTTTAATCACTTTTCACACCTTCTTTAAATCCCGGCCTTGTCGGGATTTTTTTTTACCTGAAACTTCGAACAAGTCGTTTGTTTATTAACTTTGATTCATAATTCAATTTCACTATGCAAATCATCCTGAACCATCAGCAAATTGAGCAAAAAATCATCCGAATCGGTCACCAACTTATGGAGAATTGTTTCGAAGAAGAACGGATTTTCATTGGTGGAATTGCTGGAAACGGAAGCATCATAGCTCATAAATTAGCCCGAATCATTCGCGAAAATAGTTCGATTGAAGTGATTTGCTTTGACATCATTGTGAACAAAGATGAACCGTGGAGCGAAGCGATTCAATTGTCAATCGATGAAAAGGAATTAAAGAAAGGATTCATTATTCTGGTAGATGACGTCATCAACTCGGGTAAAACCATGCAGTACGCCTTGATGAAGTTTTTAGAGCAAGCGACGAAAGCGATTAAAACCGTTGCATTGGTTGACCGCCAGCACCGACGGTATCCCATTAAAACAGATTTCGCCGGACTCGGACTTTCCACTACTTTAAAGAATCATGTCGAAGTAGACCTAAACGAAAGCGATTCAAAAGCTTATTTGCATTAAGATGAAAAAAGTTACCGAATCAAACTCTCATTACCAGGACTTAGATAAAATGTCCACATTGGATTTATTACAAAACATCAATCGGGAAGATCAAACTGTTGCACTTTCCGTTGAAAAAGAAATTCCAGCCATTGAAGCCTTTGTAAACGCATGTAGTGAACGCATGGCGCAAGGCGGAAGGTTATTCTACATTGGCGCTGGAACAAGCGGTCGCCTGGGAATCGTCGACGCAAGTGAATGTCCACCAACCTTTGGTATCGACCACGGAATTGTCGTTGGACTCATAGCTGGAGGTGACGCAGCGATTCGAAAAGCAGTCGAATTTGCCGAAGATGATCGAAATCAAGCGTGGATCGATTTGGATCAATACTCCATGACAGAACTAGATACGGTTGTTGGAATCGCCGCAAGCGGAAGTACACCTTACGTCCTTGGTGGAATCGAAAAAGCGAAGGAACATGGACTATTAACCGCAGGAATTTCCTGTAATCCGGATTCTCCACTTGCTGAGGCAGTGGAATTCCCGATTGCACCTGTTGTTGGACCCGAATTCGTAACCGGAAGTACGCGCATGAAATCCGGAACCGCACAAAAATTGGTCTTGAATATGATTTCCACTAGTTTAATGATCAAACTAGGAAGAGTCAAAGGAAATAAAATGGTGGACATGCAATTAAGCAACCACAAATTAGTCGATCGTGGCGCACGCATGGTCGCAGAAGAAACAGGAGTTTCCATGCCGGAAGCACAAGCACTTTTATTAGATCACGGCTCCGTTCGAAAAGCAGTAGATTATTTTAAGCAGATAAAATGAGTGAATTTGATCCAAATGGCGTAGGAATCGCCAACGGTAATATTTTTGGATTTCCTTACACGGAATCAGAGGCGAACATTGTGATTGTCCCCATTCCCTGGGATGCAACTGCTTCCTATGGAAAAGGGACGAGTGATGGACCAGAAGCGATTTTAGAAGCATCTACACAACTCGATTTTTTCCACCCTGATTTAGACCGTGCTTACGATACGAAAGTGTACATGTCGCCCATTTCGCAAGAATGGAAAGAAATAAATGCTCATTGCTGCGAGCAAGGATTAGCATACATAAAGTACTTGGAATCAAACGGGGAAGACAAAGCCCTGTTGAAATATCAGTCCGTTTTAGACGAAATCAATAGCGCACATCAGGCTTTAAGAAGCAATTTGAAGGAACGTTGCCTAGACTTATTGAAACAAGGTAAAATTCCAGCAGTCTTAGGAGGAGAACACTCTACTCCACTTGGATTAATAGAAGCCTTAAACGAAACATATGAGGACTTCGGAATTTTACAAATCGATGCGCATGCAGACCTTCGCGATGCCTATGAAGGATTTTCGCAATCCCATGCAAGCATCATGTTTAATGTCCTCCAACACGCGGAAAACATGTCCAAACTTGTACAAGTTGGCATTCGCGATGTCTCCGAACGAGAAGTGTTTTTAAGCCGTGATTCTGATCGCGTTCATACCTTCTACGATTGGTACATTAAGAACGAACAATACACCGGGAAAACATGGGCAATTCAAGTGGAAGAAATGATACAGTACCTTCCTGAAAACGTCTATGTTTCTTTTGACATTGACGGATTAAAACCAGAATTATGTCCACACACAGGCACACCTGTTGCGGGTGGATTTGAATTACAAGAAGTCAGCTATTTGTTATTTGCATTGGTCAATTCAGGAAGAAGAATCATTGGATTTGACTTAAACGAAGTCGCGCCAGGATCAGAAGGCGATTGGGATGCGAATGTGGGTGCAAGAGCACTTTGGCAATTGGTATGCGCTTGCGAAAAATCAAGAAGAAATCACTTAGGATAATGGATCAATTCAAACAATACGGGATCATCACATTGCTAGGCATTGCTTTGTTTGGTGGTCTTTACAGCAGTATTCAATTGATGGAATGGCAATTTTTTCCGTACGTGCAAATCGCCATCTTGAGTCTGTTGACCTTATTGATTGGACTCATTCACTACGTCCACAAGGATAAATCTTCCACAACATTTCTAGTTGCCACCTGGGCATTTGTTGGCTTTGAATGGTTGGTTTGTTTGATTCTTTTCAACCAACCAACTTTATTAATTGACTATGTTCAATTGATTTTCTTACCACTTCTTTATTTTATTTATATCGCGTTGTTCCAATTGATTTTGACAAGAAGTGAACAGATTCAAAAAAGAGCAAGAATCCTTTTTTACTTATTGATTTCGAGCACCTTAACCTTCTTCATTTCTCCAAATGCATGGAGCGCAGGTGGTATGGAACTGTTATTTCTGTTGTTTATTGGACAGATTCTCTTTAGCAAAGCTATTTCTTCTGAGCAATAAAGGATCCGTATCCCACGATTCGCGGTTTCCAGTAGTTAGAAGTTTCTATTTCGACGATGGAAATACCTTTGGAACTACTAGCATGAATCATCGTTTTCGCCTGTCCTTTTTCGTTCATGAGGATTCCCACATGATTCACTTCTCCCCCATTCGAAAAGAAGACCAAATCACCAATTTGAGCTTCGTCCTCGCTTAATTTGACACTCACATCAAATTGATCTGCAGCTTTCCTTGGAATGTTTACACCGTACTGCTGCAAAACAAAACTCGTAAATCCGCTGCAATCGAATCCACTTGGATCAATTCCCGCCGACACATACGGAACACCAAGTTGTTTTTTAGCGATGTCAATTAATTCATTTCGTTCTTTCAATTCCGGTCGATTCGAAACAAAGACATTACCTTTGTTACCATCCACTTCGATTAAGGGTAAATCAGCGAAAAACAGATTGACAAATTTTTGCCATTTTGCTTTGTCAAACGATGAACTTTGCTTTCCAATTGCCAACCACGAATCCAAATCCTTTTTCAAAAAACTTAACTCAGAAATGTGTGCTTTAATGATTACTTGTCCTTTCGCTGAAGTTCTCAACTCTGCCAACAGCGTTAAGGCATCCTCAATTTTTGACTGATGTCGCTTGTACCAATGTTCATCCTGTGCTAGTTGCAGAGTGGAAATCGCTCGGTAATAACCAGGAAGTTTTGAAAAGTCGTATTCAGGTTTATCCAGTAAACGTGCTGCTTTACGATAGACCAATTGGTAATACCCTTGATCGTACAGCATTTCCAAGTGATCAATTGCTGGATTCTGAGCAAGGACATGCGTGCTCAAAAAGAGTAAAACAATGCCAAAAATGCGATTCATGACTAGTTTGTGTAGATTTTCCCTTCAGAGAAAACAATGGATGTTTTATTGAATAATTTCACTAGAACCTTATTGCCATAAATTTCAAATTCCGCATCGCGCATATTCGTGATTTCCTGAATTTTTCCGTTAACAAGTGCACTCACGCCTCCTAGGATATTTCGAAAAACAAAGGTGTTGTTCTTTAAAAGGTATTCCCCAGGAAAATAGGTCGCCACCTCTATTTTCTCATTGTTGGTATAGGCAAAAAGGTAACTGTTTTCTGTCCAGACAGTCATATCATCTTTTACATCCCAAAACGTAGTAGAGAAATTTGATAAGGCAATTTTCTCCCCATTTTTGTACATCCATAAATTTCCATTCAAATCCTCGTAAACAATAAATCCTCTGCCAGACTTATACTTTTTGATCGGAGAAGATTCAATTTCCAAAAATTCACCTTTATCAAACATCATAAAAGACTGGGTATATGGATCTTTAAAACAAAAAACATCTGTTCCAATGTTAAACTCTACTGGCTCATCGTTGAAGGTTGCAATTTCAAACGTTTTTCCTTGCCAAAAGCAAAAATACGTATCGCTGTTATCCTTGTAAACCGCAATATTTTCTCCCACCGCGGCAGGCATAGTTAGTTCATTTGTCATGGTGACCAACGGTAGCATTTGTTTGTTCCAGTAGACATTCAAGGATTGGTATCGCGTATCCTCATAAACGATGATGCTATCTTTCACGATGAAACCTCTTCCGAAATTCGTTAACGCAGTGTATTTACCTGCATCCCACATGCGAAGTCCATTGGCGATTTTATATCCCACTAAATGATCTGAAACTTGGTATTCAACGTTTAGTGCGGTTACATCTTTGCGTTCAATTCCATCATAAATACGCATGTTTCCGCGCGTATCGATGTACGCAACAACATCATCTCCTGCTTTATAACTCACAATCGGCTGAATTTCTATTGGACGAAAAAATCCTTCTTGGAAATTAACGAAGAAATTATTGAAGTCCTTTGTGGGAACAATCAGTTGTCCATGCACAAGTGACGAGATGAGAAAAGTAAATCCCAAGAATATTTTTGTAGGTAAAAATCGCATGAGTCAAATTTAACCAATTTTTGGGCCAAATCGTTTCCTTTTTTCAAAAGAGAAAAATTCTAATCGGATTTTTAGCAAACATCAAATTTCTGAACTACATTCGTATTCCAAATTTTGAAAATGAAAAAGTTAGTATTAATCGGATGTTTTTCTGCGTTCAGCTTCCTGAGTCTTGGACAAAAGAAAATTGACTACATCTCCTATGATTTACCGAATGGTTTACATGTAATCATTCACGAAGAGCACGCCACTCCTATCATTGCGGTTTCCGTTTTGTATCACGTAGGCTCCAAAAACGAAACCAACGATCGAACTGGGTTTGCCCATTTCTTTGAGCATTTGTTGTTTGAAGGATCTGCAAATATTGGACGAGGTGAGTACAGTGAATTGGTAGAGAAAAACGGTGGAACATTAAACGCCAACACTTCTCAGGACCGCACATATTACTATGAGATTCTTCCTTCCAACCAATTAGAACTTGGATTATGGTTAGAAAGTGAGCGCATGCTTCACGCTAAAGTGGACATAAAAGGTATCGAAACACAAAGAAGTGTAGTGAAAGAAGAAAAGAGACAGCGCGTGGACAATCAACCTTACGGATCTTTCTTCACAGAAATGTTTAAACGTGTTTTCACCACACACCCATACAATTGGGCTCCGATTGGTAGCATGGATCACCTAGACGCAGCTCAAGAAGAAGATTACGTGAATTTTTACAAAAATTACTACGTTCCTTCTAATGCTACCTTATCTATTGCTGGTGACTTAGATGTCACACAAACAAAAGCATGGATTGACAAGTATTTTGCATCCATTCCAAAAGGACAAGCGATTAACTTGTACCGTGACTTTATCAATCAAACGGATGCTGATTTCGAAAAACGTTATGGAATTTCCAAAAGCAAATTCGATTCAAAAAACTTCATGACTTCTGCAAGTTCGGAAGCAAAGAAGATGATTGCAACTTACTTGGCGAAACCAATTACCATCAACCGTACAACGAAAGACAAAACATTCTTGACAGGTGTAACGAAAGAAGTGATTTATGACAACATTCAACTTCCTGCGATTTTTATGGGGTATAAATTCCCTGAACAAACCAATCCAGATTCATACGCACTTGAAATGATGAACGAGGTCCTTTCTGGTGGAAGTTCTTCTCGCATCAACAAAATCATCGTGGAGAAAAAAGAAATGGCTCAATTTGCATTTTCTTTCAATTACGGATTAGAAGATGCTGGAATAGGTATCATGGCTGCCATCGCGGCGAAAGATGTCAATCTAGACGATATTCAAAAAGAATTCGATGAGCAAATTCGATTAATGCAAACCGAATTAATCTCCGAAGAAGAATTCCAAAAAGCACGAAATAAATTCGAGAATGATTTAGTTTCTGCGAATTCGTCTATCGCTGGGATTGCAGAAAACCTAGCTGATAATTTTGTTTATTACGGTGATGCAAATCGTGTGAATACACTACTTGACAATTACATGAAAGTAACCCGCGAAGACATTCAACGTGTTGCTTTGAAATACTTAACGCAAGATGCACGTGTCATCTTACATTACTTACCAAAAGAAAAATAATCGACTGAATCATGAAAAAGATATTCACACTTTGCTTTCTAGCGTTAGGTACTTGGACAACAGCCCAAGTAGATCGCTCGGTTATGCCTGCTCCAACGCAAGCAAAAAAAATCAACATTAACGACTCCGAAGTTTTCACGACAGCAAATGGCATTACGGTCATTCTATCTGAAAACCATAAATTACCAAGAGTTTCATTTGACTTAAATATGGGTTCTGATCCACGTTTGGAAGGAACGAAGGCTGGACTTGCAGATATGGCAGGTTCTTTAATTATGTCTGGAACGAAAAACAGAACGAAGGATCAATTAGATCAAGAAATTGATTTTATCGGTGCTTCTCTCGGTGCGGACAAATCATCCATTTCGATGTCTTGTTTAACGAAGCACATGGACAAAGGATTAAGTTTAATGTCCGATGTTTTGCTCAATGCAAATTTCCCTCAATCGGAATTCGAGCGAATTAAAAAACAAAATGTTTCGAGTTTAATGTCTGCAAAATCTGATGCAGGTACAATGGCTCAAAACGCTACGGTTAAAATTAACTTCCCAAATCATCCATTTAGCGATGTGATGTCAGAGGAAACCTTGAATAATATCACAAGAGAAGATGTGGTTTCTTTTTATTCGGCAAACTTCACACCGACTGGAAGTTACTTGGTTGTTGTTGGTGACATTACACGTCAACAAACCGAAGCAATGGTGAACGCTTATTTTGGTAAATGGACAGGTGGACCTGTATTTACAGAGCAACCAAATGCAGGAAGTTATACCAAGGGTAATCGCGTTGTTTTTGTAAAAAAACCAGGTGCTGTTCAGTCTGTAGTTTATGTGACCTTTCCAATTGACATGAAAACAGGTGACAAAAATCAATTGCCATTAACCGTTCTGAACGGAATTCTTGGAGGTGGTGGATTTGGAACGCGTTTGATGCAAAACCTACGTGAGGACAAAGCTTACACATACGGATGTTACTCAAGTTTGAACATTACTGAGGATGGTTCATGGATGTCAGCAGGAGGAAATTTCCAAAATGCAGTAACGGATTCTGCGATTGAGCAAATTTTGTTGGAGTTCCAAAAAATCACGAATGAATACGTGAAAGATGAGGAATTGAACCTGACAAAAACAAACATGGCAGGTGGATTTGCCCGTTCATTGGAGCGTCCACAAACGATTGCTCGTTTTGCCTTAAACATCATCAAAAACAAACTACAGAAGGATTATTACCAAACGTACCTTCAACGTTTAGAAAGTGTTTCTAAAGAGGATGTTCTTCAAATGGCTCAACAATATTTCACCGCGAAAAACTGTAACATTATTGTCGTTGGAAACGAAGAGGTATTTGAGAAATTGAAGCGTTTCGATGCAGATGGTAAAATTGAAGTTTTAGATCCATTTGGTAACGTGATGAAGGATACAAAACCCGCAGATATTACCTCCGCTCAGTTAATC
This sequence comes from Crocinitomicaceae bacterium, assembly GCA_044372485.1. Classification (GTDB taxonomy): domain Bacteria; phylum Bacteroidota; class Bacteroidia; order Flavobacteriales_D; family Crocinitomicaceae; genus UBA952. The sequence goes on from JBILRU010000055.1 coordinate 10,017, forward strand.
GACAATTATGTTTATGCTCTGACTGGGACAAACTCTCAAAAAGCTGCTGCTAAGAAGTTAAAAGCGATTAAAAATTTCGAACGTGTGTACGAGTTGAAAGGTGACCAAATTCCATTTGCCTTGAAATCTACCGAGATTTTTGTTGCACCGCTTACGGAAGGACAAAAACTAGAAGGACAAGGAATGGTTTTCCAAAAATCATTCTATGATGGAAAAGCAGGATTTACCTTCAACATGCAAACAGGTAAAACGGAATTAACTTCAGAGGAATTAGCTTCTAAAGCGAAGTCAAACGGAATCATTCCAGAAATGAACTATGTGAAAAACGGTTTGACTCACGAGTTAGTGGGCATCGAGAACATGAATGGTATTGAATACTACGTATTGAAAACCGTCGATGGGAAAAATGAATCTTACGATTACTTCAATAAAACAACATTCATGAAAGAAAAGACCATCAACGTGATGACACGCGATGGAGAAACGATGGAATCTACCATTACTTTTGGGGATTTCAAAGAAGTAAACGGAATGAAATTTGCACATTCCATTACCCAATCTGTTGGACCAATGGTCTTATCTGGATCCGTAACATCAATGACGGTTAACGGAAAAATTGACATGAAGGTTTTCGAATAATTCGATTTTAAAAAATGAATTTTAAACGCCATTCTTTACGAGGATGGCGTTTTTTTTTACCTTCGTATCATGAAGAAATTTCTTTTTATTTGTCTACTAATTAATTACATTGGATTTCAAAGTAAGGCTCAAAACCAACTCGTTTCGGAGGGAAACTACTTTGAAGGTGAGCCATACCTCGTAATGAATCCAACGAATTCGCAGCACTTGGTTGCCGCGTGGATGGGATTTCAGTTCAATAATAAAGTCGTCATTAAAACTTCTATAACGAACGACGGGGGAAATACATGGTCGACGCCCATCTGGCAAACGCACCTCTCTCCAAATTTTTCGAGCGCGGATGTGTCCTTGGCCTATGATCACATGGGAAACGTGTTCATGTGTTACATCGATTACGACAACATCAACTTCAGTGCGGGAAAAGTCCTGGTACGTAAGTCTATCGACGGAGGCGTTTCCTGGGGGAATGCAAGTATCGTTTTGGATATCAGTATGTGTCCTAATCAATTGTGCATCGATCGTCCGTGGATGGTCATCGATCAAACGTCAAGTCCAAATGCTGGAACGATTTATGTGACGAACATGAACGCCAACCAACCGACAATGATTATTCCGCCCTATCATCCATATATTTCCATTAGCACCGACGGCGGACAATCCTTTCAATCTGAACAATTAGATGCGACCGGATTTCTCTCCGGTTCGGTCATTCCACAGCCAATGCCGTCACCCGTTGTTACAGCAGATGGCCGATTCACAGCACTTTATCCAAGCTACCTTCCGAGTCAAAGTATCTTTCCTCGACTCATACGAGCACAATCGAACAATCAAGGTCAAACGTACACGTACGACGTCGCCTATCAAGGACTAGGATATGGGACAAGCGATACATTGGTAAAAGCTGGACCTTTGTTGAAAGCTCATCCAAACAATGCCAATCAAATGAGTTATTTCTTTCTCAGTGACGACTTTGGAGAATCAGATGTTGTATTTATTGAAACAACTAATGATGGTCTTTCTTGGAGTGCACCAGCGCGAATCAATCAAGATCCAATTGGCAACGGAAAGATTCAAGATTTAATTTGGGCAGATTACGCTTCAAATGGAGATTTGGCTGTTTGTTGGCGCGATCGAAGAAATGCGAATGGAACGGGATATTCGGTTCCAAGTGAATTGTTTTGTACCGTTCGGAATTCCACTACCTCCATTTGGATGAACGATTTCACTGTGAGTGACCAACTGGTGGACCACCTACCTATTTTAGAAGATGCAGGAAATGATTTTATGAACGTGATCCTCGAAAACGATACCTTAAATGTGATTTGGGGCGATGTTCGATCAGGAAGTTTGAAAATCTATTTTAGTAAAAGAGGGATTTATGACACGACAAATCATGTCTCCAGTTTACCAGAACCAGAGCGAATCGTTTTTCCGAATCCAGTTAGCTCTGAACTTTCTATTCCCAATGAGTTCATCGGTGCTGATTTTTATTTGATGACAACAGAAGGCAAATCCATTCAAAACGGTAAAATTGAATCGTCCATGATTCCATTTGAAACAATTCCTGCTGGAGCGTATCAGTTACTCATCATTTCACCACAAAAACGGTATCAATATCATCTTATCAAACATTGACAATTAGAATTTAAACGGTATATTTGTTCCATGAGTGATTTTGTTGTTTCCGCCCGCAAATATCGTCCACAAACCTTTGATACGGTTGTTGGACAGCATTCGATTACGAATACACTCAAGAATGCTATCAAAAGTGAACATTTAGCTCAAGCGTTTTTATTTTGTGGTTCGAGAGGAGTTGGAAAAACAACAACTGCCCGAATTCTGGCTAAGACAATCAATTGTTTTCATCCTACAGAGCAAATTGAAGCATGTGACCAATGTGACTCATGTTTATCATTTCATACAGGAAACTCATTAAACATATACGAACTAGATGCGGCGTCGAACAACTCCGTTGACGATATCCGTAGTTTAATTGATCAAGTGCGCATTGCTCCTCAATTAGGTACGCACAAAATTTACATCATCGATGAGGTTCACATGTTATCGAATAGTGCCTTTAACGCATTTTTAAAGACACTTGAAGAACCGCCAAAACACGCCATTTTCATTTTGGCAACAACGGAAAAACACAAAATTATTCCAACGATTCTATCGCGTTGTCAGATTTTTGATTTCAGTCGCATTCGTGTAAAGGACATCGCTGATCACTTGGCTCAAATCGCAACGAAAGAGGGAGTTTCTGCTGATCCGGAAGCACTTCATCAAATTGCCATGAAAGCCGATGGAGCATTGAGAGATGCGCTGTCAATTTTTGATCAAATTGTCACCTTTGCTGGAACAACCTTGACCTATAAGGATGTACTCGACAATCTAAATATTTTGGATTATGAGTATTACTTCAAAGTAATGGATGCTGCGGAGAAAGAAGACATTTCGACGACCTTGTTGATTTTGAATGACATTTTTGAAAAAGGCTTCGATGGACATCATTTCGTTGTTGGTTTGGCAGAGCATTTGCGCAATTTATTGGTCTGTAAAGATGTTCGAACATCCAATTTATTAGAAGTTCCTGAAACAGTGCGCCAACGATTTGTGGAGCAGTCGAAAGAAATTGAAGCGCAACGCATCATGAAAGGCTTGAGCATTCTGAGTAAAACAGATGTCGACTACAAATCATCGAAAAATCAACGCCTGTTGATTGAAGTAGCACTTATGCAACTCTGTTCATTAAAACAAGAGTCAGAAAAAAAAAAGGACTGACGGATAGAATTGATATTCTTCCATTTCCAAAACAAACGCTCCGAAAACCAAGTGCTTCCACTCCTGTAAACAAAGTTGCTAATCCAGTTAGTAATTCAACAGAAGTCGTTGTAGAAAATAAAATATTAAAGAGTCCACAAGGTGCTATTCCTACAAAGCACATTTCCATCAAAGAGTCCATTGAGAAAATCAAAGAATCTCAGCAGAAGGGTAATTTGGAGGATTTACCAAGAGAAGGATTTAGCATCGAACACGTTAAAATGTATTGGAAACAATACGCTTATGTTGTGAAGGAAAATGGACTCGAAACCTTTTACAATGCATTGATTAAAAGAGATCCTGTTTTAATAAGCGAGGAAGTCCTAGGGATTGTGGTGGATAACCAAGTGCAAATGGACTACATTCAAGCAGAACTCATGGGATTCATCGAATTCATGCGTAAAAGTTTGCAGAATTACCATGTGGACATTCAACTTTCGATGAGCAACGAACCCGAAAAAGAAACAAAATTCTTAACAGGAAAAGATAAATTTTCTGCACTTGCTCGGAAGAATCCGAATTTACACACCTTAAAAAACTTGTTCAATTTGGACATCGAATATTAGCCATGCATCCCCTTTTTCAATCGATTCATCTCAAAGAGGAACTGCAGGTAAAAATTGAACTATTTTGCAGTCAATGGGATAATGGACAAGTAATAAGCATACATACATCCGGATCGACAGGCAAACCGAAAGAAATTACCTTCACAAAGGAACAGTTCATTGTTTCCGCTCAAAAAACCATTGATTTTTTCAAGCTAAACAACGAAACAAAATCATTATTATGCTTGTCCCCAGATACAATTGGCGGGAAAATGATGCTCGTTCGAGCACTTGTTGGGGAATATTCCCTGGTAGTGACAAATCCTAGTTTAGATCCTTTCGAACACCTGCATGTACAGATAGACTTTGTCGCATTAGTTCCAACACAATTGGCTCATATTCTCCAGAATCCATCTTCGCTTTCCAAGTTGAAAAAGGTGAAGAATATCATAATCGGTGGCGCAGATATACCTAAAGAATTGATCGAAAAACTGCGTCTCCATGAAATTACCGCATACCAAAGTTACGGGATGACTGAAACCATTTCACATGTTGCGATGCGTGTAATCGGACAAGACAGCGATTACCACGCTTTACCGGGAATTCATTTCACCAGCTTAGATAATTGTTTAACGATTCACTATCCAGAAATACAGTCAACAGCCATCCAAACTACAGATATCGTGGAATTACGAGGCGAACACACATTTCGATGGAAGGGGC
>JBILRU010000056.1:0-14486 GCA_044372485.1 Crocinitomicaceae bacterium
GATTGCTGACGAAAGCACTGCGATTCATGGCGTAAGTAATGAAATGGTGAAAAACGAACCAACGTTTGCAACATTAGCTCCAGAAATCCTCTCCTTCATTGGCGATGCCGATTTAGCGGGATACAATTCAAATAAATTCGACATTCCTGTGTTATCGGAAGAATTACTGCGCACTGGAAACGATTTCGATTTATCCAATCGCCGCTTTGTGGATGTTCAAAACATCTTTCACAAGATGGAACAACGTACGCTCGCAGCAGCTTACCAATTCTATTGCGGAAAAACGATTGAGAATGCGCATAATGCCATTTACGACACCTTAGCGACGTATGAAGTCCTTTTGGCACAACTAGAAAAATACCCCAACCTAGCAAAAGACATCGATGCGCTAGCTGATTTCTCTAAAGCGGGAGACTTCCAACTAGCAGATTTCGCCGGACGTTTAGCTTACAATGCTAAAAAAGAGCTGATCTATAACTTCGGCAAACACAAAAACAAAAGTGTTGTTCAAGTACTCAAAGAAGAACCTGGGTATTACGGATGGATGCTTGAAGCAGATTTCCCTTTGTACACAAAACAAATCTTACGCAAAGAAATGGAACGCATCAAAGCAGAGAAAGATGCGATTCCAATGGGAGATAAACTCGATTTACTGAAGCAAAAATTCAATAAATAATGAAAATCATTTGCATTGGACGTAACTATGCGGATCACGCGAAAGAAATGAAATCAGCGGTTCCAACTGAACCATTGTATTTCCTAAAACCAGATACGGCCATTTTACGTGAAGGTGATTTTTACTACCCCAACTTTACCAAAGATTTGCATTTCGAATGTGAGTTGATCGTAAAAATCGACCGTGTTGGAAAACACATTGACAAAGCATTTGCTTATAAATATTATTCAGAATTTTCACTAGGAATTGATTTTACAGCACGTGACATTCAAGAGCAGTGCAAAGCAAATGGACTTCCATGGGAAAAAGCGAAGGGATTTGATTCCAGTGCGGCGATTTCTAATCAATGGATCAATAAAGCAGATTTGAATTTGGAAACTGCCGAATTCACCTTCTATCAAAACGATGAGTTAAAGCAAACTGGACATCCACGAGATTTTATCTTTAGTATAGATGAAATCATTTCGTACGTCTCTCAGTTTATGACCTTGAAAACGGGTGATTTAATCTTTACAGGGACTCCAGCAGGCGTTGGACCCATTCAGATTGGCGATCAATTGCGTGGGGAATTAAACGGAATGACTTTCTTTGAATTCGCCGTTAAATAAGTTTAGCGCTTCCAGAATTTCTGATTGACTCCACTTGTTCGTCCTCTAAGGATGTAAAAGCCACTTTCGAAATCTGAAAGTGAAAATACATTCATTCCGTTAGAAATATCCCATGTGCAAATGAATTTACCTTCTACCGAATAAACATCTGTTTTTCCTACGTTTTGATCACTCAAAATAGTGATTTCTGTCGTGGCAGGATTTGGGAAAATACGCAGGTTTTGTTCCTGATATTCTTCTATTGCCATGGTGCTTCCCGGCTCATCCTCCAAACGATAAATCCCTCCCAAGTCCTGTCCGACAAAGAGATCAAGATGGTTATCCTGATCAATGTCTGTGACAAAACACGAACTATATGCACCAATTGCAGCCTTCAAACCAAGAAAATCAGCACTTCGTTCATAAAAGGAAAGTCCAGAACTTAATGAACCATCAATGGAATCATAAAAATGGATAGCTCCGTCGTGAGCACCAAGCAGCAAGTAGGTCGTATCTTGAAAACGAAAGAAATGAGGAACCGAATAGCCATCTGGAGTCATTTCATCCGTATCCACCATACCAAGCGCGTTGTTCAGTAAGGTAAATGCGGGACTTGTCGTTGTTCCTGTATTCTCAAAATAAAGAAGTTCCCCGGTTTTCTTCCCAAGAATGAGATCCAGTTTACCATCATTGTTCAGATCGAATAATTGTGGAGAAGCGTATTGTCCCGCGTTCATGGGAGTCCCTGTTTGATCCGCGTAATTTAACACTGGAGCGGCAAAGGTTGGATTTGATCCCGTCGTTGTATTTTGATAGTAAGCAATACTTCCGTTTTCCAATCCAAGCATCATATCTGCCTTTCCATCTCCGTTCAAGTCTCCAAAGGTTGGAAAAAGACGAAGTCCAAGATTGGACTGTGCCAAGTTCAAGAAATTCACATCAACAAAGGTAAACTTTGGATTTCCGATGGTCCCGGTATTTTGATAGTAGGCCAAGCGGCTTTCCTTCAAATTAGTTGCTTTGTATGCATAGAAGTTAGAAACAATCAAATCTTGTAGTCCATCGTTATTCAGGTCAACGATTTGCGGACTTGAAGCTGTTCCATGCTCAATCATTTCATTTTGCAAAAACGCTTTTGTTTGATAGACGAAATTTGCTTGTGAATTGGCTCCCGTATTTTTGTAGAACAAGACACTCGTTTCATTTTCAGACACATTGTTTGCATTCGGGGTCACAATGAGGTCTTTTTTTCCATCGAAATTTACATCTACATAGAATCCCGCTGGAAAAAGTTGCATGTTAATGGGTGTTGTATTGCTAGGAAAATTCGTACTCATCGAAACCATATCTGAATTCGAATTAGGAACGGTTCCGCCATTAATGAGCAACATCATGTTTGTATAGGAAACATCACCCAAAATCAAATCAAGCACGCCCGAATTATCGTAATCCAGCGCTAGGACAGTTGATCCAGCGTGTGCTTTTGGGCTACTCCCGACTGGTAATTCTGGATTGGGAACATTTGCCCCATTACAAGGCCCCGAAGTATCGAATAAGAAAACGCCATTCGTCGTCACATCTTCTCGGTATCCACCCCAGCACGAGTTTTTTAGCTCAAAAATCAGTGAATCTGAATGACCGTAAAGTTCCTGACTTTGATTCTGGTGGTATTGCAAAAATTCCCCGCCAATGTGGTAGGTTAAAACATCCAAATCACCATCTCCTTCCACATCGACAATAGCAGGAATATCAGCTGAACTAATGTATAAGTTCAACTCAGGTCCGTTGTAATTCGATGTTATGTAATTGCTGTATTGTTCCCACTGAAGTCCGATTGTGGCATTTCCAACGTTCTTGTAAACTCTTAATCCACCAATTGTGTAACAAAACAAGTCATTTTTCCCATCTTGATCGTAATCTGCACAATAGGCACGGTAGCGCAATCCTGCTGGGAAACGCAAAAATCCAGCTGGATCAGCAACGTAATAATGTTGTACGTTCGCCTCTTCATGACGGTACAAGCGAACTTGATCGTGACTTCTGTCAAAGACAAATAAGTCCATATCGCCATCAAAATCGTAATCTATTTCTGAAAATTGTGCATTGTTGTGACCTCCTCCCCATGCTAAACTTAGGTATTCACCGTTTTTAAAAACGAGAATGGAATCATTAAAATTGAACTGAAATTGAGCGTTTAATTTAGAGCAAATGACCAATAAAAGAAGAAGTAGGTACTTTTTCACGGAGAGTATTTTGTTAAAATTACGCACAAAGTGTTAATCTTGTTTGCCGAATTGAAATAAGTGAATCATTTTATCGTCTCCAGCGTAAGCGAATTGTCCGTTCTCGTTACTGCATAGCGCATTTATAGACCGACGATGTCCCGAACTTTTATCGCTTAATTTTTGAATGACCATACGTTCATTTGCCTTCCAAATTTTCACTGATTTATCGCGACTTACCGAAGCAAAATATTCTTCATCGATAAACTCTAGTCCATAGATTGTTCCTTTGTGCGCCGGCAAGGCTTTTTTCAAGGCAAACGTTTCAAGCTCCCACCAGCGCAGGTAGCCATCTTTCCCACCGGTGATCAATTCATTTCTAGTTCTATCCATGCAAAGGACACTTGTTCCTCCCTCATGCGCATAAAAGCGATGTAGTTCGTTAAAGAATTCTGTTTCCAAGACAAGCACTTCCCCTGATCCACCGGCAATTAAAATTTTCGTTGGATTTAGTTGTCGAATAGAACGTATTTTCCCACAGGATAAAGGAAGGATGATGAGTAATTTCATCGTTGAAGTTTCCCAAACACTTAAATATCCATCCGCATCTCCTACACATAACAAGCGTTTGTCCTGTGTTTCAAACATGGCGAAAATTCCTGCTTGATGTTGGGTAAAATGATGTAGCTCTTGTTTTTGTTCGATATCAACAATGTGCACTTGTCCGCTTGCTAATCCAATAGCTAGTTTTTTAGCATTTGAAAACAATTGAATGGAAAAGGGAACAGCTTCACAGCGTATGGCGAAGGAATCTTGTTCTCCTGTGGATTTATTCCAACGAGTAACGAAACGATCTGCTGCGGCAGAATACACATAGTTCTCATCAAAATCGATGGCGTAAATTGGACCGCTATGTCCTTGAAAATGCTGTAACGGAATCAGTGCCGTAGTGGAATCAATTATCGTCTTCTTCGACTTCATCCTCCTCATCGTTGACTTGTTTCAAGCGATCAGCATAAGATTTAGGGAGAAAATCGAAAAAGGTGTCTCCACGTAATCCTAACCGAAGGCATTCCAACGGAATCATGTCATTTGGAGCAATATTCCCTAAGTTTACTTCCGCGCCAAATAATTTAATGAACCAAACCTGTTGATTTTTCTGTGGTGCTTCCCAAAGGATGTCTTCTGGTTTCACGCTAGCAATGATGCGATTGATCAGCACACTATGTGCTGTACCGTTTGGACGAAATACACCTACATTTCCAGCTTCACGTCCTTCCGCAATGACTTTCCAGCTTCCTGCATCTAGTTCACCTTTCATGTTTCTCACCCATTTCGCCGGTGAAATTAAAATTCCAGAGTCTTTCGACCCAACCTCTGACATCACTGTCATGTCTTTAGATAACTCGTGGATCAGTTGACATTTTTCTTCGTGGGGAATGATGATGGAACCATCAGAAACCTCCACAAGATCTAATTTGTATTTATCAATTACTTTTTTGTAATCGTTAAATTTTCCACGTGCATAAAACGCTTCGAAGAGTGTCCCACCGAAGTATGGACGAATTCCTGCCGCTTTGTACATCGCAATTTTCTCTTCCAAGTTTTTCGTTACGTAAGACGTTCCGAATCCAAACTTAACAATGTCCGTTAAATGTCCAGATGCCTCAATGAAATGCTCTGTTTCACGCAAACCTAGGCCTTTGTCCATCATCATGGTCACACCTTTGTTACGTGGTTTTTCACTTCTTTTAGGGATGAAGGATAGATTAAAATTCATAATTATTCGGATAAATTTAAGAAATCATGATCATCCAATAATTTAGGATTGATTTCAAAGATTGTTTTTGCTTTGACGGAATCTTTTTCCAAGCAATGTGTAAATAGGCGAATGGCCTCCGAACGTTGTCCGAGTTGCCATTGCAAATTCACCTCTAGCACGTGAGCGATGCCGTTTTCTTTTTCGCCTTCCAGAAAGGACTGAAGAACATTGTATGCCTCTCTTGGGGACTCAATACTAATAAATTCGATGTAATCGGACAAACATTCTTCATCCGCAGGATTTAACTCTAATGACTTTTCATAGTGAAACTTGGTTTCCTCTCTCAATTCAAGCTTTTCATAAGCACCAGCTAGTACATGATAAATTCCCGCATTTTCTGGGTCAAAATCCAAAGCCTTTTGAATCAAAACGATTCCTTCGCGCGTATTTCCTAATAAGTCCTCTACAATCCCAAGTCCTAACCACGCTTCAGGAAGCATAGGTTCCATTTCGATGCTTTTCTTGTAATAATGTTTCGATAAATCGAACTCATTCAATTGCTCATAAGCCTCACCGATATAACACATGGCCATCGCATCATCTCCATCGTGTTTTTGACACATTTCAAAATGCTCAATGGCTTTGTGGTATTTTTCGAGGGACAAATAAGAGTTTCCAATATTAAAATGAGCGGGTCCGAATTCGTCATTGATCAAAATAGCATAGTCATACGCCCAAACAGCTTTGTCAAAATCTTCAAGCTTGCTGTAGGCATTACCTAAATTGTACCAAGCAGTGGATGAATAAGGTTGCTCGTCGATGAACTCAGTGTATGATTTAACCGCTTCTTGACTCTCCCCCATAATATCGTAACAACGTCCAAGTTCATACAAAGCACTTTCATTGTATTTATTTACGCGTAAAGCTTCTTTCAAGACTTCAATGGCCTCAGGATACATTTTCATCCGTTGAAATTCAATGGAGATATCCAAATAGATGAAATCCGTTTCATTCGGTTCAGAAATATCAATAGCCAAATGAAAATACTTGATGGCGTTTTTATGGTCTCTTAATTGAGAATGTAACGAGGCCTTAGTCAAAAATAACTCCGATGAAGGAGCCATCGTTTTTTCAATACTTTGTACAATTTCTAGTGCCTCATTTAAAATTCCGAGTCCACCGAGGGATTGTGCTTTACGTAATTGAAAAAGTTGATTATACGCGAATTGATACATACCTAACTCTGAAGCCGCTTTCGCTTTTTGGTATTGTCCTTGCACCAAGTAATGATCGATAATATTCTCGATGCGGTCACTATCCATAAAAAGCAAGGTGCTCCCTTGTAAATGCGCCTCAAAGCGTTCGATATCTTCGATCAAACTGCCATCTGCAAATTCTTCTTCGTCGTCATCGAACATGTAACCGATTTTTTGGATAAAATTAAACCCTTTGTCCCGAAAATAAAAAGGAAACAAAGTGCAGTTTTCAACAAAACGTCAATTTGTTAAAAACTCATCACACCAATAAAACTATGAATGGATTCAAGAAAGCGTACATATTACACTAAGTTGAACAAAAACGCTGCGAAAAAATGCGTTTTTATATTGATTTTCAATCACTTAAGAATCTACTAAAATGTAAATAAGTTTGAATTAAAACGTACTTATAGTAATTCTTCAATAATACGATCCATAGAATATCCTTCGGCTTCGGCGCGGTAATTTCGCACAAGGCGGTGACGAAGAATTGCTTTAGCAACCACTTTGACATCTTCGATGTCTGGAGAATATTTTCCACGAAGGGCAGCGTGACACTTTGCACCTACGATTAAGTATTGAGAAGCACGTGGGCCAGCCCCCCAAGTAATGTAATCTTTGGTTAATTGAGTTGCTTCGGGTGCATTTACACGTGTTTTGGCAACTAATTTCACCGCGTATTCCAATACATTATCTGCAACGGGAATTCGTCTTACCAATTCTTGGTATTCCATGATTTGCTGTGCATTCAATAATTTTTGAAGACTTACTTTGTGATCGGACGTAGTCGCTTTCACAATGGCAAGTTCCTCAAGGTAAGATGGATAATCTACCCAGATATTAAACATAAAACGATCTAATTGTGCTTCTGGAAGCGGATACGTCCCCTCTTGTTCAATTGGATTTTGTGTTGCTAAAACAAAAAACGGAGCGGGTAAATCGTATGTTTTTCCAGCTGCCGTTACACGTCTCTCTTGCATCGCTTCAAGCAATGCCGATTGCGTTTTTGGTGGTGTTCGGTTGATCTCATCCGCAAGAATGATATTCGAGAACAAAGGTCCCGGAATAAATTTAAACTGCTTGCTTTCATCTAGAATCTCGGATCCAACAATATCCGATGGCATTAAGTCTGGAGTAAACTGCACGCGGTTAAATGATAGCCCCAAAGTTTCAGCTATTGTGTTCACAAGCAACGTTTTTGCAAGACCTGGCACTCCAACCAACAAGCAATGTGCTCTTGAAAAAATAGCAATTAACACTTGGTCTACTACATCATCTTGACCAATAATGACCTTGTGAATTTCATTCTTTAAAGCATGATAATCTACAACAAGTTGATCAATTTTCTCTTTATCCGTCATCTTACTTATCGTTTGTTTTTATCCAATTATTTCTAAAATCACACGACTCGTATGATTTATCAATACGCACATACGCATTTCCAATTTTACTGTCCACCCATCTATCGATGGTCTTCTGTTTTTTGTCGTTTTCTGCAGCTAATTTAATTAAAGCATAGTCATCGTTCAAATTAGCAATATGTGCAGGGAAACGCTCCGCTAGACGGACAATTCTCACACCTTGCTTGCGTTCGTAGATATCGATGTACATACTTGGCTGAGTCACATCTCCTTTGTTCAAGGCATCTGTTAAGAGGTAAATTTGCTGATCGACTTCATTTAAGTCTTCCATATCCCAAAGTTGATCACCTGATATGGGATTTGTGATTATTCCTCTATTTTGTTTTGTTAAATCGTCATTTGAAAAGCGAAGTACAGCCTCATCCCAAGTGATGCGGTTTTCCTTTAACATGGCATAACACGAATCAATTTTCGTTGTAGCGATACTACTGCTCTCCGCATTAAATTCTGGCATAATGAGGATATGGGATACTGTATAATCATTTCCTTTTCGAGAAATGAGCTTTATGATGTGGTAACCATAAGTAGTTTCGACGATTTCAGATACTTCTCCAACTTTCAATTTGAACAATGTTTCCTCAAATTGGGGGACCATCATACCCTTTGTTGCAGCTATTTTTCCACCTTGACTCGCACTTCCTGGATCTTGAGAATGAATTCGAGCCATCGTCTCAAAGTTTTTTCCCTTGGTTAAAATTAAGCCGCGAATTTCAGCCAATTGATCATACGCTCTTTTTTTATCATCCTTTGTAATCACTGGATATTGCACGATCTGCTGAAAACTTAATTTCATGTTGATGTAAGGAATACTATCCTTGGATAAGGATTTAAAATAGGCCGCTACTTCCTTCGGCGTTACAGTAACCTCCGATACAATTTTAGATTCCATCTCCTGTGCCAACAAGCGTTCTTTTATTTTGGCGCGGAACTCCTCTTTGATTTGAGTAACCGATTTACCATAATATGCTTCAAGTTTATCTCTGCCTCCCATCTTGGATTCAAGAATGCGTAGGCGATTTTCCATTTCGTAATCTACCGTTTCGTCTTTGATTACTAAACTATCCAACATGGCTTGATTAATGAGTAATTCTTGCACCATTAATTGCTCAAGAATCCCACATTCCATAGCTGAGGTAACTTTAGCTTGTCCTTGTTCGGCTTGTAATAACTGAGATTCGATATCAGACAAGAGTATGATATTATCACCAACTTGAGCAACAATTTTGTTCACCACTTTTGATGGCTGAGCAAAACTATAGGCACTTATAATTAAACAAACGAACAGTGTGTATCTTTTCATCTGTTAGTTTCCAATTTGATAAAGAACATCTTTATTCACCTTCACAGTATGTGCACTTTTCAATGATTCTAACCAAGTAGATTCCAGGTAATTTTGGTAATCGGAGGTCGCCATTCCTTTCGCCTCACTGAATTCTTTCAATCCAGGCTCTAATACTGCGCTTACCTTCACCACATAAATTTTCCCTTCAAATTCATAGGCTTGATTGACCCCTTTTGATAAGGTTCTATTTGCCAAGAAAGGTGTTTGAGCGATGTCAAACTTGTTCATTTTCACTTTTAAATTTAACTCTGAATCTTTGTTTACAACATCCAAAACATCTTTCGAATTAATCGTATCATTTTTCAACATGCCTGATACTTTCGCTGCGATGTCTTTGTTCAAACATTCGTAAACGGTTGCATCCAATCTTTTTGGCCAAGTGTATTTGGATTGATTAGTCATAAAATACGCTCGAAGTCCGGCAGTATCTTTCACCGCTTTGTTCCATACTCGATCCTGCATGATTTCATATAAAATAATTCCATCGTGGTATTCTTTTAATAAAGCCTTGTATTCTGGATATTTTGTTGGTAAAACAGATTCTTCGTATTGCAATATTGCTGCTTTCTCCCAACTTTTATATTGCTTTTCAATCACGATTTTATTTTCATCACGCTTCACTCCACGGTAATTCTTTTCAAGATATTCAGCAAACACTTGTTGCGTGAAATCTGCTGTTTCTCCATTTAATTCAAACATTGCTTTGTTCGATTTCAATTTGCCATCAGCGCTCCATTTCCCAAGGTAATAAGTAGAGTCTAAATTAGTGTTGAACCATTTCAAGTTTTTGTCGCCTTTGTACGCATAGTGATAGTTCGCTTTCAATTTGGATACAAAAGCATCTTGCGTTTTCTTTGAGCGCTCATCTTTGTTCACTTTCGTTTGTAATTCCTTTTTCATGCTCTCGAAAGAAGAAACCTCTTTCCACTCCACTAATTTGATGATGTGGTAACCAAAGTCCGTTTTAACTGGCTTACTATACTGACCAACCTCTTTCAAGGCAAACGCTGCATCTTCAAAAGCAGGAACCATACGTTGAGTCGTTCCGGAACCAAATGCTGGAAGCTCTCCATTTTTTTTCACGGAATTCGCATCATCAGAATGCAAGGAAACGAGGGTTTCCCATTTTTCGCCAGCAACTAATTTATCATAAATCTCATTGATTTTTTTCTCTGCATTACCTTTTGCTTCAACGGTTGCGTCTTTACCTGTGGACACCATAATGTGAGCAACACGAATTGTACCGCGAGATGGACGTTTGTCCGTCACTTTTACGATATGGTAACCGTAACGTGTTCGGAATGGATCAGACACTTGTCCGACTGGTGTCGTAAACGCTTTTTCCTCAAATTGATACACCATCTGAAATGCTGTGAAAAATCCCAAGTCACCGCCATTTGCTGCAGCAGAAGGATCTTCTGAACCATTTTTCATTTTCGCTACAGAAGCAAAATCTTCTCCTTTTTCAATGCGCGCTTTTAAGGCCATTATTTTATTGTACGCAATAAGTGTATCCTTAGGACTAGCATTCGCATCAACTCGAATCAACATGTGTGAAGCACGTACTTCATTTTTAATTCGGTCGTATGCTTGCGCAACCATCGCTTGATTCTCAGCTGAATCAATTAAATAAGGCAATGCCAGTTGCTTGCGGTACCCATCTAATTCCTTTTTCAATTTTGGAATGGTATCGTAACCCAATTTCTCTGCTTCTGCGACTTTCAATTTAAACTTGGTAAACATTTCGACATATTCATCCAAAGATGCTTGATCAAACTTAGGACTTGGATTATTTTTCAAGTAAATCTGTAAAAACTCACTTTTGGTGACTGGTTTCCCATCTATTTCCATTACAACAGGGTCCTTCTGGGCAATTGCACCTTGAATACCTGTGAAGATTAACAATAAAACGATAATTTTCTTCATTACTACTTAGTTAATTTGTTTCAGTTACTTTTTGCGAACGTAAATTTCGCTAATTTATTTGATACTGTAATTTGGTGCTTCTCTTGTAATTGTTACATCATGCGGATGGGATTCACGCACTCCTGCAGAAGTAATACGAACAAACCTAGCTCCTTGTAACTTTGAAATGGTTGGAGCACCGCAATATCCCATTCCAGCTCGAAGTCCACCCATGATTTGGAACATCACCTCGTATAATTTACCACGGTAAGGAACACGTCCTGAAATTCCTTCTGGAACTAATTTCTTAATATCATCTTCCGCGTCTTGGAAATAGCGGTCTTTGGATCCTTTTTGCATGGCTTCGATGGAACCCATTCCGCGATAAGATTTGAATTTCCTTCCTTCGAAGATGATTGTTTCTCCTGGAGATTCTTCCACTCCAGCAAACATCGATCCCAACATCACGATATCTGCTCCAGCTGCAATAGCTTTCACGATATCTCCTGTGTAACGAATTCCACCATCTGCAATAACTGGAACACCAGATCCCGCAATTGCTTGCGCTACTTCATTCACAGCTGTTAGCTGCGGAACACCAACACCTGCGATCACTCGTGTTGTACAAATCGACCCTGGACCAATTCCCACCTTCACGGCATCCGCTCCTGCTTCCACTAAATATTTCGCTGCTTCTGCAGTCGCAATGTTTCCAACGACAACATCCAAATCTGGAAATTTCGCTTTCACACTTTTTAATTGTTCGACAACACCTTTGGTATGTCCGTGCGCCGTATCAATCACAATCGCATCGACACCGGCTTCCACCAACGCTGTTACACGCTCCATTGTATCATGTGTTACACCTACAGCTGCTGCTACGCGCAATCTACCTAAGGAGTCCTTGCAAGAATAAGGATGTTCTTTTACTTTAATAATGTCGCGGTAAGTAATTAAGCCAATCAAGCGATTATGCTCGTCAACCACCGGCAATTTTTCAATTCTATTTTGCTGTAAAATAACTTCTGCTGTTGTCAAATCTGTCGTTTCGCCAGTGGTAATGATGTTTTCAGACGTCATAATCTCCGTCACCGGGCGCAACATATTCTTTTCAAATCTCAAATCGCGGTTTGTAAGAATTCCTTTTAACTCTCTGTGCTGGTTTACAACTGGAATTCCACCGATGCTATTTTCTCTCATTAATTGAAGTGCGTCTTGAACTAATGCGCTTTCCAATAAGGTAATTGGGTCAACAATCATTCCACTTTCCGAACGTTTTACTTTACGCACTTGCATCGCTTGCTGTTCAATCGTCATATTTTTGTGCACGACACCTATTCCGCCTTGTTGTGCGATAGCGATCGCCAATGCGGATTCCGTGACCGTATCCATGGCAGCTGAAACAATCGGTGTGTTCACCGTGATGTTGCGGGTAAACTTGCTTTTTAGGGAAACTTCACGAGGTAAAACTTCTGAATAAGCAGGCGCTAACAGAACATCATCGTAGGTTAATCCTTCAGAAATTTTTTGTAGATTATCGAGAGACATGTGAACTTATTTTTGTAATAAATTCTTGCAAATTTAGTAATAAATCGGCAGGTTATTCGTTTTAGCAGCGGTCAATTGTTAAATAATTCCTAATAAATGAGCTTTTGCCGCTTTTTACTTAACCTTGTATACAAAATACGCCTATGAAGACTTTATTTAATCTTTTGTTTCTTGCACTTAGCTTTGCTTCATATGGACAAAAAAACACGCAATTAATTCAATTATCAGGTGTCATTGTGACCGAAGAAGCCATTCCACTTCCCTATTCAACCGCTTATAATCGTTCCTTGAAAAAGGGCGTTGTGTCAGATTTCTATGGTTTTTTTACGCTAGTGACACAGCCAGGAGATACCGTTTTCTTTTCTCGTGAAGGTTTCCAAACCTCACCCTACATCGTTCCTGACAGTTTAAAGGATAATCGCTACAGCATTATTCACATGTTGGTTAGAGATACATTAGTTTTACCAACAGTGGTTGTCCATCCATGGCCAACTCGTTCACAATTTGCGGACTATTTTGTCAATATGACTCCTTACGAGGACGACGTGCGTCGCGCACAAAAGGAATTATCGGGTGAATCACTCGCTTTTGTTGCAGCGCGACTAGAATCCGATGCGTCGTTGGCGTCAGGAAACTCCTACAATATGAGAAATACGCGTTTATATACTAACGGACAACTTCCTGTCAACAATTTATTGAATCCATATTCTTGGGCAAAATTGATCCAAGATTGGAAAGAAGGAAAATTAACTAGACAATAAGTTTCTTAGGACTATTTCAAGTTAAATTGCTTTTCTGCCTCGTCCGCAATGTATTGTCCGATGGCAAGTGAGGCAGTTGCTGCCGGAGACGGTGCATTCAATACATGTATGGATTTTCCATGGTATTCGATGCGGAAATCATCTCGCGTATCGCCATCCTCCGCTAGTAACAAAGCACGCACACCAGATCTTCCCGGATGAATATCTTCCATTGTTAGTTCTGGAATCATTCTCTGCAAGGTTTTGAGGAATAATTTTTTCGAAAAAGCTCGTCTATATTCGTTGATTCCGAAACTCATGTTATTGAAAAACAATTTCCATGTTCCACCGTAGGTCAAGGCGTCAAAGGTATCTTTCAATGAAAAATCTGTTTTACCATATCCCTCACGTTTAAACGTAAATACGGCATTTGGACCACATTCTACTTCTCCGTCTGTCATGCGAGTAAAATGTACACCGAGAAAAGGGAAATCAGGATTAGGCACAGGATAGATTAAGTTTTTTACTTTATGCTTGGCCTCTGGAGTTAATTCGTAATAATCTCCTCTGAATCCAACGACTTGTTCCTTTAAATCCACCCCATCTTTTCTCGCTAAACGGTCTGCCTGTAATCCAGCGCAAAAAACAAGGTATTCAGCTTGAAAAGAACCTTTAGTCGTATGAATGGTAGAGTTTTCCTCACCTTTATCAATAGCCGTGACTTCCGTTTCAAGAAAAAGCTTGCTGTTTTCCTGCATGGATAAGGCGATCTCAACCATTTTATTTGTCGCGCCTCTAAAGTCAATAATTCCGGTACAAGGAACATGAATACCGCCAATTGATTTAACAAAGGGTTCGATATCTCGTACTTCATCTGCCGTAATCATCTGAATGCCTTCAATTTTATTTTCAAGACCTGTTTTAAAAACACGCTCCATGTTGGGAAGTTCACTCGCGTCAGTAGCCACAACAACTTTACCACAGACATCATGTTTAATTCCATGTTCTTTGGCAAAAGCCACTAATT
>JBILRU010000057.1:0-14461 GCA_044372485.1 Crocinitomicaceae bacterium
TGTCCGTAGGCAGATGCCAAGAACCACATTCCCATCATGACACCCCATAAATGTTTCGGAGATAATTTTGTCATCAAGGATAAGCCAATCGGCGATAAAAATAACTCACCAATGGATATAACCAAATAGGCAAATGTGAACAATCCAAGGGAAGCAAGTCCAGCGTTATCCAGCATAAAACGCGTGTAGTAAAACAAGTAGAAGGAAATACTTAAAAAAATGAAGGCCAATCCAAATTTCATAAAGTAATTCGGCTCTAATTTTCTTTTTGCCAACCAAATCCACATTAAGCCGATAAAGACACTCAGTATAATCACGAAAAGTGAATTTGCGGAGTTATTGACCACATTCGGATCAAATTGAAGTCCGAGCATGTCCTTTGAAATTAATTTCTCAGCGTATAAACTTAAAGACCCACCACTTTGCTCAAAGAAGGACCAAAAGATAATCGATAGGAAAATGAAAATCATCGCCCCCACCAATTTTCTGTTTTGTTCCCAGTTCAGTTTACTCATTTCATAGATCAAATAGAGTAGGGTTGCTGGACCAATAATGTACATAAAGATGTCCGTGTAAGCAGTATTGGTAATCATGGCGTAAATGAATGGAATGGAAATAATTGATCCACCATACACTAAATATTGGTTTCTTTTCGCTGTTTTCTCATCCGTTTTAATAGGCGCTTGTCCAATTGGACCAAGGTTTTTGCGTGTCAACAAGAAATTAAGCAATCCCACCAACAGGAAGATCCCGGATAAAGCAAATGCCATGTTCCATGAATAGGTTTTTCCAACGTACACACAAAGTCCGCCACCGAATAAAGCACCAAGGTTGATTCCTGCGTAGAATAAACTAAATCCTGCATCACGACGTGGATCACCAGCTCGGTACAGTTCTCCCACCATCGTGGAGATGTTTGGTTTAAAGAATCCTGTTCCGATGATGATTAAACAGATGCCGTAAAAGAAATTTGCTTTGGCGTCTAAACCAAGGATTAAACTTCCAAGAATCATGAGAATCCCGCCCCATAGTAGCGATTTTTGAAAACCAAGGATTTTATCTGCAAATAGTCCACCAATGAACGTGAATGCATAGACGAATGCTTGAATGGCACCGTATTTTAAATTGGCTTCTTGATCCGAAAAGAAAAGAATGTTTGTCATAAATACGACCAGCATCCCACGGTTTCCATAGAAACAAAAGCGTTCCCACATTTCCGTGAAAAATAGACTCCAAATCTGTTTTGGGTATTTTCCTTCAAAGCTTTGAATTTGTTCGAGTGTTTGCATCTTTAAATTAGGTGTTAAAATAAAAAGCCTCTGAAATCAGAGGCTTTGAAATACATTTATTGAACATTATTTTCACGCATCACGCCGTTTAACCAGCGGAGCATTAAGAAGAGAATAACAGCAGCAGCCATTACCAATCCAAAGTTCAAATAGAAGAAGTTTTGTTTTTCAGGAATGGTTTCCCATAAACTAGATAACATTCCAGATAATTTATTTCCAACGGAGATCGCGAGGAAGAATCCACCCATCATTAATGCAGTAATACGAGGTGGAGATAATTTAGAAACGAGTGATAGTCCCATGGGAGATAAACAAAGCTCACCGATGGTAATCACACCGTATGAAGCGATTAACCAAATTGATCCTGCTTTGGCGGACATTCCATTTGTTGCGAATACCGCACCAACCATGACCAATGCTGATAATGCGGTAATCACTAATCCAATCGCGATTTTAGTCGGTGTACTTGGTTCTCTCTTGCGGCGACGCATCCAACCAAAGAATCCAACGATAATTGGTGTTAATGTCACAACCCAGAATGGATTGATGGACTGATACAACTCCGTAGAATACAATTTCATGTCTTCACCTTTAGCAGGAACTTCATCCTTCGGTAAAGTTGCAAAATACTTGCGAGAGCTTTCTAATTGTGAAATTTCACCAGATAAATCTGCTTTCGCTTTCAATTCTGCTTTCGTAACTTTCGGCATTCCCTCTTCCACTTTTCTCATGGAATCAATCGTTGCTTTAAATTCACTGTCCGATGATGAAACGATGTCGTTGTTGACTACAACTTGGGCCATTCCAACACTTCCAGCTACGTTTGCAACGCCTTCAGACATTTCACGATTGGTGTGGTCTTCCGCCCAAACCGTTAACGCATCTCCATTTTGGTGGAAAATCGCAAAGAATAAAATCACACACGCAAATACAGCAAGCAATGCTTTAATCGCACGGCTTTCTTTCGCTTCGGATTTGAATGCTAAATAAATAAAGAAGGCAATCACTGGTAAACAACCAATAATGAAGGCATCATTTGTATCCGAACCAAGGAAGTTTCCTGGGATCATGTATCCAAGAATACCAAAAACGAACATTGGAAGAACCGTCATGGAGAAAATACGCACGGTGGACATATCTCCTTCTTGTACTGGTTTAACAACATCGACATGTTTGATGTGTTTCGTTCCTAAAATGAAAATAGCGACACCGATTAACATTCCAACTCCCGCTGCTGCGAACGCATGTCCCCAACCGTAGTTGATGCGCATGTATGCCGCAACGAAGTTACAGATGAATGCTCCGATGTTAATTCCCATGTAGAAAATATTGTATCCAGCATCTTTTTTATCCTTCATGTCATCTGCACTGTATAGATTTCCAACAAGGGTAGAAATATTTGGTTTAAAGAATCCATTTCCAAGGATGATCAACATCAAGGCAACGTAAAACGATGTTTCGTTGTGAATCGATAAACAGAAATATCCGGCAGACATCATGAGTCCACCCATAATGATGGAACGACGGTATCCTAAAATACGATCGGCTAAAAGTCCACCAATGAACGGTGTCAAGTAAACTAATCCTAAATACGTTCCGTAGATGTCAGATTTTTTCCCGGCATCGAATCCCATTCCGCCATTATTCCATCCATCAATCATATAAAGGGAGAAAATCCCAAGCATCAGGTAGTAGCCAAAACGCTCCCACATTTCTGTTCCGAACAAGTACCAAAGTCCTGTTGGATGTCCTTTTTGTGCATTATTTTCCATAAAAATAGTTTAGTTTACCTGCCGAATATAGTAAAAATTCATGGTTCATGTTCATTTTTGATGATGAGCAACTTGATTTTTCCTGTTCAATTGAACGAGAATGAAATATCTTTGCGGAAAAAAAACGTCATGGTAAATTGGTTGGAGCGGACTGAATTGTTGTTTTCTAAAGAACAAATGAATCGACTCAAAAAGGCGCATGTGTTGATTGTTGGACTAGGTGGAATCGGTTCCTTTGCCGGAGAATTTATTGCACGAGCTGGAATTGGAAAGATGACCATCATCGATGGAGATGTCTTTGATCCAACAAATAAAAATCGTCAATTAACGGCGCTTGATAGTACAATTGGCATCAATAAAGCCGTTGTTCTCGCAGAACGAATTAGGGACATCAATCCAGAAATACAGTTAAACATAGTAGAGGAGTTTGTGCTGCCAGATCGTGTGTGGGAATTGCTCGACGAATACCAACCCGACTATGTCATGGACTGCATCGATTCCGTCACGCCAAAATTAGAATGGTTGATTGCCTGCAAGCGTAAAAAAGTAAAAATCATTAGTCACATGGGTGCTGGTGGGAAAACAGACACGAGTCAGATTAAAGTGACAAATATTCAACATGTATCAGGATGCAAACTAGGCTCACACATGAAAAAGCGCTTGAAACGTAAAAACATTTCCTACCGAGGAATCAAAGCGGTTTATTCAACCGAAATCCAACAAAAAAATTCCTTGAAAATGACGAATGGCACCAATTTTAAAAAGTCGTTCTATGGAACTGTTTCTTATATGCCAGCTTTATTTGGACTTGTTGGTGCAGCAGAAGTGATTCAGTTTCTCGCAAATAATACAGAGGAAAACGCTTGATTCTCATCGAATTTGCGTAATTTTCCTTCGCTAAATCATAAATTTATTCATCAACATGAAAAAAACTACACTATTAATTGCATCTGTAATCTTGTGCGGTACTTCGTTTGCGCAATTGTTTTCAGATAACTTCGATTCGTATCCCGCAGGTGCGTTTTTAGGACCACAATCAACTACTTGGTCGACATGGAGCGGAGCAGAAGGTGGGGCAGAAGATGTCGCAATCACCAATAACAATGCGAACTCTGCACCGAATTCAATTTATTTTGCTTCAACAGCTGCCTCTGGTGGACCACAAGATGTTGTGTTGAAATTTGGACAATTGTATAATAGTGGAATTTTCACTCTTCAATCCGACTTTTATGTGAACGCTGGTAAAAATGCCTATTTCAATATTCAAGGAGCATTGGCTATAGGCCAAGTTTGGGCATTGAATGTCAATATGGATGCTGGACAAGTCATGATTGATGATGGTGTTACGCCGAACCTAGCAGTTGGAACATTCACGGACGCAACATGGTTTACTTTAAAAATTGAAGCGAATTTAACCTTACATATTTGGAAAGCATACATCAACGGTGCGCTTATTGGTTCTTGGACAAATGCCATTAATACGATGGCGTCGGTAGATTTCTTCCCGGTTCAAAACAGTCAATATTATGTAGATAACGTAAGTTTTGATCACCAAACGTATACGCTACCGAATTTGAACGCCATGGTGGCAAGTGTTGACATGGGTGGTGAAATTGCTGGACAAAACGTGACGCCAAAAGTGAATGTGTTAAACGCAGGTGCAACGCCAATTACTTCTTTTAATGCCAATCTTTCTTACAACGGTCAAAACTACCCGTTTTCGGTAACTGGAGTGAATATTGCAAGCATAGGAACGTATACAGTAAATATGCCCGCGAATATTTTGGTTCCAGGAAATCAAACATACACGGCAACTATTTCGAATATCAATGGTGGAAACGATGATATAGCCGGTGACAATACTTTATCAGGACAAATTAATCCAGTTGTTCCTGCAGCTGGTAAAATGGTGGTTGGTGAAGAAGGAACAGGTACATGGTGTCAGTGGTGTCCACGTGGTGCCGTGTTTATGGATTTATTCCAAACAAAATATGATCAATATTGGGCTGGAATTGCGGTTCATAATGGTGATCCGATGACAGTTGCAGATTACGATGCAGGAATTGGTGGACTCATTAGTGGATATCCAAGTGCATTAGTTGACCGTTCACCAGATGTAGATCCATCTGGAATGAGTCAAGATTTCTTTACACGTTTACAAACTGCTCCAGTGGCAACAATCGTTAACGGTGCGACATGGGATGCAGCAACACGTGTGTTAAATGTATCTGTAACATCGAATTTTGCTACGGCAGCTAATAGCAATTATAAAGTAGCGTGTGTTTTAACAGAGGATAATGTAACTGGTACAGGTGCTGGTTACAATCAATCAAATGCTTACGCTGGTGGAAATAATGGTGTGATGGGTGGATTTGAAGCACTTTCTAACCCAGTTCCAGCGTCAGCAATGGTTTACGATCATGTGGCACGTGCAATTGCACCAAGCTTTAGTGGAATGCCAAATAGTTTTCCTGCTACAGTGACATCTGGCGATTCCTACACAACGAATATGAGCTTTACCTTGCCAGCTGAATGGGATGAAACGAAAATGCATATTATCGGAATGATCATCGATCCAACAGGGAAAATTGACAATGCTGGACGTGCAACGATCGCGGAAGCAGTGACAAATGGATACGTAGCAGGAATTTCAGATAAACCATCTGTTTGTTATTGGGGTGGAATGAGTGTTTACCCGAATCCAGCTTCTAGCGCTGCGACAGTAAACTTATATATCGGTCAAGCGTCTAATGTTACCATGAAATTGGTTGATTTTGCAGGAAAAGTAGTGAGCGAGAAAGAATACGGTTCAGTTCAAGGTAATTTCCAAGTCAATGTAAATACAAGCAACTTTAAAGCAGGTATTTACTTCGTTGAATTAACAGCGGACGGACAAAAAACCTCGAAAAAATTGATCATTGAATAAGATCAAGTAAACTTAAATAAGGAAAAGGACTGCTGAAAAGTGGTCCTTTTTTTATGCGATGACGCGAATAGCTAATTGAACTTTCTTCGTCTTTTCACGGACTTCGTTCATGTTTGAACCCGTAATGGTGACGTGTCCCATTTTGCGGAAGGACTTCGTAATTTCTTTTCCGTAAATGTGTGGGTAAACACCTGGGATTGATAAAATTTCTTTCAATCCTTCATAGATTGCTGGACCTTCAAATCCTTTTTCTCCAACTAGGTTGATCATGGCTCCACATTGAATGAGGGAAGTCTCTCCCAATGGTAAATTGAGGATGGCGCGTAAATGCTGTGCAAATTGAGAGGTGTGACAAATTTCAATCGTGTGGTGTCCACTGTTGTGTGGACGAGGAGCGATTTCGTTGACCAATAAGCTTCCGTCGTTCGTTAAAAAGAACTCCACAGCAAGTAAGCCAACCATATCTAGTTTCTGAATGATGTCCTTCGCGATTTCATCTGCTTGTTTTTCAATGTCCGAGTGAATGTTCGCCGGTGAGAATAAGAATTCTACCAAATTCGCTTCCGGATTGAATTCACATTCTACACAAGGAAAGGTCGTCATCTCGCCATTTTCATTTCGAGCCACAATTACGGAAAGTTCTTTTTGAAAAGGAATTTTGTTCTCAATGATGCTCGGTTCATCGAAAGATGTCAGTGCATCCGCTTCTGATTTCAAGATATTCACTCCTTTTCCATCGTATCCGCCTGTACGTAGTTTATGTACAATGGGAAAACTTGCTTTTGCTAGTAAATCAACTCGATTTTCAATGAGTTTAAAGGGAGCGGTTGGAATGTGTTGATCCATGTAAAATTGCTTTTGCAATCCTTTGTCGCGAATGATGCGTAGGACACGTGGCTGTGGATAGACTTTTACGCCTTCTTTTTCAAGGTCCTCTAACGCTTCGATAGAAACGTTTTCAATTTCCACAGTAAGCAAGTCTTTGTCCTTGCCAAATGCATAAACGGAATCGTAATCGGTAATGGAACCACAAGTAAAGGAATGAGCGAGGTGCGCACAAGGAGCAGCGCCGTCGCTGTCCATCATGTGTAGGTGAATATTCAAGTTCGTTGCCTCTTGAATGAGCATGCGCCCGAGTTGTCCACCACCAAGAACTCCCACTTTCATTTTATTACCATACCAAATTGCTTCCATGCAACAAAGATACAGCAAGGAAATTAAACCAATGGAATTCAAAGAAAATTTTCAATTACGTCGGCAAAATCGTACCTTTGCATTCATATGAAAGATGTGCGCACCATTCATGACAAACAATTTCAATCCTACATCAGTGCAGCGGAAATTCAATCCGCAGTCGAAAGATTAGCACAGGACTTGGAAAAGGACTATCAAGGAAAGAAGGTGATTTTCTTGTCCATTTTGAATGGTTCCTTCATGTTTACTTCGGATTTAATGAAGTGCATCTCATCTAGTGTGGAGGTTTCCTTCGTGAAAGTTAGTTCTTACCAAGGAACCTCAACTTCTGGACGAGTGGATGAATTAATTGGATTGAATACGGATTTGAAAAATCGTTCGGTGATCATATTGGAAGACATCGTCGACACGGGAATTACGATCGACAAGGTCCTTACCTTATTGAGAACACAAGATGTAGAATCGATTGAAATATGTACCCTGTTGTTCAAGCCGGAGGCATATTTAGGAAAAAACAGACCGAAATACATCGGAATGGATATTCCAAATAAATTTGTTGTAGGCTATGGTCTAGATTACAACGAATTAGGTAGAAATTTAAAAGAGATTTATCAATTAATAGACTGACTTATGTTAAACATTGTACTATTTGGACCTCCAGGAGCAGGAAAAGGAACGCAATCGGAACGTTTGATTGAAAAATATGGATTGGTTCACCTTTCAACCGGAGATATTTTCCGCGCGAACATTAAAGGAGAAACAGCATTGGGAACTTTAGCAAAAAGTTATATGGATCAAGGACAACTCGTTCCGGATTCGGTAACAATTGACATGTTGCGTTCAGAAGTGGTAAAACGTGAGTCACCTCGAGGATTCATCTTTGATGGCTTCCCCCGTACAAATGCGCAAGCGGAAGCATTAGATTTGTTCTTAAACGAATTGGGAACGGGAATCAGTGTCATGCTGGCATTGGAAGTAGAAGAAAGTGAGTTGAAAACCCGTTTGTTGAAACGTGCAGAAGTTAGTGGACGTGCAGACGATGCGAATCCAGAGGTGATTGAAAAAAGAATCAATGTCTACAACCAAGAAACGGCTCCTGTAAAATCGTACTATCAAGCTCAAAATAAGTTTATATCCATCAATGGAATTGGAAGTATTGATGAAATTACTAACCGTTTGTTTCAAGAAATTGATTCAATTTAAAGCCTAACAATGGCATCTGACAATTTCGTTGATTACGTAAAAATCCACTGTACCTCCGGTAACGGAGGTGGAGGTTCTACACATTTTCGCCGTGAAAAATACATCCCTAAAGGTGGTCCTGATGGGGGAGATGGCGGACGTGGTGGACACATCTACCTGCGTGGAAACAAACAACTTTGGACATTACTTCACTTGAAATTCCATAAACACGTGAAGGCCGGACACGGTGCTCATGGTGCTGGAAACTTGAAAACAGGTTCACAAGGAGAAGATAAATACATCGATGTTCCACTCGGTACGCTTGCGAAAGATGGTGAAACGGGTGAAGTGCTTTTCGAAATTACACAGGATGGAGAACTAGTCATCATTCAACCAGGTGGAAAAGGTGGGATGGGTAATAATAATTTTAAATCACCTACGAATCAAACACCGCGTTATGCACAGCCAGGTGAATCAGGACTAGAAGGATGGAAGATTTTGGAAATGAAGCTCCTCGCGGATGTAGGTCTAGTTGGATTCCCAAATGCTGGAAAAAGCACCCTACTTTCTGTTGTCTCTGAAGCGAAACCAGAGATAGGTGATTATGCGTTTACGACCTTGCGTCCAAATTTAGGAATCGTTTCCTACCGTGATCACCGATCATTTGTCATGGCAGATATTCCGGGAATCATCGAAGGTGCGCATGAAGGAAAAGGACTCGGACTTCGATTTTTACGTCACATTGAACGAAATTCCTTATTGTTATTCATGATTCCAGCGGACAGTGATGACATTCGAAAGGAATACGGTATTCTCTTAAATGAGCTGAAACAATACAATCCGGAGTTATTGCATAAAGAACGCTTGTTAGCCATCACGAAAAGCGATATGTTGGATGACGAGCTTATTGCGCAAATGAAAAAGGATATTCCAGAAATACCGTATGTCTTTATTTCTTCTGTTGCTCAAAAGGGAATCGTTGAACTGAAGGATTTGATTTGGAAGCATTTAACAAATGATCTCCCAGCTTAATTCGTGGGATGAACACTTGGTGTTATGGGTGAATTCCCATCACAATGGATTCCTTGATCAACTCATGTGGATACTTTCTTCCAAATGGTTGATTTTACCGATTTTACTTGGGCTCATTTTTCTTTTACGTACCCAGCAAAAATCGTGGAAGGAAATCGGCATGTTTCTACTTTTTGGAACCTTCATGATCATTTTGTGCGATGTGATTTCAACGCAACTTTTCAAAGAAGTGTTTCACCGTTTTCGTCCTTCACACAATGTCCGAATCGCAGAGCAACTTCATTATCATTTATTTTCGGATGGATCTCCCTATCTTGGAGGAAAGTACGGCTTCGTTTCCTCTCACGCGGCTAATTTTGCTGGATTCGCTGTTTTCTTTTGGCCGTTCTACGCGAAATCATGGATGAAATGGGCACTTGTTTCCCTTGTCGTTTTCGTGATGTACAGCCGTATGTATTTGGGCGTGCACTACTTCACGGATGTGTTTGTCGGAGCACTCCTCGGAATGGTCATCGCCTATGGAATGCGTCGCATTGTCTTGTCACGTTTTGTTAAAATCAATTAAGGATGAGTTGGATATTCGTTTTTATTGGGGGTGGACTTGGGAGCTTAGCGCGATTTGGCATGAGCAAAGCACTGCCATACAAACAGGGATTTCCATGGGCTACTTTCTGGAGTAATTTGCTAGCGTGTGTGGTTTTTGCCTTGGTACTGTACTTTAGTTCCAAAATCGCCAAAATAGATTGGATTCATCCCTTATTACTTGCCGGATTCTGTGGTGGATTCAGTACGTTTAGCACTTTTTCCTACGAGAATTTTCTCCTACTTTCCAACGGACAATACAGCATCTTCGTATTGAATGTACTTGTGTCCATATTAGCGGGCATCGCTGTTTTTGCGTTGGTGTTGCGCTTAAACCCGTAAGGTCGATAAACCACCATCGATGCCAATGATCTGACCGGTAACCCAAGAAGCTTTTTCAGACAGTAAAAATGATGCGTATGCTGCCATGTCTGCTACTGTTCCCACACGTTTCATTGGATGACGCAATCCGTTTGCCTCTTTCTTCTGATCGGAATTCAATAGATTTTGTGCCAATGGCGTATCGGTAAGCGATGGAGCAATACAATTAACGCGAATGCTCGGCGCTAATTCTGCGGCAAGTGATTTGGTGAGTCCTTCCAAGGCGGCTTTCGAAACGGAAACTTGTGTGTGGAAATTCAATCCTTGACTCGCCGCAATGGAACTGAAAAGTAAAATGGATGGAGTGGATCCCGCTTTTAGTCTTGAAATGTTTCCTTGAATGCATTTAATGGCACCCAAAACTTGAAAGTCAAAGTCGTCTTTGAACTGTACAGGGGAAATGCGCGCGAATGGCTTCAGTGAGATGGCACCCGGACAATAAACAATTCCGTCTAAACGTTCGGGAAGGAAGGAAAAGTCCAAGGACTCTGAACGGACATCCAACTGTTGGTAATGTATACCGGAAGGAAGATCCTCGTGTTCTTTCGTGAAATATGTACCAAACACTTGATGTCCTTCAGCGTGCAAGGTAAGCGCTAGTTCAAGTCCGATTCCGGAAGATGCGCCAACGATGAAATAGTTTTTTGTTTCCATGAAAGTGTAACAAGTTTCAAAAGAAATGGTTCTTCTATTTGCGGATTAATTTTGAATGCATACATTTATCTAAACTTTTTACCATGAACTTCTTTAAAACACACGCTGCAACCATCATGATCGCTTTTGCGGTGATCATAACAGGATACATTTTAGGACATTCGTACCTATCCAAAGGGAAACCAGATCCAGTGATTAGCGTGACTGGATTAGGGGAGCAGTCCTTTGACTCGGATTTGATTGTTTGGCGGGCGAATTTTTCCCGCAACAACATGGAATTGAAGCAAGCGTATGCGGATTTAAATAATGACGTGAAACGTGTGAAGTCTTATTTGATGTCCAAAGGAATCTCGGAAGATGAAATTGTTTTTGAAGCAGCGGATATCCAAAAGATGTTTCACACGGAATACGACGGCGATGGAAATGAAATTGGATCGTATTTCACAGGATACAACTTGACACAGAGTTTAAAAGTCCGTTCCAAAAAAGTGGATACGGTGGAGAAAACATCCCGTGAAGTATCGCAGTTAATCGATGCAGGTATTGAGTTGAATTCCAATGCGCCAGAATATTACTACACGAAGTTGGCAGAGTTGAAAATCAAAATGATCGAGGAAGCAACGAAGGATGCGTACAACCGAGCGCAAAAAATCGCTGAAAACGCAGGTGGTACACTTGGTGGACTAAAAACAGCAGACATGGGTGTGTTCCAAATTACGGCAGAAAATTCTTCCGAAGATTATTCGTGGGGTGGAAGTTTTAATACATCCTCTCGCCGCAAAACAGCGAACATCACGATGCGTTTGGAATATAAAATCGACTAAAGAAACAGCGATTTATCTAAATTCAACCATTCCAATGTGGAATTGGAAAAGATGTTTTCTTTGTCCTGATCGGATAAATCACTCTCTTCGATGAATTTACCGATTTCCAAATCTCCAAGAGGGAACGGATAATCAGATCCTAAACAAACACGTTTAGATCCTTGCATCTTCAAAATGTATTTCAAGGCGTCGATGTCGTGCGTGATGCAGTCCACCCAAAATTTCCCGACGTAATCACGCGGATTCACTTCATTGTCAATTGCCACCAAGTCGGGACGACAATTGAAACCATGTTCGATGCGACCTAGCGTTGGAAGAAAAGACCCACCGGCATGCGAAAAACATACGCGTAGGTTTGGTAAGCGTTCCAAAACACCACCGAAAATCATCGAACAAGCTGCGCGAGACGTTTCGGCAGGCATTCCCACTAACCAAGGTAACCAATACTTATTCATGCTGTCAAATCCCATCATTTGCCATGGATGAATCATCACCGCCATACCAAGGCGTTCACACGCCTCGAAAATCGGGAAGAAGCGTTCCTCACTTAAATTTTCATCGTTGATGTTTGATCCAATCTGAATACCGACGTGTCCAATGGCTTTGGCACGTTCCAATTCTTTGATGGCTAATTCGGTGTCTTGCATCGGAATTGTTGCCAGTCCAATGTAGTTTTTCGGATATTTCGACACCAATTCAGCAATGTGGTCATTCAAATACTCGGACAATTCCAGTCCGTGTTTCGGTTCTGCCCAATAGGAAAAAAGAACCGGAATCGTACAAACTACTTGTGTTTGCGTTTGAAATTGCCCGTATTCACCTAAACGTAAGTCTTCGTCCCAACAATTTTCTTTGATGCGTCTAAAAAACTGTCCGCCTTGCATCATATCTGCACTTCGGTCCTCATTGTGATTCAAGTAAATGAATTTCCCGTAGCCAAATTTCTCCGTCCAATTCGGTAAATTCTTCGGAATGATATGAGAGTGCATGTCGATTTTCAGCATAGGTCAGATTTTGGTAGCGAAGATAAGGAAAATGTGATTAGGACTAAAGAGCCGATTCAACTTTCAACTCCATGATGTAATCATCCATGAAAAAGCCATGTCCGATGTCGAATTTCTCTTCTCTTCGGATGGTGAATCCCAATTTGTCGTAAAAGAACTTCGCTTTGTTGGCGCGATTCACTTGAAGGAAAATATAAGAACAATCTTTTGCTTTTGCGCGTTCGATGGCTTTGTCCATGAGTTTTTTGCCTGCGCCAAGTCCTTGTGCGGTTGGCAGGACGTACACTTTGTTGACTTTTAATTCGTCGCCTGTTTGTTCGATAGCAAGAAAACCAATATCAGTGGAATCCTTTTGTAGAATGTAAAATTCGTGTCCGGCTTGTTGTTGCGTGATGAGTGTTTCCGTGGAGTACATCCAGTTCAACATGAATTCCATTTGTTCTTTCGTGATAATGTTTGCATACGTATGTGGCCAAATTTCACGTGCCAAGGATTCAAGAATCGGTAATTCACGATCTGTTGCGAGACGAATGTCCATTTATTGCTTGATAAAACGTTCTTGCTGTACTTTGCCGTCGATAATCAAGCGAATGAAATACGTTCCCGCTGGAAGGTCAGAAACATAGACTTTTCCATCGTAAATGTTCTTTTCGTAGATACTTCCTTCCATATCGATGATGTCTGCCGTTTTCGGAAGTTCAACAATCGTGAAATGCAATTCGTTCATCACAGGATTAGGATAAACGTTCCAATCGATTTCATGTGGAACTTTTTCAAATCCTAGGGTCTGTAAAGCTAATTTCACCGCAGCGTAGGCGTTGATTTTTCCTGCTCCCCAAATTGGACTTCCTTCTGCTGGAATGTTTCCTGTTAAGTTATCTTCTCGAGCCGTCAGCATGATGATTTCTTTCACTTGTCGCGCTGACAAATAGGGATTCGCCTCTAAGATCAATGCGGAAACTCCAGCTACCATAGGCGAAGCCATCGAGGTTCCGGACATTTTTGCAAAGTGATAGGTTTTGTTGTTGAACGTCACATTATCGACAGAAGAGAATGTAGCATCTGTAAAAGATGACATAGCTGAAATAACAGCCACGCCTGGCGCTGCAATATCCGGTTTCATTTGTCCGTCATAGCGTGGGCCAACAGAAGAGAAAGTGGCAATTCCACCACCGATTGGATTCCCGCTTCCACTTAAATATTGTGAGGAGTAGGCAGCGACACTAATGACATCTTCGGAGCAAGAAGGTTCGCTGATTCCATTTTGGTTATCTCCTGAAATGGACCCTCCGTAGGAAAAAGAAAAGGGCATTCCCCAATTTCCGACGTCATTTGAAAGTTCAGTCACGTTCCAATAATGAACGGTTCCTGTTTCAGCTTTTGATTTTAGTAATACGCGAAGAGCTGTATTGGTGTTCTTTACACGTAAACGCATCTGTGGTCGTCCATTCAATGGATGAGCGGCATCTGCTGTAATGTTAAACCAAATGGTGTCAACGCCAGTAACTAAAAACGAATCAATGTAATTGCTAACCGTTGCGGTGCTATAAAATGGACTTTCAACCAGGGTAGTTCCAGCATTATTGGTGATGATTAAACCATTTTCAAACGAATTTCCGGC
>JBILRU010000149.1:0-3866 GCA_044372485.1 Crocinitomicaceae bacterium
AACATTTCGGAAAATACGCCTAACATTTTACCCATCAATCAATTGGCAAAATTCCAACAAGAACTTCAGGACGGATTGTCCTCTCCAGAAAAACGATTGGAAGAGCTACGGGCATTTAAATTTGAACCTATTTATTTCGAATACGATAAAGACATCGTTCAGAAACAATACGAAGACTACCTCATCGAAATGATTCGCATGGTGAAGAGTCATTCAGATTTACGCATTTTGATTACGGGACATACCGACTCCGATGGTTCAGATGTATATAACAATGATTTATCTGAACGAAGAGCAGCAGCAATTGTTCGCTTTTTTGAAAAGAACGGACTCGCAAAATCACGTGTGGAAATTGATTTCAAAGGTGAAAAAGAACCTGTTGATCGAAATGATACCGATTTGGG
Source organism: Crocinitomicaceae bacterium (assembly GCA_044372485.1). Lineage (GTDB taxonomy): Bacteria > Bacteroidota > Bacteroidia > Flavobacteriales_D > Crocinitomicaceae > UBA952. The sequence continues at coordinate 405 of JBILRU010000149.1, forward strand.
TAAACAAAAGAATCGAAGAGTTGATTTTCGCTTTATTTAGCTTATCCTTTCAAGGAAACAAGCTTTTCCTCCAATAATTGGATTTTCCCAAGCGCATCCGCTTCTTTTTTGCGTTCTAAATCCAACACTTGTGCAGGCGCTCCTGCAACAAAACGTTCGTTAGATAATTTGCCTTGAACACTTTTTAAGAATCCTTTCGTATAGCCCAACTCTTCCTCCATTTTCTTTATTTCGGATTCCACATCAACTGTATCTCCAAATGGAATAAAGTACTCCACTCCTTCAACAATGAATGAATTTGCCTGTTGCATTTTATCTGAAACGTATTCAAACACGGAAAGATTTCCCATTTTTGAAATCACTGCATCGAAATCTGTTTGTGTAGATGCCTCTGCGCGAACGTACATTTCCAACTTCACTTTATTAGCTATGTTGTTGTTCTTACGGATCGTTCGGATGTGAGAGATGATATTTTCTGCTTTTTCAAAGGCTGTGAGGTAATTTTCGTTGATTGTTTTCACTTTTGGCCATTCAGCGATGACGATATCTTCTCCCTCTTCACGCTCATTTAATGCATGCCATAACTCTTCTGAAACGAAAGGAGTAAATGGATGCATGACTTTCAATAATTCCTCGAAAAAGAATTTTGTTTTCTCCAAGGTTTGATGATCAATTGGCTGTTCATAACCAGGCTTAATCATTTCTAAATACCATGAACAGAAATCATCCCACACCAACTTGTAAATCGCCATTAGTGCATCTGAAATTCGGAATTTATCGAATTGATCATTGATTTCCGTCAGAACCTTCTGAAAACGGTTTTCAAACCATTCAATCGCCACCTTTGAAGATAAGGGTTGCTCTATTTCACGAACTTCCCACGAGGAAACCAGGCGGTATGCATTCCAAACTTTATTGGTGAAGTTTCTTCCTTGTTCACACTGCGAAGAATCGAAAGGAAGGTCATTACCGGCTGGAGAGGAAATCAAAATTCCGACACGGACTCCATCTGCTCCAAATTTTTCAATCAATTCAATTGGATCAGGTGAATTCCCCAAGGATTTAGACATTTTACGTCCAAGTTTGTCTCGAACTATTCCTGTGTAATATACATTCTTAAACGGTAAATCACCAAGGTATTCATATCCAGCAATGACCATACGAGCTACCCAGAAAAACATAATTTCCGGTGCTGTTACTAAGTCGTTTGTTGGATAGTAATACTTAATTTCTTCATTTTCTGGTTGAGTCAAACCATTAAACACAGAAATCGGCCACAGCCAACTAGAAAACCACGTATCGAGTACATCTTCGTCCTGATTTAGCTCAGATTCAAGGATTTCTCTACCCGCTTTTTCGCTGGCCAATCGCAAGGCTTCTTCCATTGTTTTAGCAACAACGAAGTCATCTGGACGATTACCAAAATACCAAGCTGGGATGCGATGTCCCCACCAAAGTTGACGAGAAATACACCAATCCTTCACATTTCCCATCCAGTGACGATAGGTGTTTTTGAATTTATCCGGATGGAATTGAATGTTTCCATTCATGACGTTATCAAGAGCCGGTTGAGCTAATTCTTTCATGGAAACAAACCATTGCATAGATAACTTCGGTTCAATAACTGCGTTGGTACGTTCCGAGAATCCCACCTTATTAATGATGTCCTCCGTTTTGACTAAATATCCTTTTTCGTCAAGTTCCTTTTCAATTTCTTTACGGACATCGAAACGATCCTTTCCGGCGTAATGTGCACCATGATCATTTAATGTTCCATTGTCATTGAAAAGGTCAATTGAAGGCAAGTTGTATTTTCTTCCTAATTCGTAGTCGTTCGTATCATGAGCAGGTGTTACTTTTAAACAACCCGTGCCAAAATCTTTATCGACATAATCGTCAGCAATGATTGGAATCTCACGGTTGATAATTGGAACCAATGCAAATTTCCCGATTAACTTTTTATAACGTTCATCAGCTGGATTCACACAAATGGCCGTATCACCCAAAATAGTTTCAGGTCTTGTGGTGGCAATAGTCACCCATTCATCTGTTGTATCCTTGATTTTATATCGGACATAGAAAAGGCGTGAATTCACTTCTTTGTAATTCACTTCCTCATCAGAAACGGCGGTTAATGCTTCCGGATCCCAATTCACCATGCGAACACCACGGTAAATTTTTCCTTTTGCATACAAGTCCATAAACACATTTATCACCGATTCGGAATATTCCTTGTCCATAGTGAAATGCGTACGTTCCCAGTCGCAGGATGCTCCTAATTTTTTCAATTGTTCCAAGATGATTCCACCATGTTTGTCTTTCCATTCGAAAGCATGTTCAAGAAACTCTTCTCTAGTTAAGTCAGATTTTTTAATGCCCTCTTGACGAAGTTTTTGAACAACTTTCGCTTCCGTAGCAATAGATGCATGATCCGTTCCAGGAACCCAGCATGCATTTTTTCCAAGCATTCTCGCTCGACGAACAAGAACATCTTGAATCGTATTATTCAACATGTGTCCCATGTGAAGGACACCCGTTACATTTGGGGGAGGAATGACGATGGTATATGGTTCACGATGATCCGGGACAGAATGAAAATAACCTTTATCTAACCAATGTTTATACCATTTATCTTCCGCTTTTTGCGGCTCGTACGTTTTCCCTATTTCCATGACACAATCTTTGCCGCAAAGATAACAAATATCTCTGCAGCACAATCTCGGTTAGTACAGAAAAAGCTTGACTAGTTTGTTGTAGGGGAATCAGATGGCGAAAGGACAGTTCCTTTTATTGTTAATACAACTGGGTCACCACCGTCGGAGAAAACAGTAATTGTTTTCGTGAATGCACCTATTCTTTTCGTATCGTAAGTTACTTTAATAGTTCCTTTTTTACCTTTATTGATTGGTTCTGTTGGTTTCTCAGCGGCAGTGCAACCACAACTTGTCTGTACATTGCTTACGTTAATGGATTTTTTAGAAACGTTTTTAAATTCGAACACGAACATGTCTTTCGAATCATAAGGAATGTTTTCACGAACGATTTCAATCGTTGTAAATTTCAATCCATTTGATGGTTTCGTTTCTTTTTGAGCTTGTGCAAATCCGATAAATAGGAAGGCGAATGTAAGTAAAGCGTATTTCATGGTTATAATTTTTTACAATGGTAACTTGAATTTTTATTTCAAAATCAAATTTAACATAAAATTAGGATTCAAATGCATGATCGATCACTTCCTGAATGGATGGGTATGTTTGTGATAAACAGTTTTTGAAATCTTCTTTCTTTATCCACTGAACATCCGAAATGCTTTCCTCCACTTGTGGCTGCGTGTTTAAATCTCCTTCATACTCCAAATAATACCAGTTGTTTTTCTTGAGAATGGACTTATTTTTGAATTCATACACATGGTATGTCGAACAAATCCGATGTTTCAGATTTAGTTTTCCCGTTAGTCCACAC
>JBILRU010000150.1:0-3851 GCA_044372485.1 Crocinitomicaceae bacterium
CCTAAACGCATCTCGGAATTAGCGACCATGTTTGAAGGCTTTGAAGGAACTTCTTTATCGCCACTTAAAGAAAAACTAGGAAACAAAGTTACTTGGGAAGAATTGAAACTCTATCAAGCTCATTCATTAAGAGATTAAACCTTTTTGATTCCGTGCAACCTATGAAAAAAGGAGGCGTCTGAACCTTGAATTAATTTCTCTAAACATGAAAAAAATCTACTTTTTAGGTGTCTTTTTTACCCTTTCTCATTTAATGACCGCACAAGTTACTTCCATCAATTTATTATACAATTCCATTCCCGGGATTGGATGTCACTCTAACATGTCTGTATGTACAACAACTGGTGCGTTACCGGAGTCTGGTGCGCAGATTGTAGTAGATTGGATGGATGGTACTTCAGACAATATGATGGTGTTTTCAGCACCAAACAGCCAAGACTGTTACATTTTCGAGCATGATTATAGTCAAGCGGGTGTTTACAATGCCCTAGTGACTGTAAACAGTGGAACATCTGGTCAACTTTCCGGAAGTACAACCATAGAGTGGATTATCACCAATACAAGTAATTGTGGCTTTTTCAATGTGATTTCTTTGTTGAATCCATCTGCTACCTTCTTGCAAAACATTCCTTATGATGTGACCAATGGTTCGGGAGTAACTACAACGATTTACCCACAAAATTCATTTGGAAATGCGTATTACACAGAATTGGATGTGACTGCAACACCATACACGGTTAGCGTAAGTAATGCTTGGCTTCAAAATAACGGGTATATCCAAACTTCGTCAGATTTCGTTATCAATTCTTTTGATGCAACTGGCCATGCACTTGGTGTTCCGATGAACATGACACTCGAATGCGGAGGAAATGGATTAGTGCCGAATCTCGAAGTGACTTCTGCTGCTGCATTTCAATTTATAGCCCCTATTGAACAGGGAAATGTGAACGTACAAGTCTGTAATATTTCATGTGGAAATTATGCAAACAGCACGATTAAAATTGCTGTACCTGCTGGAGTAACGCCAAATATTAGCAGTCTTCCAAATGCTACTTTCGCCAACGATACTGTTACCATCGCAGAAGCATATTTATCCGGATGCATTTCATATGGTTTTCCATGCACCTTCGCGGGAAATACACCTGCTGGAACACTCTTCGATTTTTCGGTTGAGGTTTCAGCGCAAGGAGAGCAAGATTTCCTGTTTAATCAATCCACATTTGTTGCGACGGTGTTGAATTCCTATGATCCGAACGACAAACAATGTCAGTTACCAACGTACATTCAACCAGACGTGCAAGAAAACCTACAATATACCGTTCGTTTTCAAAATGACGGAAATTATCCTGCCTTGAATGTCGTGGTTCGAGATACGATTTCAACGAATTTAGATTTGTCTACTTTCCGTTTTGTTGGATCTAAACATCCTTTGAGTTATTCGCTTGATCCGGTTTCTAGGGAAGTAGTTTTTCGCTTTAGTGGCATTCAATTGCTTCCTTCGGCCGATAGTTTAGAAGGGAGTCAAGGATATTTTACCTACGAAATAAAGGAATTGGCAAATTTGACCTTGAATTCTGAAATCACGAACACCGCTTATATTTATTTCGACTTTAATCCAGCGATTATCACGAATACAACCTTGAACATTAATGGATATGTTGGATTAAACGAAACACCTTCGAGTCAACTTGAAGTATATCCGAATCCATCTAATGGCGTTATTCAAATCAAAGGCATCGAAGAAGGGCAATTGTTAATCAGTTCAATGACCGGTCAAACTGTTTTTCAACAGTCCTACAAAAAAGGAGATATCATTGATTTATCGTCTTTGCAATCGGGTATCTATTTCTTGCAAATGAAAACAGTGGATAGTGAATTCATTCGAAAGGTGAACTTCTTGAATTAGAATATGGTAAATAGAACAGATTGGTCATATCCATGTTTTAATTTTTTCATAAATAATTAAAACCTCAGTTTGATTCATCTCGTCTGATTTCCTTGGGTAGTTAATAAAAATTACATTTTCGAAATTTTCCGAATTAAACTTCTGCCATTATTGAAATTAACTCTAATAAAATAAGTGCCAGGTGTAAATGTTGACAATGAGGTCTCTATTCCATAAAATGTCTTTAGTATTTTTCCTGTTCCATCAAAAATCTCTGATTGTGTAATTTCTAAATTAGTTTCATTATTAATGTAAATGAAGTCATTTGTTGGATTTGGATGAATGTGAATGGATAGTTCTGTTTCAAATTCACTTAAAGAAACTGAGGATAGATTTTTGACATTCGACATCACAATTTCATTGTTTTTAGTGAAATCACAACTTGGAACGTTTATCGAAACAAAATAGGTGTAATCATTTTGATCTACCATTGCTCCTACATCGTTGAATGATTGATTAGATGAAGGCAATGTGACAAGTAATTGAAATATTCCATTGTTCACACTTCTATAAATACTGTATGATCCATATGTAACTCCTTCGTATGGTGACCAAGTTAAATTAACGGAGTTGTTTGCACTTAAATTTGCTTGGAGTAAAATTGTCTTATGCGATGAACTTTCACTAGACATGTTTCCACATGAATCGATGGATCGTACCCGATAGTTAAACGTTTGTGCCTGATTATTTGAAATGAGATCTAAAAAGGAAGAGTCAATTGCGCTTACTTGACCAATAAAATCGAACTGACCTTGAACAGTCGATTCTCTTAAAACTTGATAATATTGAATATTATAAGAATTCATGTTATTGAAGTAAATCCTGTTGTGATTTCCAGGCATCGTATCCCCCGTTACAAAACAGATACTCAAATCATCATAAGTAGGAATTTGATTAATTTGTAAATTAAAATTGGACGTATTTAATGAATCCGTTAGCGTTAATTGATATTGACCAGATTCTAAATTTGAAATATTTTGACTTGTAGAAGTGAAGTTATTTGGCCCAGTCCAGTTATAATTGATTGGACCATTCGTGTTGGAAGGAGTAATGGAAATTGTTCCATTGGCGTTTAATCCATTACAATAGGTGTTATTTATCGTTTCAGTAATTTGTATGTCATTTACGTTAATCACCTGAATAATGAAAATTTGCTCGATAGATAAACCATCTTGATCAGTTGATCGAACACGTATTGAATAATCATCATCAACTTCAAAATTAAAATTGGAATTATTGGTTAATTGTCCATTTATAATGGAGAAAGTGGAATTGTCAAAATCTCCTAAACCGGGACAAAGAGTATAGGTGAAAGTTTGCAGTTGATCAATATCAAAACTGTTGAAATCTCCAATAACGGAAATTTGATTCTCATTTAAAACATTATTTGTTAATTGAATTGAATCTGGTGCATCGTTGACAGAATTAACCGTAATTGAAATGGTTGCATTATTTGAAGTAAGTCCAAGAACATCTTGAACGTTATACGAAATAGAAGCTGAACCAAAATAATTCAGATTTGGGCTATATGTCAAGAGACCTGAGCCATTAACACTCCATGATCCAGATGAGGTTGAGAAAGAATTTTGCAGGCCACTCGTAGATAAATCAAGATCTATTGAAGTTGAATCCAATAAATTGTCAACATCCGAATCATTGGTTAAAATATTAAATGAAATGGCAACATCTTCACTCGTAGAAGCATTGTTATTGACAGCAATAGGCGCATCATTTACGGCGTTCACGTTTATCACAATTTGAGCAACATTTGATACTACGGAACTAACATCTTTAATGGTATAGTTAATAGAGGCATCTCCATTGAAGTTAAGTGCCGGAGTGAAGGTGAGTAATCCTGAAGTGTTAACACTCCATGAACCAAAGGAATTTGTCAAAGTGGACTGAA
>JBILRU010000058.1:0-14129 GCA_044372485.1 Crocinitomicaceae bacterium
AACGTTTATCTTGATCCACTTGCGAAACCAACATACGATCCATTAACGGGTGATACAATCCCAGTATATTCGCCATCTCTAGGGACAAAAATTGCGCATCACCTTAATTTTCAAGTAGAGCTATATGCGTCCAAATCATTTCAATTGCGAGGTGGTTTCAATTACATGCGCAGAGAACAAATGAAATTAATTGATCATCCCGGATTAGCCGGATTCTCGATGGGTATGTCCATAAAACTGAAAAAGTTCAACCTAGATTATGGTGTACAATTTTATTCCAAAGCTGGATCGATTCATTCTCTGGGATTCAGTACTTCCGTTGGCAATTGGAAGAGGAATTAATTTTTAGCTGTTAAATCTGTATGATGGTAGTTTTTTGTTAACGCAATGTATTCAGGCGTATACCCACCTCCTACTAATCGAACAGTTAAAGCAGATTCAACGAGGATTTCTTCTCGTTTAACAAACTCAAGTATAACACGGGAATTCAACTTTACTTCTGTTGCGTGAATCGTTATTTTTTGACGAAGACAAAGTCGATTGACCTTAGCTAGGCTACATAAATAATCACATTGATCAAACGGGATAATCACGTAAAAACGACCATCTTCACTCAATAATTCTGAGGTTTTTCGAATAAACCGCTCGTACGTTTCTCGGCTTATATGCTTCGCTTGATCATAACTCGTATCCCCTGATTTTAGTCCATCTAAATAGAAAGGCGGATTACTAAATATCAAATCGTATTGTTTCGTTGGTTGGAAATCTAGGAAATCTAAGGTATGTACGACCGTAGAATTCCCCCAAGGACTATTCTTAAGATTCAAGGAACATTCTTCGGCCGCTTCGGAATGAATTTCCACTGCTTCCAATGATATATGCGGGTTTTTCTGAAGAACCATCAACGAAAGCACTCCTGTTCCAGCTCCAATATCTAAGGCTGATTTTGCGTCAGTAGGATCAATAAATGAGCCCAACAACATACTATCTGTTCCAACTTTGAGCGGGTTTTTCGATTGTATTACATCGAAGAGCTGAAAGCGAAATACAGACAAACTAATACGCTTTAGCGAAAATTACGCGTCCAGTAGATGGTTTCCCTGTTACCATGCAAACACCTGCTTCTTCTTTGCGGTCTAATGCAATACAACGAATTGTTGCTTTCGTTTCCTCCTTGATGCGCTCCTCTGTTTCGGATGTGCCATCCCAATGAGCCAAGAAGAAACCACCTTTGTCAATTTCCTTTTTGAATTCTTCGTATGAGTCAATTTCACGTGTATTTTCTAAACGGAATGCTTTTGCACGTTCCAATAAATTAACTTGAATATCCGCAAGTAATTGTTCAATGTGGTTTTCTAATCCTTCAAAGTCAACAACTTCTTTTGTTTTGTTATCACGACGAGCAATCTCCGCTTTCCCATTTTCTAAGTCTCTAGGTCCCATAGCTACGCGAACAGGAACACCTTTGGATTCGTACTCAGCAAACTTCCATCCTGGACGACGGTTTTCATCATCGTCATATTTGAAGGAAATTCCTTTTGCTTTTAATTTTGCCGCTAATTCGGTCATTTTCTCAGAAATGGATGCTAATTCTTCATCCGTTCGGTAAATTGGAACTGCCACAACTTGTATCGGCGCCAATGCTGGAGGCAAGACGAGTCCTTCATCATCAGAGTGCGTCATTATCAAAGCCCCCATTAAACGGGTGGAAACACCCCAAGATGTAGCCCAAACGTAATCTAGCTTCCCTTCTTTATCAGCAAATTTAACTTCGAAAGCTTTGGCGAAATTTTGTCCAAGGAAATGAGATGTTCCCGCTTGTAAAGCTTTCCCATCCTGCATCATTGATTCTATACACAAGGTGTCTTCCGCACCAGCAAATCGCTCATTTGCGGTTTTTCTCCCTTTGATCACGGGCATTGCCATGTAATTCTCAGCAAAGTCCTCATATACATTCAACATGAGTTCTGCTTCAGCTATAGCTTCTTGTTTTGTCGCATGAGCGGTATGTCCTTCCTGCCAAAGGAACTCAGTAGTTCTAAGAAATAAACGTGTTTTCATTTCCCAACGAACAACATTTGCCCATTGATTGATGAGAATAGGTAAGTCACGGTAGGACTGAATCCAATTTTTATACGAGTTCCAAATAATCGTTTCAGATGTTGGTCTAACAATCAGCTCTTCTTCCAATTTGGAATCCGGATCGACAATTACACCGCTTCCATCTTCAGCATTTTTCAATCGATAATGCGTAACCACTGCACACTCCTTGGCAAATCCTTCGATGTGACTCGCCTCTTTGCTCAAGTAGGATTTAGGAATAAACAAAGGGAAATAGGCGTTCGAGTGTCCAGTTTCCTTGAATTTAACATCCAAGATGTCGCGCATTTTCTCCCAAATCGCATAACCGTAAGGTTTAATCACCATGCAACCGCGAACATCAGAATGTTCAGCTAAATCAGCGCGGTAAACCAATTCATTATACCATTTAGAATAATCTTCTGCTCTCGTTACGTATTTCTGTGCCATTGCTACTATAATTGAATGTCAAAGGTAGCGAAAATACTTCGAAATGGAGGCCTTGAAAACGAGGTGTACAGGTAAATAGTCCTACTTTCGTGGGGTTGGTGTCATCTGATTTGTAATCAAGTCATGCGTGTAATGCTGATACAACGCCTTCATTTCACGAATAATCTGCTGGGAGTGCGAACTTCTTTTTTGCTGCATTTGCTCATTCCATACCGTGTTTGAAAAGACTTTATTTGTCACTTCAAAAGAAATCAAGTTTCCTTGTTCGCAAATCATTTTCGGCATTGATTTAGAATTAAAATAGGAAGTTCCAAAAGAATAAAAAGTCGTATTCAAGCCCAATAAATCTATGATGGTCGGCATGATATCAATTTGTTGGAACATCTTACCGCTTTTTACTTTCGGTAACTTCGTGGATGCGTGATAGAATCCAATAGGAATGCGGTATGTCCATTCTAAAGAACAACGATCCCATCTTTTGGTTGGACCAACATGGTCTGCACAAAATACAAACAAAGTATTTTCAAACCAGGCTTGTTTTTTCGCTTTTTCCCAAAATTCTTTCAGGGCAAAATCTACATAGGAAATGGTTGCGCACAATGGCTCTGGTCCATGTTTCACTTTTGACTTAAAGGCATTTGGAATCGTGTAAGGATGATGTGATGACAAGGTGAAAATCATCGAGAAGAACGGTTTTTTAAAGCGATTCATTTCATCTATGGCGAAACTTAACATGTGGTGATCTTCAATTCCCCAATTGCCATCGAAATGGGCATCATTCGGATATTCGTTTCTTCCATAGTAAGCATCGAATCCAGCAGCCGAAGTAAAGGCATCAAAACGCATGGATCCATTGTTTGCGCCATGGAAAAAGGCCGAATAATAACCTTCTTTCTTCAATATAGACGGTAATCCTTGAAATTGATTGGCGCTGTACCCAGATAAAATAAACGATTCGTTCGTGTACGCGGGAATAGAGGAAATCACAGATGGAAGAGCATCCATCGATGTCCGACCATTCGCAATAGCATCCCCAAAAAACATGGATTGTGTTAAAAGTGAATCCAAAAAAGGCGTGTAACTCTCCGGACTATTTGGACCACAATACATGGTTCCAAAACTTTCCAAAAGAATAAAACAGACATTCGTTCCTTTCGGTAAAAATGATTGAGCTTGACTGGAATGAACCGGATTGAAAATGGCATTTAATTCGGTGTCTACAAAGTATTTTTTATCTTCTAACCCTTTAATTCCCAATGTTTTGATAATCGTAAAAGCAGAATTAAGTACAGCGGGGGCATTAGATAAACTGCTGTAATTTGTCGCTTCGATGATGCCAATAGGTTTCAATTGAAATCCGCCACGTCCGATAATCACAAACGTTGCGACTATAAAAACAACTTTTACCCAATTTCTTCGAAGTTTCCAAGAAATGGGAGCTGATTTTAATTTCACAAACAACCAAATGGAAAGAGTCAAACTGACGATAAAAAAAACGATAAGCCACCAAAACTCTGCGATAAAATCACCAGCTAAACTAGATGTCTCTGTGTTCGTCAACATGTAGAGAAAATAGTCAAAACTTGTGCGCTTTGCGGTATAGGAGAAATAGGCGACATCCCACCCATTAAAAACAAAAACCAAAAATGTTGCGCAACTAAATAATATCAATTTTATCCAAAACCGTAGGCGCTCTAATCGCTCTGGTAGTGGTAAAAAAAGCAAGGTGATGAATGGTAAGAAAAATAGTGCAATCGTCACTAAATCAAATCCAGCGCCAATCAAGTAATCCTGAAATTCAAACCCAGTAAACTTTTTCCTATTCATCGTGACCAAAAGAATGCGGTACACAGAGGAAAACAACCAAACAAGGCCTAGTGGCGAAAGGATTTTTAGACTCGTTTTAATCAAGGTTTTTACTTGGAATTAGTATTTCATGATGCGCTCAATTGCCTCTTGTAGACGTTCTGATGCTAAAAATTGTTTTTCCAAAGTGACCGCAAATGGTACAGGCGTGTCCATAGATGCAACACGTAGCACCGGAGCATCTAATTGTTCAAAACAATGTTCCGTTATCAATGCAACCAACTCACCGCCAATACCGCCGGTTAAACAATCCTCGTGCAACACAATGACTTTACCTGTTTTATTGGCTGCCTGAAAAATAGCTTCTTTATCCAAAGGCATTAAACTTCGAAGATCAACGATTTCTGCAGAAATTTCTGGATGATGAGACATCGTCTCTGTCGCCCAATGAACTCCTAGCCCATACGTAATGATGGTCAAGTCAGTTCCTTCAGTTACAGTTCTTGCTTTACCGATTTCGACCGTATAATAATCCGTAGGAATTTCTTCTTTTAAACTTCGGTAAAGGAATTTATGTTCAAAAAATAAAACTGGATTTGGATCCTCGAATGCTGCATTTAGTAATCCTTTCGCGTCGTAAGGTGTTGACGGATAAAGAATTTTCAGTCCTGGAGTATGGAAAAACCATGCTTCATTGCTTTGTGAGTGAAAAGGTCCCGCTGCTGTACCTGCACCCGTAGGCATACGCACGACAACATCTGCATTTTGACCCCAACGCCAGTGCATTTTTGCCAAATTATTGATAATCTGATTGAATCCACACGTAACAAAATCAGCAAACTGCATTTCGACCATCGCTTTCATTCCTGAAATAGACAATCCAAGTCCCGCACCAATAATTGCTGACTCACACAAAGGTGTGTTTCGTACACGGTCCTTACCAAATTTATCGAGAAGTCCTTCTGTCACTTTGAATGCACCACCGTATTCTGCTATATCTTGTCCCATAAGCACCAATCCTTGGTGTTTCTCCATCGACTGAGTCAGGGCATCTTGAATGGCATCGATGAATCGTTTCTCCTCCTTTTGACCTGTTGCTTCAATCAATTGTTGAATATGCGGTGCAAATAAATCATCCACCTCCGTCGTTATATTAGCCTCGATTGCTGGTTCTGCATTTGCTTCGTCGAATCCCTCTTGAATTTCAGTCTTGATCTTCTCTTTTATTTGTTCTACCTCGGATTCAGTTAATAATCCAAGTTCTAATAAAAACGATTCATAATTCGAAACAGGATCTTTTGTCTCCCACTCATCCTGAAGTCCTTCTGGGTAGTATTTCGTTCCTGATGATTCCTCATGTCCACGCATTCGGAAAGTCATTAACTCCAATAAATACGGTTTAGGATCGATGCGGATTTCCTCGTTTATTTTTCGGACGGTACGGATTACCTCTAGAATGTTATTTCCGTCAATCTGAATGGCATTCATTCCATAACCAATTCCTTTATCGATGAATTGCTTGCAACGAAACTGTTCAATGGATGGTGTTGAAAGTCCCCAACAGTTGTTTTCGACTGCAAAAATTACGGGTAAATCCCAAACAGCGGCAACGTTTAATGATTCGTGAAAATCTCCTTCGGAAGCGCCACCGTCACCGGTAAATACGATGGTTGACTTTTGATTCTTCGTTATTTTGTTCGCAAGTGCTATTCCATCAGCTATTCCCAACTGTGGACCCAAATGTGAAATCATTCCAACAAGCTTATAATCTTGTGTTCCAAAATGAAAACTTCGGTCACGTCCTTTCGTAAAACCGTTCAGTTTTCCTTGAAATTGAGAGAATAAACGATTCAGAGGAATATCGCGTGTGGTAAACACCCCCAAATTTCGATGCATGGGAAGAATGTATTCGTCATTATTCATGGCATATGCACAACCAACAGAAATTCCTTCTTGTCCCCAACCAGAAAACCATTTAGTAATTTTCCCTTGACGCAATAAAATGAGCATTTTCTCTTCAATCAGTCTTGGTCGGACTAACTTCAAATAAATATCTTTTAACTCTTCATCTGAGAATCCATCTCTGTTGAATGCTATTTGTGACATGCGTATGATTTTTTGTTCCAATAAATTGGAAAATGAAATGTGATGAAAAAGAAAATTGGAATCGAACTTAAACTTTTAGTCCACGAACCACGCGTTCTTTGCGTTTTGTTTTTTGAAGACGTTTTTTCACGACCAAAAGATGAGCAGAACGTGGTGCGCCGCGCATTAAATCAATCTTATACGTATTTTCACCGTAGTTCATTTTAGGTCCACCTTGACTATTCCAATCTGCATCAAAATAGTAACGTTTGATAGAGCTACCTTCTGTTTTCGTTGCGAAAGTTAAGATTTTACCTTCACCAACTTCAAATCGTACTTGAACTTCTCCTTTTGGACCAAATCCTTCAAAAATACATTTGGTCATTCCTGGAATCACAATACTTTCTCGCTCACTGCTTGAACTAGCTACTAATGTTCCATTTTGAGTAGTATTTTGGCTATCATCTCTTTTTTCTTGATTTAAAATGATCGTATGCGATGTATAAAACTGAACCTGACGAATTTTATCATCTGAATCCAAGGTAAACTCATCACGAATTTGCGTAGTGTAAGGAACTTTAACGCCACAGGAGATTAAAACTGTAGCTAGGGAAAGGAGTAAAAAGAAATTTTTCATTTTGCTTAATTTTGTTCAAATTTACAGAAAATCATCTTGATATATTCGAAAAAACACATTTTGCAATGCTAAATCGTTTAACTTTTTACTTCTCCTTACTTGCCATAGTATCCTGCTCTGAAAATAAATCAGGAAAGATGAAGGATTTGGATAGTATTCGATCGAAATCAACATACCACCAAAAGAAGAAAATTGCTGCATCAGGACGAGGGCTTGACACACTTTTGACTGTTTACAATCAAGATTCTGTTGAATTAAACATTCAATCCATTCAAATTGACTCAACTCATTTCTTTTTTCATGAGTTCAATGCTTTAAAATCAGCACAATTGAGTTTAGTAGACTCAGTTAATCATACATTTCAGCATCAATACGCCCAATTTAAGCTTGATTCCGTTCTTGTGAAAAATAACTTTTTCAATTGGTTCGATCGAGAGTTTTGTCAGCGAAATTTGGCTATTCGTATTTGCAGTAGATTTCACATTTACCCTGAAAACATCTTCTTTGTTTGCACGAATCAGAGCATTCATGCCATAAAAAGCAAAAATAAAATAGATCCATTCAAGTGGGTTAAACTCATTCAACTGACAGAGAAAAATGTAGAATTCATTTACATTTGTCATCAACCAAAGAACAAACAGGCACTTTGGTATAAACTGGACAAAAACAAATTAATTCTAATCCCAGCGTAATGACCATTTTAAATCGCGGACAAATTGTTGTCTTCCCATCAGAAAACTTTCAACAGTGGGCAAAAACAAATAGTGTAGAGGAGCTCTTTTTTTCCATTCAAGCTGAGCCATCCGTTTACTTGATTGAAGAAGAATTTTGGGAGGATGAGCTCATTGTAGAAAAGTACCGGAAAAAGATTATCAGAAGAGAATGCTCAGAAATTTGTCCCGATGAAACGAAATGGCCTGTGATTAAAGACAATGAACAATTTCGTTTTTACTTTCAGGTTTTTCTCGGAATTGTCGTTGTTGACCTATTAGAGAGTGATCTCATTTGTGAGGAAATGGATCTATAAATTTTTAAAAAGATTTACATTCAAATAAGCTGGATCATTCGTCACCTCTTTACCAATCCAAGAAGGAAGTTCAATTTCATCATTCTCATGATCTAATTCGATTTCGGCCAAAACCAATCCTTTATACTTTCCTTTGAATAAATCAACTTCCCAAATATTTCCTTTGTATTGAATAACATAACGGTCTTTTTCCAAACACAATAATGCCGCCTTTTCGATCATTTCCTCTGCATCACTTACAGGAATCAAATACTCAAATTCATTTCTCGTGATACCCTGACCCATTTTAATTGTCAAGAATGCTTTTTCCGTACGAATGCGTATTCTAATCGATTTATATTCATCCTCAAACAAATAAGCTTGTTTGATATTCGTAACAGACTGAATCAATTCTTCTTTCCAATCCATCGTTTCCAACAAATACTTGCGTTCGATTTCTAGCATTTATATTTTTTATTTTGTTACAATCTATCGATTTAAACAATGTTTTTTTTTATATCCTCTTGAAATCTTGAGGATGCACAATTTAAATTAATCCCATCAATCCTAACCCTTCATTTTTAAGGCTAAGAATTAATGATTAAAGATAACCTTCAAAACATTAAAACAACCTTTTAAATCATAGGAATTGTGAAAATACAAATTCTTATCATTTTAACTTTCGTTGATGGCATTCTTTAAACAAAACCGAGTAAGATAAACTATTTTAAAACGCGCATAGAAATTTAGTCTGAACGCGTTTTAAATAGCAAAAACTATTGACCAAAAAGACTGATCTACTTTTGGTAAATGTCTGTGATTCTAATCGATGAAGGAATTAAACAGTTTAATTGTAAAAATTTTAAACGGTTAGAAATAAGTTTATTTATACATGACTTAAAGAAAATATAAAATCATAAAAACTGAAAATGTAAATTTGTTTCGTCTCGAGTAATCCATAAGAATGCTTACCTTTACGTGTGCTTAAATTAAAACAAAATACACCAAGATGGGTTGTAGTTCTTCTAGACTTGATCATTCATTTGAGTGCGCTCTCATTTGCTTATTTAATGCGTTTTGATCTCAAAGCGGATTTTTCTTTGATTCAATCAGAGTGGGAAATACTATCGAAATCCCTTTGGTTTTTTATACTAGTTAAACTTGCTGTTTTTTACATTTTTCAAATTCAAAAAGGACTCGTTCGTTATACTTCCACTGAGGATTTAAAACGGATTTTTCTTGCTGAATTGAGCTGTTCCATCGTCTTTTTGATTGGTGGTCTAGTTCGCTTCCATTACTTAGATGGATTCTTTCTCTTCCCTATGTCGGTGCTCATTATGGAATTTCTAGCGAGCGTTTTTTTTGTTGTTGGCGGACGGTTTATTATCAAATTACTGTATTTAGAGTCCATGAAGGACACTGGAGTTCAAGAGTCAGTGATTATCTATGGAGCAGGTGTTTCTGGGTTGATCACCAAAAGGACCTTAGAAAAGGATACTAGAAATAACCAAATTGCGGCTGCTTTTATAGACGACAACGAAAAACTTCAAGGTACGCGCATA
Organism: Crocinitomicaceae bacterium; assembly: GCA_044372485.1. Taxonomy (GTDB): domain Bacteria; phylum Bacteroidota; class Bacteroidia; order Flavobacteriales_D; family Crocinitomicaceae; genus UBA952. Next base: position 9,626 of record JBILRU010000058.1, read on the forward strand.
GAAGGAATCAAAGTATATAGCACAAAACAACTCTCCAAGCTACAATCCGAACTTCAAGCAAAAACGCTAATCGTTGCCATTCAACTTCCTGATGTTGAGAAGATGCAAAAAGTCATTGACGAAGCAATCTCTTTAAAATTGACTATTCAAAAAGTGCCAAATCCCAAAACTTGGATAAACGGCGTGTTTAGTTCTAGACAATTGAAAAAAATCAGAATTGAAGATTTATTAGGACGAGAAACAATTGATTTAAGAAATAATCAGCTTTCAACAGAGATTTCTGCCTCAATCATATTGGTGAGTGGAGCAGCTGGATCCATTGGAAGTGGACTTGTTCAGCAAATTGCACAATTCAATCCAAAGTATATCATCCTCCTGGACCAGGCTGAATCACCATTATATGATTTGCAATTTGAATTAAACCAACATTTTTCAGACTTGCGATACGAGGTGGTCATGGGAGATATTTGCAATCAAGAACGAATGCACAAGCTTTTTGAAACCTTTAAACCAGATATCGTTTTTCATGCTGCAGCTTATAAGCATGTCCCGATGATGGAATTGAATCCTTCTGAAGCAGTTCATACAAATGTCAAAGGAACTAAAATTCTAGCCGATTTATCACTGGAGTTTGGTGTAAAGAAATTCATCATGATTTCTACGGATAAGGCCGTGAATCCAACAAATGTGATGGGAGCATCTAAACGTATTGCAGAAATGTACGTTCAAAAGTTAAACGAACAACAGATAACGCAGTTTATTACCACACGATTTGGAAATGTTCTTGGATCCAATGGCTCAGTCATTCCCTTGTTTCAAAAGCAAATTGAAAATGGTGGTCCAGTAACAGTTACAGACGAACGAATCACACGCTATTTCATGACCATACCCGAAGCCTGTCAACTCGTACTCGAAGCCGCTACGATGGGAAAAGGAGGTGAAATTTTCGTTTTTGAAATGGGTCAATCAGTGAAAATTGCAGACCTAGCGAAAAAGATGATTCAATTATCTGGATTAGAAATTGGAAAGGATATCGAACTGAAATATACCGGTTTACGTCCTGGTGAAAAATTATACGAGGAATTATTAGCCAACGAAGAAAATACGATTCCAACCCATCATCAGAAAATCCTCATCGCCAAAACACGCATAGAATCGGATGAACAAATGAAACACATTCAAACACTCGTGGATTTATGTATTCTGCAAGATAATACCGCGATTGTTACTCAAATGAAATACATCGTTCCTGAATTCATCAGTAACAACTCCGAATTTCAAAAACTCGATAAATGATCTCTCCAGCCCGTATTCATGTTCGATTAACAGATTTAGACATCCTTGGACACGTGAATAACGCCATTTATTTGACGTATTTCGAAATCGCTCGTATGCACTACTTTGCTGCTTTGGTTGGTAATGATTGGAATTGGATGGAAGAAGGCGTTGTTTTAGTGAAGAACGAGGTAGAATACCTGAAACCGATTGTATTAAACGACGTTCCCTTCGTAAAGTTGTCCTTGATTCAACTCGGGACTAAAAGCTTCACCTTAGGCTACGAAATCACCGTGAATGATCAACTTGTGACCAAAGGCTCCTCCATTTTGGTTGGATTCAACTCCAAGACACAGTCCACGATTGAAATTCCCGAGAAAATGAAGGAAGCTATTCAAAAAATAGCGTAACTTTCTGATTGATTCTAAACTCTTTAGCATGAAGCATTACATGCTTTTCGTTTTTTTATGGAGCTTTTTGGGTGCTTTTTTTTGTCAGGAGGAAAGTCCCTGTGGGACAAGCATTCACAAATGTGATTTCCGAAACATCAAAAACTGTTACAATTTATTATCCTTTGATGACCAGCGAAACATGTATGTGATGAAAAGGGATTTCTCCACACCCTACAACGGAACCTGTGTCACCTGTCATCAAAATGGGAATCTAGAAGAATCACTAAACATCGTAAATGGTTATCGAGATGGCATTGACACCTCCTATTTTTCTAATGGTTGCCGTCAATCTATCCAAGCTTATTCCATGGGGAAACTAAATGGGAAAAGCACGGTTTATTTTGAGTCTGGACGAAAGGAACGAGAAATAAACCACGTGAATAATTTACTGCAAGGAACATACATCCTTTTTGACGATAACGAACGAAACGATACCATCGAACTGCATACCTACAAAAACAACTTAATGGATGGTGTCCAAAAGTTCTACTACCTTGATTCGAAACTTGGTAAGATGGTTTACTATAAGAACGGACTTCAAGACGGACCGCATATTACGTATACTGATTCCGGAAAAGTAGAAATGCGACTCAATTACAAGTCAGGGAAAAAAGACGGGAAATGGACCTATTTCTACGAAAGCGGTAAAGAAGCACACGTTGAAAATTGGACCAATGGATTAAAAAATGGTGAATTTAAAACCTTAGACGAAAAAGGCATGATCCTGCAGCAGTCCTTTTTCAAGAATAATGTGCCAGATGGAAAACATGTAGAATTTTATCCGGACGGTAAACTAAAGTATCAAGCCGTGTTCTCCAGCAAAGGTGAAAAACTCGAAGAATTCAGTATCGACCAATTTGGAGTGAAAACAGAGCTCTACAAAAAACTGGAGAAACCTAAGAAAGGTGCGCCGAAAAAAGCAGCTGAAATTTCCGACGAAAAAGAAGAATCGAATTAGATGATTCCGGTCATGAGTCCGAGTGCCATGGCGAGTAAAAAGACAGCAACTATTCCTTGAATAAAACCGTAGGAAACTTTCGTTAGGTACTTTTTCCCTAGTATGGAACCAATAAATGCAGAAAGGGCACCCAAAACAAGGAAGCTTGTATTCAGTCCAGACCAATTTGTTTGACTCGTATAGATGGAAATTCGAGAAAAATCAATCAATGTTGAAATGAGCGCACTGGTTGCAACAAATAACTGTTTATCCAAAGATATTTTTGAGAGAAATGCCGAACGAAGTGCCCCTTGATGTCCAGAGAAACCACCGAAAAAACCACTTAAAAATCCCCCAATTGGTAAGAACATGGAGGCGTTTGAAAATGGGAACTTGATTTTTCTCCATTCAAAAACTACAAAAACCAACATCAAAAGTCCAATCATAAATGAAAGTAAACTCACCTCTCTCCCACCCCAGAATGGAAAAACAAACAAGGTACCCATTCGTCCTGCCAATCTTAGTAAGTATGCTCCCAAAAATGCCCCTAACAATGCTGTGAGTCCGAATTTTTTAAAAAGTCCGAAGTCGATGTGACGTGACATGATGCTTAACTTAAAGATGTTATTTGAAAAATGAACAAGTGCGGTTGCAAGCACAGCCAATTCCAACGGGAAATACAAACTAAAAACAGGCAACAAAATCGTTCCCAATCCAAATCCACTAAAAAAGGTTGCGAAAGAACCAATTAAACAAACCAATACAATACCTATTTCACCTAGCATTTTGATTATTTTTGTTAAAAATAATAGGAATGATTGACTTTCGAAGCGATACCGTAACAAAACCTAGTCCAGCAATGAAGGATGCCATGTTTTCAGCACCTGTTGGAGACGATGTTTTTGGAGAAGATCCGAGCATCATTGAATTGGAACAATACTCCGCGCATTTATTCGGCAAAGAGGCAGGACTTTTTTGTTCTTCTGGAACACAAACAAATCAGATTGCTATTAATGTGCATGTGCAGCCAGGTGGAGAAGTTATTTGTCACGAGGAAAGTCACATTTATAAATATGAAGGTGGTGGCATTGCTAAAAACAGCGGAGCATCTGTCCGCCTATTGAAAGGAGACCGTGGACGATTGGAAGCAGCTGACATCGCCCAATGGATCAATCCTGCCCACGATGTTCATTTCCCTTTAACGCAACTTGTTTCCCTCGAAGACACCGCAAATCGTGGTGGAGGAGCTGCTTATTCTTTTGATAAAATACTTGAAATAAGAGCACTTTGCGATTCGCTTGGACTACCGCTACATTTAGATGGTGCACGTGTCTGCAATGCGCTCGCAGTGAACCAAATGGATCCCGCTATCTATGGGGCAGCTTTTGATTCCATAAGTATTTGTTTATCAAAGGGACTTGGAGCTCCCGTTGGATCTGTTTTGGTGGGAACGAAGGAATTCATTCACAAAGCTCGACGCGTGCGCAAGGTTATGGGTGGTGGAATGCGTCAAGCAGGAATCATTGCCGCAGGCGGACTCTTCGCCTTAAAAAACAACCGTGAGCGTTTACACCTTGACCATATACATGCAAAAAAATTAGAATCCGTTTTTATTGAGCAAAGCTGGGTGAAGGATGTGTTAGAAGTTCAAACAAACATTGTAGTGGTACAACTTCGCGACTCAACGAAACGCGATGAAATTCTATCAAAATTCAAATCATTAGGAATACTTGGCATGGCTTTTGGGCCCGGAATGCTGCGATTTGTGACGCACTTGGATGTTTCTTCCGTGGATATTGATTTTACGTGTGAGAAGATTGGGATGATTACAGAGTGAGAT
>JBILRU010000151.1:0-3724 GCA_044372485.1 Crocinitomicaceae bacterium
TATTGAAAAGTTATTTAGGATAATTCAAGGCGGGTCAATAACCACCTACCACCAGTAAACCACTTGTTGGCCGGCTTTGAATAGCATTGAGAAGGAGTTCGAAAGGACTCCTTTTTTTATGTCTATTGATTACATTGGATCGACGTCGATCACAATTTTAACGGACTTGTTTGCTGGTTTTGCGTAAAATTGATCGATGATCTCGCGGATTTTCTCCTTGACTTTTCGTTCGGGTGCACTTCGTTCAATCTTCAGCTTGATTTCCTTCAAAAAGTAATTTTGAATGCGCTTAATGATTGGGAATTCAGGTCCCAATACGCGTTCCTTGAAGACGTCTTTCAATTGATCTGCCAATTCTATGGAAGCCGCATGTACCATTTGTTCGTTCGTATGTTTCAAGGTTAATTGAATCATTTTATAAAACGGTGGATAAAAGAACTGTTGACGTTCAACGATTTCTTGTTGATAGAATCCTTTGTAATCGTGCTCTTGAACCAATTGAATCACCCAATGATCTGGATTTCCTGTTTGGATGATGACTTTCCCGCGCTTGTCCTTTCGTCCTGCTCTTCCTGCCACTTGCGACATCAGTTGATAGGAACGTTCGTAAGCACGAAAATCTGGTCTATTCAATAACATGTCTGCATCGAGAATACCAACCATAGAAACGTGATCGAAATCGAGTCCTTTGGTAATCATTTGAGTTCCAATGAGAATATCAATTCGACGCTGTTCAAATTCCTCGATGATTTCTTCATATGCATGTTTTGAACGGGTTGTGTCCAAGTCCAGACGTTTGACCACTTTGTTTGGAAACATGATTGACAATTCATCCTCAATTTTTTCTGTTCCAAACCCAAGCATTTGTAGGCGATTGCTACCACACGCGGTACAGCTACCAACGGGAGCAGTGGTGTAACTACAGTAATGACATTTTAATAAATTACTGTGTTTATGGTAGGTGAGGGACACGTCGCAGTTCGTACATTTCGGTGTCCAGTTGCAGACTTCACAGGACCATAACGGCGTGTATCCTCTGCGGTTTTGAAACAGCATGACTTGTTCTCCGTTATTGAGTGCGGATTGCATTTCCTCCAAAATCATGGGAGTAAAATGCGATTGCATGTTTTTTAATTTGCGTTCACGTTTCAAATCTGCGCACCAAATCTCCGGTAATTTGAGTCCTTTGTAGCGTTCATTTAATTCCACCAAGCCAAATTTCCCTTGTTTTGCATTGTAATAGGTTTCCAATGAAGGAGTTGCCGTTCCAAGAAGCACCTTCGCATTGTGCAAGGAACCAAGTACAATGGCCGCATCTCTGGCGTTGTAGCGTGGAGACGGATCATATTGTTTAAAGGAACTTTCGTGTTCTTCATCGACAATGATGAATCCAAGGTCTTGAAAGGGAAGGAAAACGGCACTACGCGCACCGAGAATAATTCGGTATTTGTTTGGGTCATTGTGCAGTACATGATTCCAGATTTCCACACGTTCATTCTGATTAAACTTCGAATGATAGACACCTACTTGATCTCCGAAATAGGCGGACAAGCGTTGAATCAATTGGGTTGTTAATGCAATTTCTGGTAGTAAAAACAATACTTGCTTTCCGAGGTCCAAATAGGATTGAATCAATTGGACATAGATTTCTGTTTTTCCAGAACCGGTTACTCCATGCAATAAAGTTACTTGTTTTTCTTCGAAACTCGCTTCAATTTCCGTTAAGGCTCTTTTCTGTGCTTCGGTTAATGGCTTGAATCCATTTAATTCGCGATTGAGTCCGGAAATTCGGTCGATTTGAAACCGTTCCAGGACAAAGAATCCTCGTTTCTCAAGGGTACTGATTGCTGAGGCACTCACCTCATTTTCTAAAAGAGTTTTCTTTGAAATCGGAAGGTGGATTCCACCTTGTTCCATGCCGATTTTAAGAAATTGAAGAACGGCATCCACTTGTTTTTGAGCACGGGAAGTTGCTTCTAATTCTTGGATGAATTCATTGAGCAGTTCCTCTTTTAAATAGGCTTCGCCTAAGGAAACACACAATATCGTTTTCGGAGCATAGCGGTCATTGATTTCTTCACTGGAGGAAACGATGCGACGCTCAATCATTGCTTTGATCAATGGTTGTATGGTCTTGATCCCTAAGATATCTGAAAGTTCTTTTAAACTTAATTGATCTTTCATTTCCAAGGCCTCAACAACTGTTTTCTCTCGTTCTTGAAGTAAATCAACTGCCGTGTCAAACTCAGGATGTAATCGGATTTTAGTTTCACTTGCCAGTTTGAAATTCGCAGGAAGTGCGGCATTCATCACATCCCCAATCGGCGCCATGTAGTAGGACGAAATCCAATCCCAAAATTGCAATTGCTTCGGCGTAATGATAGGTTGCTCATCGAGCAGGTGAAGAATGTACTTCGCTTGGTAAACAGCAGGAACTTCTTCGTGAATTCGTGTGACGATCCCAGTGAGTAATTTATTTTTTCCAAAGGGAACAATGACACGGAGTCCAGCTTGGACATGGTCGTTTAATTCAAATGGAATGCGGTAAGTAAAGACCTGATGTATGGGAACAGGAAGCAGGACATCTGCAAAATAAGTAATTCTTTCACTCACAAGGGTAAAGATACGAACTCCTAGAAGTTTACCCTAGGAAATTATTGACAAGCGTAGGATTCTTCTTGGTTCAAGATGTTGTCACCAGGATGATTTGAACAGAACAAATACGTTCCTGTAATCGGTCCTTGGCATAATTCACGTGTGCTTTTCTTATCAATTGCGCGAATGTATGCTTGTTGAGGTGAAGTGTAGAATGGCTTGAAAATTTTCACTGTTTGACGAGAGGAGAATATTCCAACCACACGTTTCCCGTTTGTGACAGAAAGGTTGGTATAACTTGGTTTACTTTGAGCAAGCCCGGAACTTGGCTTGTTGACAGTAATGTAATTATAAAGCTCTTCTGCCCCTCCAGTGATCGTGATATAAATTCCTTTCATTGTTCTTTTTTCCACCAGAACGTTTTGCACTATACTTTGCTTCATAAGGTCATAAAAAGACCTTCCGCTTATGGAGAATGTTAACGCACTATTTGGAGTAACTTCTTTTTCACCGACCTTCCAATTGTATGATTTCGTGTACGGAACCCCAGCGATGTATTCGTTATAAGTAACATCAAGTTGTCCGTTAATGACGTACGAATTACCGGAGTTTGAAACTGCTAATCCAGAGGATAAATACTCTCCGGGACTATCTGCAAATTTGAAGGTGTAGTTTTGCGAACTAGAATTTGTGGTGATTCCACGAACCAAGCCTGTTTCGCTGCTTACTTCAAATTCTCCATTGTTAATACTTGCGGAAAAACGGTAACGAGCAGTTGGTTTCAGCGATGATTTCATCGGGTCTGTTGACGTTTGAATAACCTCATTAGCGCCAGTTGGCAATGTTTTGAAATAATAGACTTTTTGCTCAGGACCGTAGAAAAAACCGTTCGTGTCCTTATCTTGAATTAATGTGTCTTTCAAAATCCAAGTTCGTGTAATAGTTCCATTAACTACTTCAGAAATCGTGGCATCTACTTGGTCAAAATAACTTGAATCCGCAATTTGTGCGATATCCAAAGCATTCCCGTTTACAACTGGAATTCCACCGATGCTATTTTCTCTCATTAATTGAAGTGCGTCTTGAACTAATGCGCTTTCCAATAAGGTAATTGGGTCAACAATCATTC
>JBILRU010000152.1:0-3701 GCA_044372485.1 Crocinitomicaceae bacterium
TCCATTGAACGTCTCTCGTTCGTACCTTCAAAGTGATAGCAACGTAAAGAAGATCTCCGCGCACATCACGAAAAAGGTGGCGGATAAATTAGCGGAAATGTTCAAAAAAGACCGCAAGGATTTTGAGTCCAAATGGGATGATTTACAAATTTTCGTTCAATACGGAATCCTATCTGAAGATAAATTCGCTGATAAAGCAAAAGAATTCAATTTGGTGAAATCAACGAACAATGAATACTTCACTATTGAGGAATACCAAGAGAAAATCAAGGCACTTCAGACGGATAAAGACAACAAACTAGTGATTTTATACACAAGTAATCCAGAGGAACAATTTTCTTTTGTGAAGAAAGCGAAGGACCGTGGATATGATGTCTTGCACTTAGATGGACCACTTGCTGCGCATTGGATTTCAAAAATGGAGCAAAGTTTAGAAAACGTGAGTTTCGTTCGTGTCGATTCAGATTCGTTGGATAAACTCATCAAGAAAACGGAGGAGATTCCATCTAAATTATCGAAAGAGGACGAAGAAAAATTGAAGCCGGTTTTTGAGTCAAATGTCGTAAAAGAGAAATTCACCGTTCAGTTTGAAAGCATGAGCGATAGTGAAGCACCAATTATCATCACACAACCTGAGTTCATTCGCAGAATGATGGAGCAACAGCGTATGGGCGGCGGTGGATTTTATGGTGCTTTCCCGGAGATGTATAACTTGACGGTTAACTCGAATCACCCAGTCGTTGGGTCATTGTTGCAAAAAAGCGATGAGGACAAGCAATCAGTAACCAAACAATTAGTTGATTTAGCACTTTTAGCGCAAGGAATGTTAAAAGGAGAAGCCTTGGATCAATTCATTCAGCGAAACATCGAACATATTGCTTAAATAAGTAGTTTTGGAGAGAATTTAGAAAGCGGAGATTTTGTACAAGTGGATTTTTGGCGTCGGGGCCTTTTTGATTACCCGAAAAATTGGACTCGGGATTATTGGATTCATTATTGGTTCCTTAGTGGATCAGTTAGGTTCCAATAGTGCAAAAGGTGGCGCAAATAAAGCGACAAACGGACAAGATCCTTTTGAGTTTTACCGCAGACAATCTTCGTTGTACGATGTTCCAACCATGCTGATGGCGCTTTCTGCTGTTGTGATGAAGGCAGACGGAAAGGTACTGAAAGTAGAGTTAGACTACGTGAAACGTTTCTTTGCGGATCAATTCGGGAATCGCTTTACAAGTGAACACTTGCAAATCCTCAAGCAATTCTTGGACACAGGACAAGTTCCTTTGCAACAAATATGCACCGATATTCGTGGCAGAATGCCTATTGAAGTACGTGTTCAGCTAATCCATTATTTATTCGGAATCGCTAAGGCTGACGGGGATGTTGGAACGGCCGAAATGAACACCATTGCGAAAATTGCGACAATGTTGGGAGTTTCTGCAGTGGACTTCGAATCGGTGAAGAATATGTTCTACCGAAACGTTGATTCAGACTACCGAATTTTAGGAATTACAGATCAAGCAACAGACGAAGAAGTGAAAAAGGCGTACCGCAAAATGGCTATTTCTTTCCATCCAGACAAAGTTGCTCAGATGGGAGAGGAATACCAAAAAGGAGCGAAAGAGAAATTTCAACGCATTCAAGATGCTTATGAAGCCATTAAGAAAAGACGTGGATTCAAATAAATCAATGCAATGAACTACACAGAGGCTTACGAAGAATTGCAGCAGCTTGTCCAGTACATGGAAAGCGGACAAATCAATGTGGATGAATTAGCATTGAAGGTTAAACGTGCTGCTGAATTAATAAAAATATGCAAGGTTAAACTTCACGAGACAGAGGCAGATGTTCAGAAAATTCTGAAAGATCTTGATGCCGCATCGAACGAAGACGAATAGGATTTCCTACCTTTGACAACAAATTAACTTATGTCCGATAATCGTTACCAGCAACGTGGAGTTTCTGCCGGAAAGGAAGATGTTCACAACGCTATTAAGAAACTTGACAAAGGATTATTTCCTCAAGCATTTTGTAAAATCGTTCCAGATTATTTAACGGGAGACGAAGACTATTGCTTGGTCATGCATGCAGATGGCGCAGGAACGAAGTCCTCCTTGGCATACATGTATTGGAAAAAAACGGGTGATTTATCCGTTTGGAAAGGAATTGCACAAGATGCACTCATCATGAATCTAGATGATTTATTGTGTGTAGGCGCAACCGGACCCATCATGTTATCCTCGACTATTGGTCGAAACAAGAATTTAATTCCTGGAGAAGTGATTTCAGAAATCATCAATGGGACAGAGGAGATATTGACAGAGCTTCGCTCATATGGACTAGAAATTCACTCAACAGGTGGAGAAACAGCTGATGTCGGTGATTTGGTCCGCACCATAATTGTTGACTCAACCGTTGTGTGTCGCATGAGACGTGATGAGGTCATTTCAAATCATACAATTCAAGCAGGCGATGTCATTGTTGGACTAGCATCCGACGGACAAGCGAACTACGAGTCCTTCTTCAACGGAGGAATGGGCAGTAACGGTCTTACGAGCGCGCGTCACGACGTTTTCGACCACAGCTTGGCAACTGAATTCCCTGAAAGTTTTGATAGCGCTATTCCAGCTAATTTGGTTTATAGTGGAACCAAGAAATTACAAGATTCTGTCGAGGGCTCGTCATTAGACGCTGGAAAATTAGTGTTGTCACCAACCAGAACGTACGCGCCGATTATACAACAGATTTTAGCGAAACACCGTTCAAACATTCATGGAATGGTACATTGTTCAGGTGGAGCGCAAACGAAAGTCTTGCATTTTGTCAATGATGTGCATGTAATTAAGGACAACTTGTTCCCAATTCCGCCACTTTTCAAGATGATTCAAGAAGAATCTCAAACTCCTTGGCAGGAAATGTACAAGGTCTTCAATATGGGTCACCGCATGGAAATCTATGTACCAGAGGATCTTGCAGCAGAAATCATGGAAATCTCCCTTTCATTTGGTGTAGATGCGAAAATTGTGGGTCGTGTGGAGCAACATGTTGGAAAACAGGTAACAATCCACTCTGAAAAAGGAATTTTCACTTACAATTAACATTTTTTTCAAAAAAAGCTTTCAAAAACAGATTGTTTTTGTACTTTTGCCATCCATTCATGGAATACTGGTGGGATGGGTGAGTGGCTGAAACCAACAGTTTGCTAAACTGTCGTACGGGTAACTGTACCACGAGTTCGAATCTCGTTCCCACCGCAATAAAACTAACGGTGGAGCAAAGTGAAAGCTTGCACTGAAAGAAAAAAAGGAACTGATCACGTTCAGTTTAACAAAAATATTGAAGATGAATCGTTCGGGGCGTAGCGTAGTCCGGTCATCGCGCCTGGTTTGGGACCAGGAGGTCGCAGGTTCGAATCCTGCCGCCCCGACGAGGGGGATGAGCAATCATCCCCCTTTTTTCATTCAATGAAGTGTTGTATCCATAAAACATTGGTCCCGTAGCTCAGTCCGCCCCGGCGGAAGCAACTGCCCTAACAAGCAGATACTGAGAATTGAAATATTGGTCCGCTAGCTCAGTCCGCCCCGGCGGAAGCAACGCCCTTAACAGGCGAAACTGAGAATTGACATATTGGTTTGCTAGCTCAGTCCGCCCCGGCGGAAGCAACGCCCTTAACAGGCGAAACTGAGAATTGACATATTGGTTTG
>JBILRU010000153.1:0-3657 GCA_044372485.1 Crocinitomicaceae bacterium
GAAAGTTACAAGTAAAATGGAAAATGACATGAAACATTGGTCACGTCAGTAGAATTTTTTTAAATATTTGATATGACTTGCCGTGATGTTTGCCATAATTAAATAAGATTTAATATATTTGCACCCACGTAAAACGGAGAATGTAGCTCAGTTGGTTAGAGCGCCGGTTTGTGGTACCGGAGGTCGCGGGTTCGAGACCCGTCTTTCTCCCTCGTTTTAAGGCTGTAGGAAACTGCAGCCTTTTTTATTTCATCCCAAATAAGGTCTGCTCGCATAAATCGGCTAATTCATTCGGTAGATTCAAGCTTATCCAAGGATGACTTGCACCAAATACGTGATCCGCACCTGAAATAACCTGTAAAGAAACATGTGCCCATCTCGCCAAGGATTCTCCTTCTGAAATCGGAACGGAAGTATCTTGCTCTCCATGATGAATGGTAATCGGAATGCTCAGATTTTGAATAGCCTGATGAATGTTCAATTCACTTTCGTAGCGTTTAAAATCTTCATAAAGCGAAAAATATTGTGGTAAATCTTGATGGGTACGTCCATTCTTGATGTAACGAACTCCACTATTTTTCCAATGTTCCAATTCTTTACCACTTGGAAAACGCATACCGATATCCGAAATAGCCGCCCACGTATGAACGGACGAAATGGGGTAGGAGTCTGAGAATTTACATGCGGCTAAAATGACTGCTCCACCACCCCGCGAATGTCCGATGAGTCGAATGCTTTTCAGGTTGGGTACTTCGGCTAATAATAAGTTCAACACAGATTCAATGTCTGCCACTTCATAGGAATAACAATTCTTTCCGAAAGCCTCTTCATCGGGAAAATCGATGCCATTTTCGATGGTTCCACCATTATGACTGAGGTTGAATTTACAGAATCCATAGTTTTTCTCCGTGAAAAATTGTTGAACAAGATGCCAAGCGCCCCAATCTTTGAATCCCATGAATCCATGTACGAATACAATGAGTTCTCCGTTAAACTTCTCTGGAATCTCGAGGTCGATCAGACTTTGACGTCCAGCTGAACCGATATAGATACTATTCGATAAAATCATCATCACTTTCTCCTGGTAATTCTAAGGCCTTGACACTTTGAATGGCATTTCCGGCAATTCCTCGAATAGATGCGTGCATGTCTATCGTATTCATGATTACCTTCTCAATTTGCTTTTCACGTTCTTTCCAAATGCGTTGCATGGAACGTTTTTCGGTTTCGAGACCATTTTTCATGGAAGTGAATCCTTCCACAATTGCTTCTACTTGCATGCGGAAATTGTTACTCGTAAGGAAATCGTACAGCATGTGCATTTTATCTCCTCGATTCACTTGTGATCCTAGCGCAGCATGTACTTGGATAACCGTTTCACGCAGAACTCCTGATAATCCTTTGAATTCTTCGTAAGTACACACATACACACCATCCTTCATTCCCATGCGTTGTAATTCCGCTGGCATGGCTTCTGTCACTAATACACCAATATCGGCTCCTTTTTCGCGCATGTCCGCTTTGAACTTCGCAATCCATCCCGGTTGGAAATCTTTGGTTCGCTTGCTTTCGTAATAGATTTTACCGCAATTTTGATCACTGCGCGTGTTTACAATTTGAATACAATCACCACCTCTTGCTCCTTTTTTGATTTCTTCAATGGTGTCGAGAGGAAACTGTACACCCAACCATTCTTCAATAGCTAATTCTTGTACTTCTCCTTGTAACTGCATGGAACCTTGTTCCTGCTTGCGTTTCATTTCTTCAGTGAGTGTTCTTTGATCGTCTAATTTCTTCTGAAGTTCCTTGATTTTCATTTCATTGTTATCTTCTACCAACTTTTTGATTTTCTCCTTTTCGACTTGAAGGATTTCATTCATTTTGGTTTCTGCTGCTAATTGCGCAATGGACTGTGCTTCTTCTTTTTCTCGTTTCAGACGTTGAACTTCTGCTTTCGTATTGTTCAGTTCACTTACTTGTGCGGATTTTTCATTCAGTTCTTTTTGCAAAGCATCCATTTGAGCACCTTGTTCCTCCGCAATTTTTATTTTGAGTTTCTCCTCAATTCTACTACTTTCTTCAATGATGGATTTCTCCAAACGCTCATGAAAAAGTTCGTTTTCTCTTTTTTTCTTTTCTTCAAATGCTAGCTTCTCTTCGCGAAGTTTATCTACAAGCTCATTCATCTTTACTTGTTCTGAATGTATTTGAGCCTGATATTTTGCCTGATATTCTGCCTCAAGTTGATGAGAAAGAATATTGGTAACATCGATGTTTGTCCCACAATTTGGACACTTAATTTGTTCGTTCGCTGACATGAAGGTCTTTATTTTACGTAGTCTTGTTTCTGGACCAACATGAATTGGTCATTATTCAGTCGAATATAACCAAAATCGTAACAAAATACGTAACTCGAACCTTTTCTTGTAGAATAAACATTGGTGTAATAATGAAAATTGAACCCTTCTTCTGCAAGTAGCATACCTTCAACCGTTCGTTTTCCATCTGGATTCAGGTTGGCCAGGATTCTACGATTTTTTCGTAAAATGGCATTTATCCGTCGGACAACCATGTTTGCGTCTTCATTGATTCGGTTGTTAAAAGAGTTGCGGCAGTAATCCGAGCAAAATTTCTGGTCTCTTCTTCCAACTAGTTTGGTGGCGCATTCTAAACATTGACGATTTTTCATGAAAGTATTTTTATCTATAACTACTTTTTTTTCGCTTTCATATATTTTTTGAAAAATAAATTTAATGGTAAGTCAATCAATCATTTGCGATATTCGCTCAAGTGCCATCAATATTCATTTACAGGTGGTTTCGGCTCGAAAAAACGTTACTTAATAAAAAAATGTGCGTTAAAACAGAACCTTTTCATCTTTAAGGGAGTAAAAGGACACGCAACAATCAAAAAAAATGAGGCAGTTAAAAATAGCAAAACAGGTTACCAACAGGGAAACCGCATCTTTAGACAAGTATTTACAGGAAATCGGTCGTGTAGACTTGATCACTGCAGATGAAGAAGTTGAGTTAGCTCGACGCATCAAAGCAGGTGATCGATCGGCATTAGAACGCTTAACGAAAGCGAATTTACGTTTCGTTGTCTCTGTATCTAAACAATATCAAAACCAAGGTTTGGCTTTGCCAGATTTGATCAACGAAGGAAACTTGGGATTGATCAAAGCTGCTGAACGTTTCGATGAAACACGTGGCTTTAAGTTCATTTCATACGCTGTATGGTGGATTCGTCAGTCCATTCTTCAAGCGTTGGCAGAACAAGCACGTATCGTTCGTTTGCCTTTGAATAAAATTGGTAACATCAACAAAATTAATCGTGCCTACTCAGAATTAGAACAGAAGTTAGAGCGTCCACCATCGGCGGATGAATTAGCTGAGTTTTTGAACGTAACGCCTGAGGAAGTGAAACAAACACTTTCCCAGAACGGACGTCACGTATCCATGGACGCGCCATTAATCGAAGGTGACGAATCGACATCTAGCATGTACGATGTTATGCAAGGAGATTCATTGCCTAGTCCAGAAGCAAATTTGGTACTGGAGTCTTTGAGAAGCGATATTCGTAGATCATTAACATCCTTAACGCCAAGAGAAAGTGAAGTGATTAGCATGTTTTACGGATTGGAAGGAAAAGCACCAC
>JBILRU010000062.1:0-12918 GCA_044372485.1 Crocinitomicaceae bacterium
TCGCGCATCCCCATCACCACCACCTTGCTGCGTAGCATAGACTCCAGGAGTTCCATTCAGCAACATAGGTAAGTCGCGAGAACCTAATTCTTCGGTAATTTTCTGTAAAGGAATTTTTGTTACTGCTACAGGAACATTTTGAGAACCTGCTAAATTTCCAATGACTTTGATTTCGCGGTATTCTTGACTAGCTCCAATGAAAAAATTGACCGTCATTAAAGGTTTAGAAACTTGAATTTCTTGAACCATTGAGTCAAATCCCATCATTTTAAAGGTAATGGAATAATCTCCGTACGTCACATCAGTCATTTCGTAAATCCCTTGTGAGTTGGACATGGCTCTTTTCATCACCACACCTTTATTGTTGTAAAGGGTGATTTTTGCTCCACTTAAAAGTTGATTTGTAGCATTTTCACTGACTTCACCAGTAAGTTTTGCAGTAGCCTGACTGAAACTCCATTCAGCAAGGCATGCGAAAAGAACAAGAATAAAATATTTCATCGTTTATCGAGTAGGACAGTGATGTGTCGTACTTATCTTAAGATGATTTTACGGATCATTTGTTGTCCGTTGGCATCTGTCATTCGAATGATGTAAACCCCACTGAAATCGCTAAGATCAAGAGAAATAACTGGTTTTGTACCAGTATTTGATTGGGTGTAAATCGTCTGTCCTAGTGAGTTTAACACTTGAATTTTACGAATACTTCCATTGCTTTTGATATTCAAAAGTCCATTGCTTGGATTCGGGTAGATACTTACGGTCACGTTCTCGTTTTCGTTCACAGAAACAGGATTACAAGAACAGTTATGTGTTCCTAGCGAACTCCAATTACCATCAAGTATAGGATTTAAGCTTGTTCCAAAAATGGTGTCTCCGTTTGCATCTAAACGGACGATAACAGGCGGAATAGTGTCAAACTCTAACATCGGGTTAAAGTGTGATTGAGGAGTAATAACACCTTTTTTAATTGTTGACTTGCGAATCATCGAGTGATCTTTTGTTACTAAGACACCTATTCCAGTACTGTAAGGGAATTCGGTAGACCATGCTCCGTCATTTCCTATGGTGGATCCAGTTTCATTCGCAGGATTTTGTCCGATTAACCCAAAAATATCTACAATGGCAAAACCAGTTACATTCGCTGCATTTATTAGGGTAGTTGCGTTTGAAGGCAAAGTACCTTTAGCCAACATTACAGCATCGTTCCCATTCCAATAAAATGAGTTTGAAGTGTTATAAATTGGACAATAAAATCCATCTGCTCGTGCTTGCAAAGAATCCCAAATAGGAGCTTCTTGTCCCGTTCCATTTGGATCTTGTTTGTCAAGAACAGCCACATATACGTCGTGTGCGGCGATGGTTCCTGACAATTGAATTGAATTTGCAACAGTTGCCGAAATTGAACCATTTGAATAACGAGAAACAAAGTAACCACTCAGGTTGATCGGATTAGAAGTTGGATTGTAAATCTCTAAGGCTTTGTTGTTTGACCATCCTTCTACATATTCAGAAATGAATAATTCAGAACAATCTTGAGCAGTTGCATTCAGTGTCAAAACACTAACGATAAACAGTAAAATTTTTTTCATAATCCCAAAAAAAAAACAATCTTCATAACTCTTTTAGTTTTACGTTAAGTCACGAAGTCATAATTCTTACCACGTGGTTTCAGCATAGTTGCTTCAAGGAGGACGCGTGTTAAGTTGCAACAAATTTAGGTGTTTTTTTGAAAACAAATAAAATTTAAGGTTAAACTTTCATGAATTCAATGTTAGCTAAGCTCATCAGTTGCATTATCCAAGTACAATACCTAAATTCGGGCTTCAAATATTTGAATATGAAAAATAGTCTTCTCTTTGTTTTTACCTTAGTTTACTCGCTTGTTTTCGCCCAAGACCTTACCGTTGAGCGTATTTGGAAAAATTATGAATTTAGTCCAAAGCGTATAAATGGTTTCAAATCCATGAACGATGGTGAACATTACACCAATGTAAAAGACGGAAATTCCATTTACAAATTCAGTTTGAATGATGTAAATGACAAAGGAGTAGTAGTTCTTGATGGTTCGAAACTTTTAGTTGATGGAAAAAAACTGGAATTTGATGATTATGAGTTTAATTCGGATGAGACAAAAATCCTTTTGTTGACAAATGTTGAGTCTATTTACCGACGCAGTTTTCAAGCCGTTTATTATCTATTTAATTTGGAAACACAAAAATTAACTCCCCTAGATTCTGAACACACTCCACAAACCTTGGCTGAATATTCTCCAGACGGAACAAAAGTTTCCTTTATTCATGGCAATGATCTTTTTGTGAAAACGATTGCGAATGGAAAAGTAGAGAAGTTAACTCAGGATGGTAAACGAAATAAGGTCATCAATGGAACAACAGATTGGGTATATGAGGAAGAGTTCTCCATCACCAAAGCGTATGGATGGTCGCCGGACAGTAAATACATTGCTTACCTGCGTTTTGATGAAAAAGCCGTTCCCGAATATAGTATGGATACGTATGGTGATTTGTATCCAGAAGCATATACCTTTAAATACCCAAAAGCTGGTGAAGTGAATAGTGTGGTAACCGCACATTGTATTTCGGTGGACACTAAAAAAGTACAAGAGATTGGATTGGGATCCTATGAGTACATTCCCCGATTGAATTGGTCTGCAGCATCGAATCAATTGATCATACAAACCATGAACCGTCACCAAAGTGAATTGAACTATTGGTTAGTGGATGTCGTGAAAGGTAAAGTTTCGAGCAAAATCTTCTTCACGGAGAAATCAACAACGTACATTGATATCGATGACAATTTATTGATTTTGAAGGATGGAAAATCCATACTTCGCACAAGTGAAGAAAGCGGATACCGCCACATTTACCAATTGAATTTTGATGGAAGTGTGAAACAAATAACAAAAGGTCCCTGGGATGTCATTGATTTTCTTGGGTTTGATGAAACGTCCAAACAAATTTATTATAGTTCTGCTGAAAAAGGGGCTATTCACAAGTCCATTTATTCAGTGGAAACAAGTGGTTCCAACAAACGTGATTTAACCGGGACCATTGGATACAATGAAGCGGAATTCCTAAATGGAATGCACTATTTTATTCATACCTATTCCAATGCCAACCAAGCTCCGGTTTATAACCTTTGTAAAAGTGACGGTTCAGTTGTTCGTGTGCTGGAGTCTAATCAGGCCTTCACAGAAAAACTGAAAAAAGAACGTTTATCCACTAAACAGTTTATCGAAGTTAATGCGAATGGCGTAAAGTTAAATGCCTCTGTGATATTACCGGTTGGATTCGATCCAGCAAAAAAATATCCCATGTATGTCAATGTGTACGGTGGACCCGGACACAACGAAGTATTAGACTCATGGGACGGAAATGATTATTTCTTTCATCAACTTTTGGCTCAAAAGGGTTATATTGTTTTTCAAGTGGATCCCAGAGGAACGATGTATCAAGGAGTAGAGTTTAAGAAAAGTACGTACTTGCAATTAGGTAAATTGGAAATCGAGGACGTCATGAATGCGGTGAAGGAATATTCAAAGAATACCTTCGTTGATGCAAGTCGCGTTGGAATCATGGGTTGGAGTTACGGTGGATTCATGGCATCATTAGGAATTACCAAAGGAGCGGATGTATTCAAAATGGCGATTGCTGTTGCTCCAGTGACCAACTGGCGCTATTACGACAATATTTACACGGAACGTTTCATGCGCACGCCTCAAGAAAATGCGGATGGCTACGATCGAAATTCTCCAATCAATTATGTCGATAACATAAAAGGAAAATACTTGTTAATACATGGATCGGCGGATGACAATGTACATTTTCAGAACACCATGGATATGACGAGTGCTATGGTGAAAGCGAATAAACAATTTGACTTATTCGTGTATCCAAACAAAAACCATGGAATCTATGGTGGGAATACACGCAATCATTTGTTTCAATTAATGCTAACTTTCATCGAAGCAAATTTATAAGGATGAAGCTAACATCAATAAATTGTCATTATTTCACACGAGATAAACGGAGTTCAATGTTTCTTTTGTAATTTAGAGCAAAACTTATAAATCAACTAAATATTTCGTAAGAAAAATGAGTGAAATAGCAAAAATTGAACTTGACGGGAAAGTATATGAACTCCCAGTCATTACAGGTACTGAAAACGAAAAAGCGATCGATATTTCTAAGTTAAGAGACTTAACAGGGTACGTCACTTTGGATACAGGATACAAAAACACCGGAGCAACGAAAAGCGCCATCACTTTCTTAGATGGAGAAGAGGGAATTCTACATTACAGAGGATATTCAATTGAGCAATTAGCGGAGAAAGCTTCGTTCATTGAAGTTGCATATCTTCTCATTTATGGGAATCTTCCAACACAAACTGAATTAGATCAATTCGAAGATAGCATCAAGAAACATACCTTGGTTCATGAGGACATGAAACGATTTTTTGAAGCATATCCATCGAAAGCGCATCCAATGGGAGTCCTTTCTTCGATGATTTCTTCATTGGCAACATTCTATCCAGAATCGTTGGACCCAAACAGAAGTAAAGAAGCGAAAGATTTAACGATTCACCGTTTGATTGCAAAATTACCAACGTTAGCAGCTTGGGCTTACAAAAACTCGATTCGTCATCCGTTCATGTACCCAAAAAATGAATACGATTATTGCAAGAATTTCATGTATATGATGTTTGCGATGCCAACAGAGGATTACAAAGTGGATCCAGTAGTAGTTAGCGCGTTAAATACCTTGTTGATTTTGCACGCTGATCACGAACAGAACTGTTCAACATCGACGGTACGTATCGTAGGTTCTTCTCAAGCGAATTTATACTCAACTGTTTCTGCAGGTATTTCCGCACTTTGGGGTCCTTTACACGGTGGAGCAAACCAAGAAGTAATTGAAATGTTAGAGCAAATCCACAACGATGGAGGAAATGTGGACAAATGGGTATTGAAGGCGAAAGATAAAGAAGATCCATTCCGTTTGATGGGCTTCGGTCACCGAGTGTACAAAAACTTTGATCCACGTGCCAACATCATCAAAAAAGCATGTGACGAGGTTTTGGCAAAATTGGGTGTTAACGATCCATTGTTAGACATCGCGAAAAAATTAGAAAAAGTGGCCTTGGAGGACGAATACTTCAAAGCAAGAAACTTATATCCAAACGTAGATTTCTATTCAGGAATCATCTACAAAGCATTAGGAATTCCTTCGGAAATGTTTACTGTGATGTTCGCATTAGGACGTCTACCAGGCTGGGTTGCTCAATGGAAAGAAATGACAGAGAACAAAGAACCAATCGGTCGTCCGCGCCAGATTTACATCGGCGAAACAAACCGAGAGTATGTCGAGATCTCGAAACGATAAAACAAAAAAAAGCCCTGACGATTGTGTCAGGGCTTTTTTTATGGGTTAATTTTCTGTTTCCTCTTGAGGATCTCCTTGCTCATCAAACGGAAAATGCGTTCGTTTAGACCCTGCGTACGTTTCAAACATGCGGAAACTACATTCCAAGTCACCATTGAATACTTTGTGTTTCACACTTGGACGCAGTCCTATGGATTTCAGTCCCTCTTCACTCGATGTGATAATCCAAGCCTGTGAATTGGTCATCGTATGTTTCAACCAATTCCCCATGTTTTCGTAAAGTTCGTGCGTATTCGCAGCTAGACGTTCTCCGTAAGGTGGATTGGTTAAAATAAAGATCGCTTCGTCTTCTTCTTTCGTGATTTCATCAAACGAACACACTTTTGTTTCAATGAATCGTCCAAAACTCATCGCACGTAAATTGCGGCGTGTTTTTAAAATCATCTCGTCAGATAAATCCGATCCCATGATTCTACAAGGAAGCGAGCGGACATTTCTCGGCGCATTGTCGTAGATGTCATTCCAAACGGACTCATCGTAATTTTTTAAATTCTTGAACGCATAATGTTGACGTTCGATATTAGATGGAATTCCAGATGCCAATAATGCTGCTTCCATTAAAATTGTTCCTGAACCACAAAACGGATCAAGCAATGTTGTTTTGCGGTCCCATTTCGATAAACGGATTAAACTTGCGGCAACTACTTCGTTGATTGGAGCATCTCCTACCGCTTCGCGATATCCCCGTTGGAATAGTGGAATTCCACTCGTGTTCAGTGATATCGTCACTTCATTTTCTTTGATGTATAGGTCAAATAGAACTTGTGGACGTTTTAATTCAACATCCGGACGATCATCGAATTCATTGCGAAACGAGTCCACAATGGCATCTTTCACGACTAAATATGGATATTGCGTGTTGTTAAATAAGGTGGAGAAAACGGCACCTTTAACCGCAAAGGTTTTAGACCCGTCGAAAATTTCTGTCCACTTAATCTTCATGGATTTACGGTACAAATCCTCTTCTGATTTAATATAAAACTTATCGAGCTCGACTAGAATCGAAATGGCGCAGCGTGCATATAAATTTAAATAATATACATCTTTCCATGTCCCTTTAATGCGCACAGCGCGGTTCAATTGTTCTGCTTTTGGATATCCAAGTTCCTCTAACTCCTCCACTAAAGTTTGCTCAAATCCAAACAAACATTTTAGGGTGATTGTTAACTCTTCATTATTTCCCGTGCTCTTCTTTTCCATTTTCTCGTGATAAGGTCTAACTTTGTACAAAAGAACGAATTTGCGAAGTTTATCGACCCTTATTTTAACACTTTTTTTCATTCTTTACTCAGAATGTTACGCTCAACAGAAAATCGGACTGGTTTTAAGTGGTGGTGGAGCGACGGGAGTTGCGCATGTTGGGGTGTTGAAAGCACTCGAAGAACGCAATATCCCCATTGATTTTATAATTGGAACTTCTGCCGGTGCACTCGTTGCAAGTATGTATTCAAGTGGATATTCACCGAAGGAGATTGAAGCCTATGTTTTAAGTGAGCCTTTTCAATTAATGGTTAAAGGGCAATTGGAATCGGATAAGAAATTTTACTTTTTTGATGATTCGAATACAAGCAGCATGTTTAATATTCCTTTTTCGAAGGATAGTATCCTGCAGAAGTCTATTCCCATGTCATTTGTCAATCCGCGTTATTTCGATTTTGAGATGCTGCGTATTTTGGGGCGCACCAGCGCCTATGTTGAAAATGATTTTAATCAACTTTTTATTCCATTTCGTTGTGTAGCTTCTGATGTGGTTCAAAAGGAAAGCGTGGTTTTTTCTAACGGTAATTTGAATGAAGCCGTACGAGCATCGATGACTTTTCCTTTATACTTGAATCCGATCCGTATCAACGGAGTCCTTTATTTTGATGGTGGATTGTATGATAATTTCCCTCTGAATGCGATGTACGAGCAATTTGATGCAGACTTTATTATCGGAAGTAACGTGACTAAAAATGATATCAAAGCGAATGAAAACGATTTTTTCGGGATGATTTCGAGTATGATGACAACGCCAACGAATTACGAGTTACCTTGCCAAGAAGGAATAATCATTGAACCGAAAACAGAAGTAGGGACCTTTGACTTTAAAGATGTTCAGCAGGCAATTAATGATGGTTATCAGGCAACAATGTTAAAATTGGACCTTTTGGAACAATTTATTACCGTTCGTGAAAATCCTGATTCACTTGCTCGTAGAAGAATGGAATTTCGTGCTCATGTGCTTCCGATACAGGTTTCCTCCGTGAAAACAGCACCTATCAAAAAGAATGAATTCAAATACGCCAATAAATTCATTTTGCCTAAACGAAGACGCAGTGTTTTAGATGAGGAGGAATTAACGGAACGTTATTTTCGTTTGGCCTCAACACCTCAACTTGACTTCCTTTATCCAAATTTTGAGTCCAAACCTGACGGTACACTTCAACTTAATTTACATGTGAAAAAGGCAAAGGAATTCCGTGCTGATTTTGGTGGACTCATTTCGTCAAGAGCCGTCAATACGGGATACTTTAACTTAAGTTATCGTAGTATTGGTCGTGTAGCACACAAACTGAATGCTGAATCGTATTTCGGTAAGTTCTATGGATCACTTCGAACGAACTATGAAATGGTTTTCCCATCCGTTTTCCCAATTTCGGTCAATGGTTATTTCACCTTAAATCGTTGGGACTATTTTCGAAGTTTTGCTACGTTTTTTGAGGATGTCAAGCCTTCGTTTCTCGTGCAAAATGAAGTGTATGGTGGAATAAAGGTGAAATTGCCACTAGGAAATAATGCACGATGGACTTTTGACGCCCGTTATTTCAGTTTGGAGGATGATTATTATCAGTCTAGTCAGTTCACGAACAAAGATTCAGCTGATTACACACGCTTTTATGGTACAGCTCTATCTCTGGAATACACCAAAAACAGTTTAAATAAAAAACAGTTTGCCACGGAAGGACATTTTTTCCAAGTCAAAGCGAGGTATGTTAACGGAAATGAACGAACCGTACCAGGAACAACATCCATTTTAAAAGATACGGTGGAAAAAGACCATCAATGGTTAAGTCTACAAGCGGAATTCCAATCCTTTTTTCTAAAAAATGGACTATTTCATTTTGGATTCCACGGTAAAACAGTTTTGAATAGTCAATCCTTGTTCGCAAATTACACGGCGAGTTTATTGTCTATGCCATCATTCAACTTAATTCCAGATATGGAGACTTTTTTCTTGCCAGAATACCGCGCAACACAATATCTTTCACTTGGATCAAATTTGATTTTTGAGTTGACGAAAAAACTGGACCTGCGCTTAGATGTTTATTATTTTCAACCCATTGTTCAATTGCAACAAAATCAAGATGGAACCATTCAGTATGGCAAACCTTTAGAAGTACGTTCTGTTGTGGCGTCTAGTTCACTATTGTATGACACACCAATTGGTCCTGTAAGAGCTACCTTAAATTATTTCCCTGCACAAGAAAGCCCTTTGTTTTTTCAACTTAGTTTTGGCTACATCTTGTTTAATGAACGCGCAGTTCGTTAGTAACTTCATTGCGATTATATGAGTCCTCGTGATCGCAGGAATTCATCTAAACTTTCGATATCTCCATACAGTACCTCGCGAGCCTTACTTCCTTGGAACGAACCAATGATTCCCATGCCTTCTAACTGATCAACAATACGTCCAGCCCGGTTGTATCCAAGTTTCAGTTTACGTTGCAATAAACTAGCTGATCCTTGTTGATTGATCACCACAATGCGCGCTGAGTCTACGAACATCGGGTCAATTTCATTCATGTCCATTTCGCCTCCTGAATCACTTCCTTCTGGCGTGTATTCTGGAAGAATGAGTGCTTCTGGATAAGCGCGTTGGTCACCGATGAAGCTACAAATTTCTTCAACTTCAGGAGTATCAACGAATCCACATTGTAAACGCTTGATGTCTGATCCCGTGGAAATCAACATGTCTCCTCGTCCAATTAATTGATCTGCACCAGAAGCGTCTAAGATTGTTCTCGAGTCAATTTTCGAGAGAACGCGGAAGGCTATGCGCGCAGGGAAGTTGGCTTTAATCATACCCGTAATAACATTCACGGAAGGACGCTGCGTGGCAACGATGAGGTGAATTCCAATCGCACGTGCAAGTTGAGCGATACGCGCAATCGGATGCTCTACTTCTTTTCCAGCAGTCATGATCAGATCGGCGAACTCATCAATCAACACAACGATATACGGCAAATAACGGTGTCCTTTCTCTGGATTCAATCGTCGAGCAATGAATTTTGCATTGTATTCTTTAATGGTTCGAACGCCGGCATCTTTGAGCAATTCATAGCGCTCATCCATTTCGATACACAAGGAATTTAAGGTATTTACCACTTTGGATGTATCCGTGATAATCGCATCCTCTTCTCCAGGTAATTTTGCTAAAAAGTGTCGTTCAATTTTATTGTATAAGGTTAACTCTACCTTTTTCGGATCTACTAAGACAAACTTCACTTGTGCCGGATGTTTCTTGTAAAGGATGGAAATCAGGATGGCATTTAGTCCTACAGACTTCCCTTGTCCAGTTGCACCGGCAACCAAAAGGTGAGGCATTTTTGTTAAGTCGAAAACAAATGTTTCATTGGTGATGGTTTTCCCCATCACAATCGGAAGTTCCCCATCGAAATGTTGGAATTTATCGGAGGCGATCAATGAGCGCATGCTCACCATTTCTGGATTCGAATTTGGTACTTCAATACCAATCGTTCCTTTCCCAGGGATTGGTGCGATGATGCGAATTCCTAATGCAGATAAACTCAAGGCAATATCATCCTCTAAGTTTTTGATTTTGGAAATTCGAACTCCAGGAGCTGGCACAATTTCATACAAGGTAACTGTTGGGCCAACCGTCGCTTTGATTTTCGCAATTTCAATTTTATAATGCTGAAGCGTTTGAACGATCTTGTCTTTATTCGTCTCCAATTCTTCTTTACTCACGGATACGCCGCTTGTGCCCCAATCCTTCATCAAATCCAATGGAGGTAGAACGTAACCTTCTAAATCTTTGGTTGGATCATATTCTCCGTATTCGCTAACGAGTCTTTTTGCCAAATCGTCATCGTCCGATTTCTGTGTTGCATTTGAACCCATAATTGGAGCAGAACTAGGTGGAATAACCACACTTGGTTCAGGTTCTCTAGCGATTTCAATTTCAAAGTCATCATCAGATTCCACTTCTTTTTCAGGGAATTTAGATGACACGATTAATTCACTTTCGTCAAAAAACACATCCTCCTCCTCCTCCTCTTTTGCCGAAAAATCAACGGTTTCAGAAATGACATCGGATTGTATTTGTTCGTCCTTGATGGTGTTTACAACGAAAATATCTTCGTAAGCATGGCGTTCTTCATCCACTTTTCCTGGAATGATCTCTGATGCAGATTCTTCTTTCTCACGGCTAAAAATGAAGTCTAGCCATTTTGTGTAGTTTGGATTGAAAATCAAGGTCGTGATGATGTAGAGAAAAACCAAGCTCAGAGCAAAAGAACCAAAACTCCCCAATGTCAGCATCAGCCATTCATTCACATAAAATCCAAAAGTCCCGCCGAGGTAATTCAAGTTTTCACTAAAGAATCCTAGGAAAATCGAGCCCCAAAGCATGTAGGCAATGGTAATGGTGAATGACCTTCCTAACGCAACGATGGTATAGTCAAACAGGACGCGTATACCGGAAATAAACAACAGGAAGCAAATTCCGAAAGATGTAATTCCAAAAAGACGGTAAATCAAAAGGTGAGAGGTCCATGCGCCAAATTTCCCAAGCCAGTTCTGAACAGGAGCCTCGGTCGTATCAAAAATATAATCGAGAAAGGAACGCTGTAAAATGCGGTCTTGGTCTTCGGTCCACGTAAACAAGTACGATAAACAAGCAAGAAACAAATAGATGGAAAGTAAGGTCAAGGTGGAACCAAGAATTACTTTCAATCGTTTTGAATCAAAATTAGCAGCAAATTTCCATCTTGAAGGTGTTTTTTCCTTACTAGGTTTTGGCACTTTTTCTTCTTTTCTTTTCGTTGTCGAACCACTAGAATTTTCAGTTCCAGTCTCTTTCTTTGGTGTAAATTCGTTGTCTTCCATTCGCTTTATATGCAATATCCAACGAAGATAGACGATAAGGTCACATTTTTAACGGAAAATGCGGAATTGTATAAACAAGAATTTGTTAGTTATTAGGGATACTGGAATTTCCTGAATTTGCAGACTTTTCCATAAATGCTTTCAGGCTAATTTTTTGGTAATCAGCAGGAATCATAAATAAGGATAATGGGGGAATTTTTTCATCAATCGATTCAAGTGTATACTTGTATAATCCATGGTCATTTACCACAAAATATTGAAGCAGTAATCCGGGTGCATCCATAAATGACCCCAAATATTTAGCAGATATTTTCGGTGTGTACACAAGGGTTAATTCATTTTGGACAAGCGTAAATTTTGCTGCTAATTTTTTACCTTTCAAACCAGCAATTTTCGAATGTCCCTTTGTTGGTTGAAACGCATATGTTTTTGCTGTATCAACCGTATCATCTTTAATCTGAACCGCAAATTTCTCGTCGCCAAGTTCAATGAGCACGTATTTCTTCTGGTATATCAAATGCTTGATGGTTTCTTGTTTACCAACGTCGGAACTGAAATTCACAATTTTAATAAGTGAGTCCCGAGCGAAAATGATCATTTTTGCTTGAACGGAATCTTTCACATCAACGCGTTCAATTCGGTAGGTTAAAGTCCCGCTGAAATGATTCGCATCTTGTCCCCAACAGACCTCAAGGCTGAAGGAAAATAACACAGTGAAAAGAAGTAATTTGATCATGTTTGGGATTGGAAATTGCTCAATAATTGTGAACAAATATACCGAATATTGAATAAGTTCGGGAGGCCCAAATCAATACTTCCTATAGAAAGTTGTAAATTTGTGGAGCCCGATGAAAGGGTCTATTATGAATCGTCAATTACAATTTATTTTTAATCCTTCGGAATTAGGTGCGGGAACGCGCGGGGCTTCCTTAGGTCCTGAAGCAATTCGTGCCGCTGCAAGAGCTCAAAATTCTACCTTGTTTTCAGAATACCCAGTTTACACCTTGCCGAATCGAAATGATTTGTTGGATCGTCCAACGAACTTTCCCTACGCAAAACGCATAGATGGCGTTCTTCAGATTTTTGAAGGAATTAAAACACAGGTGAAAGAAGCAATTGATTCTGGAATGTTTCCATTAATCATCGCTGGTGATCATTCTTCCGCAGGTGGGACAATGGCTGGATTGAAATTGGCTTACCCAGGAAAACGCTTAGGTGTTTTGTGGATCGATGCTCACGCAGATCTTCACTCGCCTTACACGACTCCATCCGGAAATATTCACGGAATGCCTATTGCAACAGCGTTAGGAGTGGATCAGTCAGACCTTCAGAAGAATAACTTGGATTT
>JBILRU010000154.1:0-3626 GCA_044372485.1 Crocinitomicaceae bacterium
AAGGACAAGCGGATACGATCATTCGTTTTAACATCAACTCTAACACCGAGCAATTCAGCATTTATAACATCGGGACATTAACCGGTTCCATTGGCATCGATCCTAATAATTGGATCATCAACAAAGTTGGCAGCATTACGATGGACCCCAATTTGAATGTAGGGATAGAGTCCAGCTTGGAAATACAAAACATGCTTGTTTACCCGAATCCAAGTAATGGAGAATTTACTGTTCAAAACATACCCTTTAATGCTCGTTCTTTCGAGCTTTTTGATCAAACAGGGAGATTTATTTTGGCTCAAAAGGCAACAAAAGAAGGAGTTATTCGTCTAAGTAATTTGTCTGATGGAACCTATATCTTTAGTGTGGTTCTTTCCGATGGACAAAGAAAAACGTCCATGATTCAAATAAAAAAATAGTAAATCCGTTTTAGTCATAAATTTAAACAACAACAAATGAAAAAAGTGACCCTATTTGCAGCATTATTATTAAGCACAGCTGCTTTTTCACAAAAAATAAAGATTACCGAATTACACATTTCCAATGGAACCGGATTTGGTGGTCAAATCAATGGCTCCATCGATGATTTTAAAATCCTTGCACCAAACTCAAGTATTTTGGCGATGGACTTTAGTCAGTACAACCCTCAAGGATTCCCGACTTATCAGACACCTGGAATGAACATGTCCTCAAGCTATAGTTTACAGTTAGGACTCCAGTGTGCTAAAATGCCAAACGTAACTTACCGCGTTGGAATTACTCATGTATCGAATGCAGGTGTATTATCAGCTTTCGGCAGTTATTCTCAATCATTCCCTTATGACACCCTAACTTCTTCTCAAACCGGCGAACAGATTTTCATTGATTCAAGTAATTCAAAGTACTATCAAATGAATCATTCAAACCAACAAATTCGTTTAGACGGGGCAATGATTTTCCGCATGTTCCCTGATAAAAGATGGTCATTACATACTGGACTAGGAGCTTCAATCGGTATGAGTTACCAATCCAATACCGAAATCCGCTATTGGGAATCTTCAAGTATGTACTCCTACTCAGGTTATTATTATGGACAAGAAAACGGACAGAGAGAATCGTATAAAAACAAAAACTCCATTGGTGCTTCCCTTTACATTCCATTCGGAGTTGATTTCGGAATTGGAAAAAAACGTGAATTCTGGATGCCTTTCCACCTATACATTGAAACAAGACCAAGTTTGAACATCAATTCCATCAATGGAATTGGCACTTCTTTTAGTCCAGGAATGAGTTCTGCAGCTGGATTACGCGTAAAATTATAAGCGGATTAAGTTATAATGATTCTAAATTAGAGCCTTCTCAAATTGAGAGGGCTTTTTTTTTGCCTTTTTATCCACATTTTCATTGGGGAATTGAAATGAAAAGGTAAATTTGTGACGCTTTAACAAACAGCATAATTAAACGATTGTTGAAGTACAAAGAACCGGACAAAAACTGTTCCTATGCAAGAAATTTCTACAAGCGCCAATTACATTCCGCTTTTATTACAAATAGTGGTTGCGGCCGCATTTGTGATATTCACGTTAGTGGTGACACACAAATTAACACCCCGTATCAATTCTGATCAAAAGGATGAAAACTTCGAATGTGGTATTGAAGCAGAGGGAAATGCCCGTTTTCCAGTATCGGTAAGGTATTTTATGACGGCAATCCTCTTCGTTTTGTTTGATGTGGAAGTCATTTTCTTTTATCCATATGCTGTGAATTTTTACGAATTAAAAATGGAGGGCTTACTCGCATTAATCATGTTTGTTGGGTTCTTCTTAGTTGGATTCTTATACATTAGACTTAAAGGTGCTTTAGAATGGGAAAAATAGACGACGTAGAAGTCATCAATGGTGAAGGTTATCAGTTGACGACATTGGACAAAGCCATTGGACTTGCGCGAGCAAATTCAGTATGGCCACTTCCATTTGCAACATCTTGTTGTGGAATTGAATTCATGGCAACGATGGGTAGTGCTTATGATTTATCTCGTTTCGGGATGGAACGAATGTCCTTCTCACCGCGTCAAGCGGATTTATTAATTGTAGCAGGTACCATTTCAAAGAAATTAGGTCCAGTTTTGAAAAAAGTATACGAACAAATGTCCGAGCCGAAATGGGTTCTTTCTGTTGGTGCGTGTGCTTGTTCAGGAGGAATCTTCGATACATACAGCGTTTTACAAGGAATTGATCGCATCATTCCTGTGGATGTTTATGTACCTGGATGTCCGCCAAGGCCAGAACAAATTATTGATGGTGTCATGAACATTCATGAACTGGTGAAAAACGAATCAAATCGTCGTCGCTACAGTGCAGAATACAAACATTTGATGCAAAACTATAACATAGAAATCGAAGATGGAAAAGCTGAATAATGAAGCCATCTTGAACTTGATTCAAGGAGCTTTCCCGAACGATGTGTTGTTTCATGAAGAACCGTATGGACTATTGACCATAGAGGTAACTGCAGCGAAGGGACATGAAATCATCGAATGGTTAAAAAACCATGAGACATTAAGCGTGAACTACCTAACAAATATTGCAGCTGTTCATTATCCAGAGGAAGCTGGACGTGAGTTTGCTGTCGTATATCAACTACACAGTTGGAAGAATTTATTTAGACTTCGAATCAAATGCTATTTGCCGAAAGAAAATGTATCCATCGCCTCTTTGGTGGACATTTTTCCAGGTGCGAATTGGATGGAAAGAGAATCCTACGACTTTTTTGGAGTCGAGTTTATCGGACATCCGGACATGCGTCGCATTTTGAACGAAGATAGCATGGACTATTTCCCAATGCGCAAAGAATATGCGTTGGAGGATGATACTCGTGAAGATAAAGATGATCGCTATTTTGGACGTAATAACCAATAATGATGAGTGAACTAAAAACAAAAGAAGCTTTCGCACAATCGACAGAAACGATTGACGGAAACATTGCAACCATTAACTTTGGTCCAACTCACCCTTCGACTCATGGTATCTTTCAAAATGTACTCAAAGTTGATGGGGAGAAAATTATCTCATCCGAACAAACGGTTGGATACATCCATCGCGCATTCGAAAAATTGTCGGAACGTCGTCCATACAATCAAATTACACCGATTACGGATCGATTAAACTATTGCTCCTCTCCTATTAACAACATGGGATGGGAAATGACCGTTGAGAAATTAATTGGTGCAGAAATTCCAAAACGCGTGCAATACATGCGTGTTATCATCATGGAATTAGCGCGTATTGCAGACCACTTGATTTGTAATTCCGTTATTGGTGTCGATGCGGGAGCTCTAACAAGTTTCTTCTATCCTTTTACGGAACGTGAGAAAATTTACGAGTTGTATGAAGAGATTTGTGGTGCACGCTTGACAACAAATATTGGACGTATTGGTGGTTTTGAACGTGATTTCACACCAGCTTTCCACACAAAATTACAGTCCTTCCTTAAAACTTTCCCGAAAGCATTTGAAGAGTTCGACTCAATGTTAGCTCGTAACCGCATCTTTATGGATCGTACGAAAGGAGCTGGACCAATTTCTGCAGAACGTGCATTGGCATATTCATTCTCTGGACCGAACTTAAGAGCGACAGGTGTGGATTACG
>JBILRU010000175.1:0-2532 GCA_044372485.1 Crocinitomicaceae bacterium
GTTTGGAGTCGATCATCGTAATCGGGAACAAAAGATTCAGTGGTCTCTTGGTTCTGTCGCGACACTTATCCAGCCCTTTGGACTAGGTGGACCAAGACTGAATCCAAGTTTTGACTATTTTAAAAAATGGAAAGATGAACGTTCATTGGAAACGTACACACGCGTTTCTTATGGATTTCTGAATAAAGATGTGAAAGGTGATACCTGGTGGCGTTACCGCTTTGATCCATTTCATTTTGGCTTTGTCCGCTTCGCCATTAACCACGATTTCGATGTCATCCGGGGTTACGACGCCATTACCCAAATTTACAAACGAGACAATTTCATCGAAGCGACAAAAATGACCTTGTCAGCAGACTACGAACTTTTCAACGGCTTTTATGCCTACTCTTCCCTTGGATTTTCAGAACGAAGAAGTCTTTCCAACTTTAAATTCCTGAACACCATTGACAACATCATTCCAAACAACGATCCAACTGACTTTAAACCATATCAAACCTTGATTGGTTATTTAGGATTCAGTTACACGCCAAAACAAAAGTACATGCGCGAACCGTACCGAAAAGTGGTCTTAGGTTCCGCCTGGCCAACATTTAGCGTGAATTACGAACGTGGAATACCAAAACTATTTGGAAGCGATGTGGATCATGAATACCTACAGGTAGATGCCATGCAATCCTTCAAAATTTCAACATTGGGAACAATGAATTACCGAATTTCCGTCGGGAAATTTCTCAGCGCTCGGCAATTGTACAATCCTGATTATAAATACCAACGTAGAAGTGATCCTATTTGGTTCTCCAATCCACTTTACTCCTTTCAGGGACTCGACACAACATTACCAACGATTGATTATGTATTTCAAGCGCATGTTGTTCACCATGACAATGGAGCCATCCTAAATAAGATTCCGTATTTCAAGAAAACGCGAATTGGTTTAGTTGCAGGAGCTGGCGCCATGTATGTCAAAGAATACGACTGGCAACATTACGAGATTCTTGGAGGACTTGAACGCAACTTCAAGATGTCCAGACGAAGATTAAGAGTGGGAATTTATGGGGTTCTTTCCGATGGAAATCAAATCAAACCGACCTTTGACTGGAAGGTTTCCTTTGCCATTCTAGATGACCGTAACATGAAGTGGAATTTCTAATCTTCGGATTCGTCGATTTCCTTTTTTTTCGGGAAATAGACTTTCTGTCTGATTAAAATCAAGATAACTCCTGTAGAAATACTTGCGTCAGCAACATTCCAAATCGCAGGAAATACTTGCTCACCTCCTACTCCCGGAACCCATTTTGGCCAGTTTACATTGAACTGAAACATATCCACAACACTTCCCAACATGAATCCTTGATGGCGGAGTTCAACCGGATAATTGAAACCGTAATCCGCACAAATCCCTTTAATTCCTGATCCTGCAAGTTGATTAAACGAATCACATGGATTCATGGTGAAAAAATAATCGTAGAACATGGAATCGATTAGGTTTCCAGTCGCACCGGCAAGAATCAACCCGAAAACGAGCAGAAATTCAAGCGAGGCTCCTTTTTTAGCTTGTTTCACCAAATAATAGACAATAAATCCAATCGCAATAAAACGGAAAATACTCAAGGCAAGTTTGTGCCAAATACCGGAACCGAAGGTTGTTCCGAATGCCATTCCTGGATTTTCAATGTAATGTAAAACGAACCAATCTCCGAACAAGGCTTGAGTTTGACCAGGTTCGAAACTTGTTTTTATGTAGATTTTCATGAATTGATCAAAGACCAAAAGAAAAGCAACCAATAGAAAAACGTACAACAGTTTTTTACGCACTATTTTTGAGCGTTTTTCGCATCAATACTCATCGTTGCATGAGGTACTAAACGAAGTCTTTCCTTCGGGATTAACGTACCATTCACACGACAAATTCCATATGTTTTGTTTTCGATGCGTGTTAATGCAGCCTGTAAACTTTGAATAAATTTCTCTTGACGTGCGGCTAACTGCGCTACTTCCTCTCTCGAAAGCGTTTCAGATCCATCTTCCATCATATTAAATGTTCTACCTGTATCATCTGTGCCATGATCATCGTTGTGTGACAACGAACCTACTAACAGGGAATAATCAATTTTTGCTTCTGATAATTTATTTAGAATCAATTCCTTGAACTCTGCGAGCTCAGCATCTGAAAACTTATTTCTTTCTTTAGTCATATGGGTATTTTCAAAATTTGTCCTTTTTTGAGAACGAAAGCAAATATATCATTTTTAGTGAAAATCAAAAACCAAAAAAGAATTAATTTATCGTTAATTGAGTCATTTTGAACAATTCTATCGAGTTATTCACAATAGTACAAAGCACCCGTAAGAAAAAAGTACCTTCGTTCTATGATTCGACTGTTTCTAGACAACCGAACAGCGGTTTTGTTACTCTTACCGTTGCTCATTGCCCTTTATGTCATTGGTAGCATTCTTGGGGTGGAACAAGTCGCGTCGAATAGAGTTGATGGTCTCTTTTTCAGTCAATCTCCATCCAATGTTTTTTGGG
>JBILRU010000003.1:0-44696 GCA_044372485.1 Crocinitomicaceae bacterium
AAAATTCTTGAGTTAGCGTACAGCGAAGGTGTAGAAGTTGGATCATTGACTACATACCCTATTAAGGATAAAGACAAATACATTATCGGAATGGTAAGCTCTATTAAAGAAGAAGGCGAGCCAACATACGAAAATGTAAAAGCTGAAATGGAACGAGAACTCATTATCGAGAAAAAAGCAAAACGATTAATGAACCAAATGTCCAAAGGAAACTCATTGAAATCAGTAGCTAAAAAATGTAACGTAATGGTTCAAGCAGCTGAGATTACCTTTGCGAATCCGCAAATTGCTAATGTTGGATACGAACCTGAAATCATTGGTATGCTTTTCTCCTCAGTGATGAAAGATGGCAAACGTACCTTGCCTTTGAAAGGAAAAAGCGGTGTGTACATGGTTCAAATCATGAAAACAACAAAAGCTCCTGCTTCAACTGTATTTAAAGTAGAGCGTGATGAAATGACGAAAACATTGAAAGGTTCATTCCAAGGTCAAGCTATCGGTGCATTGAGAAAAACAGCGGAGGTAGTTGATAACCGTAAATTAAATGAATTAAGATTACGTCTGTAATCTTCCCTTATTGATTTTTTGATGTTTAAATCGGAAATCAGATCCTTTTACAAGGAAAAAAGATCGGGACTTAGTCCAAATGAAATAGAAAGAATCTCATCGCAAGTCATAGCACTTGTGAGGGATTCTTTTTGGTTTAAGGACAAATACGTTAGCTTGTTTTTGCCGATTGAACACCAAAACGAAATCAACACGTATAAATTACTCGAGGACATCATTCAACAAGGAGGACACCCAGTCGTGGCGAAATCCGATTTTTCCGATATGAGCATGAGCCTGTTTCTTTATGAATCAGTAAATCAATTGAAATTGAACAACTTTGGTATCCCAGAACCTATGGGAGGAACAGAAATCCAAACGCAACAGCTAGATGTTGTTTTTGTGCCACTGTTAGCGCTTGACGACAAAGGATTCCGTGTTGGTTACGGTAAAGGATTCTATGACCGTTTATTGAATCGCTGCAAGCCGGAATGTGTGTTTATTGGTTTACACCTTTTCGACGAATTCATGAAAGTAGATGACCTCGATCAAAACGATGTAGCAATTCACATGTGCTTCACACCAACAAAGAAATATGATTTCAGATAAAAAACTACAAGGAAGATTTCATTTGTTGGCGATTTTATTAATCCCAGCCAACCTGATGGCCATCTTCCTATCCTCAAATTGGTGGCTAGAGATAATAATCCACCTCGTTTCTATTCTCGGAGTTATTTTTGTTTTGAAGAAGAAGTAGGAATTAGCACGCCATCTGCCAGAAAATTCAATTCAATTTTAGGAGCAACAATCTTATCTATTTCCGCTTGGGTTGCTTTCCCATCCTCAAGAAAATGTTTCTGAAGTTGAACTGAAATCGTATCGTAATATGCGGTTCCATGAAAATAAGCTACGTTCCCTGTTTCTGTTTTTGGTGGAATACCAAAATGATCTTTAAAGCGAATGCGTAATAAATTTCCGTCTTCTTTTTTCACATTTACCCAGCAACCAGCACTTTGACAAACATTCACAATTGGTGCGTAAAACGTATATGTATCCACTTGTGGATTTTGATTGAACTGTTTCACCATTTCAGCCAAGGAAATCGCATTGGCATTATCAACCGGCGTTGGACCATACTGTTTGAATGCTTCCTTTTCGAAACCACAGCTTTGAAGAAGTAATCCTAAAGTTAAAATTGATGAGAAATAAATTCTCATTTTTCAAGGAATTTTTGGTAGAAGTCTTGTAATTGGTATGATTTTCCATCAACCACGACTATCTGAATTTGATTTGCTGATAGAAAACGTAAGATTACACGACGTGAATCAGGCGTGTTCAAAACCATTTTAAAGGTAGCAACATGGTTTTTTGCGTTAAATTCCACTAAGAAAAATTGCTCATAGTATTTTGCATTACTCGCGACGTCTTCTGAACTTAATTGACTAGGTAAAATAAGTTCGATTTTTCCAGTAGAAATGCCTTCTGTCAAGTTTTTGGTTGAAAGAGAAGTTGCTGAATTTGCTGTCTGAGCAAAAGAAATCGAACCTGTTAAAAAGAATAGGATTCCAAAAAGTACATTTTTCATAGTGAGCTGGTTTTAATTCTTATATGCTAATCTACAAAATATTTTGCAATTTTGAATCCAATGGCAAATTTATTAGCATACTTTGAACTCGGACGCATAGAAGGAGGTTGCGATGAAGCCGGTCGTGGCTGTTTAAGCGGGCCAGTAGTCGCAGCAGCTGTGGTGTTGGATCCTTCGAGACCCATCTCCGAACTGAACGACTCCAAGCAAATCAACGAAAAAAATAGATTACTTCTACGTGATCAAATTATGAATGAGGCCATTGCGT
The DNA here is from genome assembly GCA_044372485.1 of Crocinitomicaceae bacterium. GTDB lineage: Bacteria > Bacteroidota > Bacteroidia > Flavobacteriales_D > Crocinitomicaceae > UBA952. The sequence goes on from JBILRU010000003.1 coordinate 2,400, forward strand.
TCGCCATCGGAATCGTAAGCCACGAAGAAATTGATGAAATCAATATTCTAAACGCAAGTTTTTTGGCCATGCATCGTGCAGTGGATCAATTGACCGTTAAACCAGAATTTTTACTCATTGATGGCAATCGCTTCAAGGCGTATCCAAACATTCCGCACGCGTGCATCATAAAAGGTGATGGAAAATACCAATCCATTGCCGCTGCATCGATTTTGGCAAAAACAAAAAGGGATGAAATCATGGAGAAATTACATGAAGATTTTCCCGTTTACCAATGGAAAAAAAACAAAGGGTATCCAACCAAAGATCATCGTTCAGCAATCGAAATAAATGGTCCTAGTCCTCATCACCGCATGACTTTTCGCTTACTGCCGGATAAAAGTCAACTTGATTTATTCGAGTAAACATTCCCTTGTTAATTTAAATCGCTAAACGCATACTGAGCACTGCGAATTCAAGCTAATTTTGAATAAATACGTGAAATGATGAAACGTTTGCTTCTTGCCATTTTTGGCTTGTTCATACTAGTTTGGATTAGTTTTGTGTCCTATGACCTACTCCAAAAAGAAAATACCCATGATTTCAGAACATACTTTCACGTTTCAGATGGAGCGATTTGGGCTATCCATCAACCCACTGAGGTAAACTGGGATGATCACGGTATTCAAACATTATCCCTTAACCAAGCACTTTACTCTTCCTTGTCAATACGGATGAAAGAGCCATGTACCTATATTTTTAGTGCAAAAAAAGGACTGTTCTTATTGGAAAAAAGAAGTTCGTGGTCGAGAAAAGAAATTCAATACCTTTTTAAAAACGGAATGTTCCCCTTCGAACTTGGTAAATTAAATTCGTTTGAATATGGAAAGCTTCATGGAATTTTTAAAGGAAATCAACTGTTAATTTACGATGGTGATCTTACTGACCCGAATGAAAAAGCTTTTCACATTGACACAAAAGCAAGCTTGAGTCGCGTCATTCTTTCAAAAGACAAAAAAGGGGGGCGCGTAAGCGACATGTACCTAAAAAAGGGGCGCATTTACACTTATACAAAGAGCTCCATCGGCAAGAACGCTATTAAGGAAATTGATGACCGACGCATTTTTGCACATGTAGTTCCCTCCAATATCGAAAGTTATTCCTTTTATGAAAGCTCCTATTTATCGAAGGTTGATCCTGTTTTTGCTCATTCCGTATTTTCAAAAAAAATGATTAGCAACGGCGTTGTTTTTGTGACCAAAGACGACCGCTGTGCAGCCATTTTTGATTATCAAGAAGACTACAGTCCAATTGACATTCTAAATGAACATCTTCAATCAGAAGAATCGAATGAACTAAGCGCCGAATACAAGCACCTGCGATTTGCAAAGGTTCTGGAAGAATTCGAGGACAGTAGTTTACAAAAGCCTTCCTTACACATCGCCTTGATGGATGGATTTGCCGTCGTTTCAAGCTCGAAAGAATTTCTCGATTACGTCATTTCTGAAGCAGAATTATCCAATACCCTTTCACAAGATGAAAGAAAAATTGCTCAGGTGTATGGGAACCTACCAAAAAAAGTAGCCTTTCGAGAAGTTTCGAAATCCAAGCAAAAAGCGGTTAGCGTCTATGGAAAAAAGATGTTGGAAACGAGCTGTCGCATGATCGATATCGTTGATCATAAGGAAAATCAGAAAATAAAAGATTACTTCGTCATGAATCCAGGTGTGCGCGTGATTGACTTTGCTGCATTTCCAGAAAGAGGCAATGTGATTGCTCTCACTGAAAACCACATGCTCGTTGGATACATTAATGGTTTGAAAAAATGGGAGAAACCATGTCCACAAGAAGTCCTATCTATGCACCTAATCGAAATTGGCCAATCCTATGTCTCTGTTCAATTCGCCAATGAAACCCAACTCTTCGATAAAACTGGACGTCTTGTTTTTCGCATGAACTCACAAAACGACATCACTCCAAGCGCTTATTTCGCTAAAAACAAAATGGAGTTTGTGGTGGCAAATACGGATAAGAGTGTTCAATTACTCAACGACAAAGGGGCACTCATTAAACCTTTCCAAGTGAACGGAACCATTAAACAAATCGCCGTGACCACCCAAGCGAAAAAACCAATCCTCGGCGTGCTCACTTCAACGATGTACTACACGATTGACCTAGACAAACGTAAAACGCTGAGTAAATTAAACATTGATAGTACTTATTGCATCGTCAATACAGGAGTGGATTTAATCCCAACATCCACGAGAAATTCAAGCGTAACGATGATCAAAAATGGAAAGACAACACAATTTTCTACGAAAAGCAACGTTAAACTGCTCGGGTCTTATCTGCTAAACAAGGAGTTAACCTTTATTTTATCCCGCGGAAAAGAATTGTATGCTTATCAAAACGGAAAGGTTATTTGGGAAAAAACACTTCCTGCACAAGAAATAAGTGCTTTAAGTATCCAAAGTTCAAAAAATGGGACGCCCATACTTTGTGTTCTTGATGCCCTTGAAAATGAATTATATATATTTGACCAACTCGGACGCGTTAGCGACCAAAATGAACGCCATGGTGAAATGAAAGTACAAGTGAGTCCTTTCGGGGCTAACGCCTACTCCATCACGACGTTCTTAGGTACCTACCTCATCCAATATACCAAGCAATAACCTATGAAAAAACTAATCATCTGTCTATCCTTATTTGCTCTTCAAGCAAAATTTCAAGCACAAAGCTACCTCGGACTCGGATCTAGTAACTATGCGGGTGTCATTGGCAACCAAGTGAATCCAGCTAGCTTCGTTGATGGACGTTACAAATTTGACATGCTCCTTTTTGGAACAAACATGAATGTTTATCAGAATTTCGGGTATTTTAACGCAAATGCCATGCGAACTGCACAAGGAGGAAAAGGATATGGGTGGTATAAATCATTTGTTGATCCGACTATTTTTGATGCATGGTCGCAACCCAATTCAAGTTTTATTGATCGTTTTGTTGTGCGCAACTACGACGAAACCTCCACTCAAAAACTTGGTGCGAACATCAATTTTCAACTAGATGTTTTGAATACAATGTTTCACATCAACGAAAAAACAGCCATTGGATTTAACGTTCGAAATAGAACAATCGTCAACGTTGATAACATGGATCCGAAATTAGCTGTGTTAGCTGAAGATGGTTTAGAACATCCGAGTTTATGGAATGCAGTTTACAATGAACAATTATTCAACGTAAATTACATGACCTGGTCGGAAGTTGGATTTAACTATTCTCAAGTATTAATCGATAACAAAGAACATTTCTTAAAAATTGGTATTGCACCAAAGGCTTTACTCGGACACGCAGCGGCGTACGTGTATACCGATAACTTCTCCTATAATTTAGTCAATGAAGATACCTCTCAATACTTAACAGGTACCTTCGATTACGGTTACTCGAACAATATTAATGGAATCCTTAATGCTGGAATGAACGGGCAAAATCAAAGTATTTCAGAATTGATAAATCCGGCTTCTAAACTTGGATTTGGTTTGGATCTAGGAGCCGTATACGAATGGCGTCCTAAGTATGCGACATTCAAATACGACATGGATGGCGAAACAAATTTATGGCGCAGAAACGAAAACAAGTACAAATTACGTGCTGGATTTTCCATTGTTGATATGGGAAGCATGAAATTCACTAAAGGTGGGTTAAGCCGCAATTTCGCAGTGAACACTTCAAATTTATTTAACCTACAAACGTTTAATACTGCAACTAATTTGGAAGGATTTGATGGCGTTATCGATAGCCTTATCAACCAATCTACTACAGCTGGAAACCAAGAATGGGTATCCCTTCAGGATCCATCTGAAACGTTTAGAATGCGCACACCAACGGCTGTAAGTTTTCAATTCGATTACCAGATTTGGAAAGGATTCTACATCAACGCTACTTCCATGGTGAACATGATTCCAAATGGGAAGGACTCCAAAGTAAAAACGGCGAATCAGTTTTCCATTACTCCAAGTTTTGATAGCCCTTATTTCGGCGTTTACATGCCGATTTCGATGAATCAATATAGTGGTATGAAATATGGATTAGCAACACGAATCGGTCCACTTATTTTAGGTATCACCGATATGAAAACCCTCCTGGCTAAAAATGAGGTAAGTGGAATAGAATTTTACTTTGGAGCAAGAATCCCTGTACTTTACCACCGCGTAAAAGACAAGGATAATGATAAAGTTTCCGATAAAAAAGATGATTGTAAAAAGGTGCCTGGAACTTGGGCGTTTAAAGGATGTCCAGATACAGACAATGATGGTATTCCTGATTCAGATGATATGTGCATCAATGAACCTGGCACGGCTGAATTCAAAGGATGTCCGGATAAAGACGGCGATAAAATCATCGACAAAAATGATGCATGTCCAGATGTTGCTGGTTTAAAAGAATACAAAGGGTGTCCAGATACCGACGGTGACAAAATCATCGATTCTGAGGACGCTTGTCCAACAGTGGCTGGCTTACTCGCACTCAAAGGATGTCCGGATCGTGATGGTGATGGTGTGCAAGATGCGGAAGATGCATGTCCTGACAATGCTGGACCAAAAGAAAATAAAGGATGTCCGGATAAAGACGCTGACGGAGTTTATGACTTCATCGATGAATGTCCAGATGTCGCTGGTCCACAAGAAAATCGCGGTTGTCCTTACAAAGATGGAGATAATGATGGCATCTTAGACAAAGATGATGATTGTCCGACCCTAGCTGGACCTGCAGCAAATAAAGGTTGTCCGTACAAAGACAGCGATAAAGATGGGCTACTTGATAAAGACGATGATTGTCCAAACACACCTGGACCAAAATCCAACAAAGGATGTCCGGTGATTGAACAAGCCATTATTGAAGTATTGAAAACTGCATTTGATAACTTAGAGTTTGAGGTGGCGAAAGATATCATTCTAGAGGGCTCGAAGGTGTCTTTAGGTGAATTAGCCGATGTCTTGCAGAAAAAACCAACTTGGAAATTAGAGATTACTGGGCATACCGATAGTCAAGGTGACGATACGGCAAACATGTTGCTTTCTAAAAAACGAGCAGAAGCGGTGAAAGCTTACCTCGTTTCTCAAGGAATCGATACTGCACGCTTAAACACACTGTATTTTGGTGAAACAAAACCAATTGCACCAAATGATACACCGGAAGGACGTCAAAAAAACAGACGTGTGGAAATGAAAGTGGTATTTGACTAAATAAAACCAACGAATAGGTTAGTTGAAAAGGAGGGCAATGGTCCTCCTTTTTTTATATTAAGGAAGTGTTAAGTTTAGTGCTCATTCAATTAACATAACCTTAACTTTCGATTAATTTACGGATTAAAGTGTCGGCGTTCCTTTGCACGGTGAATTAATCCTATTTTATGAAGACCTATTTTCGCTTTTTTACCCTCCTATTTTTTAGCTCTATTCAACTCATATCCCTTGCTCAATCTGGAAGTATCTCCGGATTCATTAAGGATAAAAATAACAACAACGCTTTAGAGTCTGCCAAAGTGATGTTAATGGGGGTCAATAAAATTGCTATTTCGGATGCATCTGGAGCTTTTAATTTTACATCTGTTGAGCCTGGAACTTATACAATGGAAGCACGATTTATGGGTTACTTATCTCAGAAAGTTGAAAACATCATTGTAAAAGCTGGTCAGAATGCAGAAATTAATTTTGACATGGACAATGCCACCAAGACAGAAAAAGATGTGAAAGTGATTTTTCAAACAAAGCCGAAAGGAGATGCGGAAATTACCAAAATGCAGTTGAATCAAGGGGGTCTTGTTGATGGAATAAATAAAAGCACCTTTATCAAAACACCTGATGCGCGAGTATCAGATGTTTTCAAACGCATCAGTGGAGCCAGTGTTCAGGATAATAAATTTGTAGTTGTGCGTGGATTAAGTGACCGATATAACTTCGCTCTAATTAATGGTGCCTCTCTACCAAGTACAGAAAGTGATCGTAAAGCATTCGCATTCGATATTTTCCCATCCAATATGTTGGAAAATCTATTTGTTATGAAAAGTGCGACACCAGAACTTCCGGGAGAATTTGCAGGTGGAGTTATTGATATTAAAACATTAGAACCGCGTGATGAAGCGTTTCAAAACATTCAAATTGGTGGGGCTTACAACAGTCTTAGCACCTTCAAAAACTTTAAAACGTATGCAAGTGGAAATTCCGACATTTTTGGTTTGGGATCGAATACACGTCAATTACCGGAGGGTCTTCCAACAACAGCTGAATTTAACGGGCTGACGAGTGACCAAAAAGCAACTTACGCGAAATCAATTCCAAACTCATGGGGCTCCAGCAACATGACAGCCATGCCAAATCTTAGTTTACAATACTCGATTGGAAAGATGTTTGACCTGAAAAACAAACGAAAATTCGGCTATGTTTTTGCATATTCTTATACCAATAACTTTCAGTTTAATTATGTAACTAGAAGAGAATTTGAAGAACAAGCAACAGGAGTTATTACCAAAAATGAATTACGTGACTCAGCTTATACGCAATCCGTTCTTAATACGGGAATGCTCAACCTAAAATATCAATTGAATCAAAAAAATGACATTCAATTGAAAACGTTGTACTCTATCAGTGCAGATGACAAAGTGAATACAAGAAATGGTAAACGTGACATGGACGTGGAATCTGTTTATAACGAGAAATCTACGAATATCTGGTATACGCAAAACAACCTGTTAAGTACACAGCTAATCGGTAATCACACCATCAAAGAAAAAATTAAGGTTTCATGGAATACCGGAATCAGCGACATATCTCGTCAAATTCCTTTCTTAAGAAGAACCGTATACCAGCAGGTAGATACGACCTTACCTTACTTTGCAGTAATTCAACCAAATGACATCTCCACACTAGGAGCTGGAAACATGTTTTGGTCGAATTTAGATGAGCGCATCTACAGCGGACGCTATGACGGATCTTACCAGCTTGGAAATGAAGATTCAAAAAACTTCTTAAAAGCGGGTGGAATGCACCAATACAGAACACGTTCATTCGACGCACGAAACCTTGGATTCAGTAAATTAGACCCAACTGGAAGTTCAAGCTTCAACTCAAACCTACTTCTTTTACCGGAAGACCAAATTTTTGGTGCAGAGAACCTTGGTTTAATGGCCGATGGTCAAGGTGGATTCAAATTAGAAGAAGGAACGAATGTAGATGATAGCTATCAAGCCTCATCTTTTTTAAATGCTGGTTATGCGATGATTGATGCACGCTTATTTAGCAAATTAAGAATCGTAACAGGTGCTCGTTTGGAATCGTACAACCAACAATTCCATTACATCGAATTCGGTTCTAACGCCCAAAAAGACCTTGATACAACGGTTGTGGACATTTTACCTTCCATCAATTTAACCTATAGCTTTACAAAACGTTTCCAATTCAGAGCAAGTGCTTCTAGAACCTTATCTCGTCCTGAATTCCGTGAACTTGCTCCATTTACCTTTTATAACTTCTTAAATGACAACTTAACTTCTGGTGATCCAAAATTACAACGTGCATTGATTAATAATTATGACGCACGATTAGAATACTTCCCAGGGGAAGGACAAGTGATCAGCGTTTCAGGATTCTATAAAGATTTTCAAAATCCAATCGAATTAATATTACGCACCGGTACTTCCGGAACTCCAGAATTATACTACCGAAATGTTGGAGCGGTTCAAAGCTATGGTGCGGAAATTGAATACCGAATGAAATTAGATTTCTTAAGCAAAGACACCAGCTCTTTCTGGAAAAACTTCACCTTCTACACAAATGCTTCGCTTATTCAATCAAAAATTGACTTAAGCGACGTATCCGGACAAGAAGAATACCCAAACTCCTCTCGACCAATGCAAGGACAATCCCCATTCATTATTAATGCAGGTCTTTTCTACGCGAATGAGAATGCCTTGAATGTGAGCTTGTCTTATAATCTAGTCGGACAACGTATAGCCATCGCAGGAAGTATTCAAGAACCTAGTGTTTGGGAAAATGGCCGAAATGTATTGGACTTCCAGATATCTAAAACATTTAAAGACAAATATGAATTGAAATTAAATGTGAAGGATGCCTTGGCTCAAGATTTAGTATTCTTCCAAGACATTAATAAAAATCAAAAATATGACAAGGGTGTAGACAGCGCTTGGCAAGAAATTACCTTTGGTCAGACCGTTAGTCTGACTTTGAAATACAAGTTCTAATTCTCTGTGATCAATTCATTTACAAAAAAGCGGCAATGCCGCTTTTTTAGTTTGTTAACATTGGGACATTTTCCTTAACAAACTCTTAAAGTAGAATTAAGGGTCCAATAACGTGAGGCTATGAATTCCGTCGGAACTTTGTCTCGATAAAAAAAAGAAGAATTATGAAAAGAAGTTATTTACTCTGCGCAGCATTACTTGCCAGCACCATGTTAAGTGCGCAAGATGCATTTTGGTCCGTGACCAACTACAAAGGTGCCTTTCCGGTAACCGACAACACTCCTGCTACTGACTGGACATCAGGATGGTCAAATTTTGATCCTGAAAATACGGTTTATCCGGCAACGACAACAACTGCTTCAACCGACATCACAACCAACACAACTTGGAGTGGAGTCGTTTTATTACAAAACAAAATTTACGTTAAAAACAATGCAACGTTAACGATTGCACCAGGAACGATAATTCGTGGTGATAAATTAACACAAGCAACATTAATCATTACACGCGGAGCGAAAATTAACGCAAACGCAACAGCAAGTAACCCAATCGTATTTACTTCAAACGAAGCTGTAGGTGCTCGCAACGAAGGTGACTGGGGTGGACTTGTAATTTTAGGGCTTGCGAAAAACAACCAGCCTGGTGGAGTAGCGAACATTGAAGGAATTGTACCGACAACGGATACACAATTCGGTGGTAACTTCGATACAGATAATTCAGGAATCATTAAGTTTGTTCGTATTGAGTTCGCTGGTATCGCGTTAGAGCCAAACAAAGAGGTAAATGGAATTACTTTTGGTTCTGTTGGAAGTGGTACGTTGGTAGACAATGTTCAAGTTTCTTTTAGTGGTGACGATTCATTTGAGTGGTTCGGTGGAACAGTGAACTGTAAACACTTAATCGCATACAGAGGATTAGACGATGATTTTGATACGGACTTTGGTTATAGAGGAAGAGTACAATTCTTCTTGTCCATTCGCGACAAAGATTTGTTTGATGCTCCTGGAGACTCAAACTGTTTTGAATCAGATAACGATGCTGCCGGATCAATAGCTCAACCTAAAACAGCTCCTATTTTCTCTAATGGTACCATCGTTGGTCCAAAAGGAAACGGGACAATTGCATTACCTGCGGGTGAGAAATTTGAAAAAGCATTCCGTTTGAGAAGAAACACAGCTACGTCTGTATTAAATACATTGATTACTGGTTGGGAAAAAGGTCTTTCTATTGAAGGCGCGCCCGTAGTTGCCAATTTAAATGGTGACACTATGGTTTACGTAAATAATATTCTAACAAATTTTGCAACACCATCTTGGTCAGCAGGAAATACCAATACGGTTTTAAATTCAGGTGGCGCAACAACAGGATGGTACCAATCTTGGTGGTCAGCTGATGGAAATGACTCTACACAAACCCTTTCTCAAGTGAACTGGGTGAACTTGTTTCCACCTTTAGGAACAACTCCTGATGCTCGTTTAGCTGCTGGTTCTGTTGCTGGATCAGGAGCGAACTTTATGAATGCAAAATTCTATAGTGTTGCCGTTCCTACAACAAGTACAGCTTCTTATACATATTGTGCAGGTGCTACAGCTTCTGCTTTAACAGCGAATGCTTCGTTGGGTAACTCTTTACGTTGGTATACGCAAGCTACTGGTGGTACTTACACTGACAATGCTCCAATACCTTCAACAACAACTGCCGGTTCATTTACGTATTATGTAAGTCAAGCAAACGCGAACAATGACGAAAGTCAACGTATTGCAATTACTGTAACGATTAACGCATTACCAGCAACACCAACAATCACTGCTAGCGGTGCAACAACGTTCTGTACAGGTGGATCAGTTGACTTAACTTCAAGTGCAGCAACTGGTAACGTTTGGACATGGGCAACTGGATTTGCAGCTACTCCAACGATTACAGTTACATCTTCTGGAACTTACATAGTAACAGTAACAGACATCAACGGTTGTTCAGCTTCTTCTGCTGCAACTACTGTAAACGTTTCTAACGCTCCAGCTCCAACAATCAACGCGACTGCTACACAAGCTTGTGACGGAGATATCGTTACCATTACAGCTTCAACATCTGATAGCTACTTATGGTCAACAGGTGCTACGACTCAAAGTATCGATGTAATAGCAACTGCTACAAACGTTAACGTTATAACTACAAATGCAAATGCATGTAACGGTGTTGGTGCTTCTGCTCCAATTACAGTAACATTCAATACAACTCCAACAGCAGCTGGAACAATGACGTTAGCTGGAAACGTTGCGACATTTACCAATACATCTACAGGAGCTACTTCTTACTCTTGGGATTTTGGTGACTTCACAAACTCATCTGCTACTGCTCCAGCGCACGCTTATGCTGTGAATGGAACGTACACAGTTATATTAACAGCGATCAATGGTAACTGTACAGATACAACTGTATTCATCGTTGATGTAACAGTTGGATTAAACGAATTGGCTTCAAGCTCAAACTTGACAATCTTCCCTAATCCAGCAAACGAAACAGTAAACGTTTCTTTTGAACAAAACACAAATGACCTTATCCAAATCGAATTAATCGATGCAACTGGTCGTGTTATTGCACAGAATCAATCAATCGAAATTGGAACAAATAATGTCTCTTTCGATGTAACGAATCTTTCTTCTGGATTCTACACAGTACGTTTGACTAACGCAAACGGTACTGAGAATCAGAAATTGATGATTCAAAAATAATCTTACCAACGGCTGCTAAACTTCGGTTTAGCAGCCTTTTTTTTATCCCTATGGAAAACTCGAAAGGACATACTATTTTAATCGTTGACGATGAACCAGATATTCTTGAGTTTCTTTCCTATAACATCCGCAAGGAGGGATTTAAAGTATATGTTGCTTCCAATGGACAAGAAGCGTTACGCATTGTTCAACAAATAAATCCATCACTCATCTTGTTGGATGTGATGATGCCCGTTATGGATGGCATTGAAACCTGTCAAATCATACGAAAGGACTTAAATCTAAACCAACCCATTATTGCTTTTTTAACAGCACGCACTGAGGACTACGCTCAGATAGCTGGCTTTGAAGCAGGAGCGGATGATTACATCAATAAACCCATTAGACCTAGGTTATTATTGAGCAAAATTGATTCCTTGCTCAGAAGAACGAAGACTTCCGGAAAACAAGTAGAATCTGCGATTCAGATTGACCGAGACAGATTTCTTGTCATCGTCAATGGTGAATCACTTACTTTGCCAAAAAAAGAATTTGAACTACTCGAATTACTTGCAAGTAGACCCGGAAAGGTCTTTAACAGAGATCAAATTCTTTCTGTAGTTTGGGGCAACGAAACCATCGTGGGAGAAAGAACCATCGATGTTCACATTAGAAAATTGCGTGAAAAGCTTGGAGATGATTATATTCGCACCATAAAAGGTGTAGGATATACCTTCAAGGATAAATGAAAACAGCAAGACCAAGCATATTAATTTTCTACGGAAGTGTAGCTTTTATGCTCATAAGCTTCTTATTTACACTACTTGTTCATAATAGCATTCTCGCACTAAGCACAAACCTTATTATTGCTATCCCGGTTTTTTCTGGTGTATTTGCTTACCTCGTTTTCTATTTCCTTTTGAAAGGATTTATTCAATACCGTCTTTCACTTATCTACCGGTCTATACAAATTAAGCAACCCGAGAATATTACTTTTGCTAAATCCATTGATTCGCTCATGGAGGATGCCGAAAAGAATGTTTCAGAATGGAAAGAAAATAGCAGCATTGAAATCTCTAAACTAAAAGAACAAGCCGCATTCAGAAAAGAATTTCTCGGCAATTTAGCACACGAACTTAAAACACCGGTTTTTTCCATTCAAGGATACTTACTCACCCTACTTGACGGAGGACTTGAAGATCATACTGTAAATCGAGCTTTTCTAGAAAGAGCATCGAAATCTACAGATCGCATCACTGGAATTTTGGAGGATCTCGATCAAATTACGCGAATGGAAACAGAGAATCTACGTCTCGAAATTCGGTCCTTTGATATCGTGGAATTACTGAAAGAATCCTTTGAGACATTCGAGCTCATTGCTAAAGAAAAAAATTACCAATTACAATTTGAAAAATCGTTCACATCCAAATATGTGAATGCTGATCGAAATAAACTAGGACAGGTATTCACGAACTTAATTTCTAATGCCATCTCATATGGAAAAGAAAATGGGATTTTACTTGTTTCTATTTTAGACATTAATGATCACTTCTTATTAGAATTCAAGGATGATGGTCCGGGAATTGAAAATCATCATTTATCTCGCTTATTTGAACGCTTTTACCGCGTGGAGAAAAGCAGAAACCGCAACGAGGGCGGTTCTGGTCTCGGACTCGCAATCGCAAAACACATTATCGAATCTCATGGTCAATCAATACAAGTAAAAAGTCAAGTCGGTGTCGGAACAACATTCGTCATTACCATAGAGAAAAGTAAAAACACCGGTCCAGTAAGCTCCCGTGGCATTCCTTTGAAATAATTAGCCGGATTTTATTCCTACCTTTATTTTCAAGTGCTTTAACATGAGTTCATCCGAAAAACAAGTCTTCTCGCTTAAACAAGTCGTTCAGTCTATTCAAAAGACGATTGAAGATCGGTATTCAACAAATTATTGGGTGAAAGCAGAAATGCACAAGATGAACCGCTATCCAAGTGGACACGCGTTTCCTGAACTCGTTCAAAAGGAAGATGGGAAAATTGTCGCTCAAATAACGGGAACCATCTGGAAGCAACAACTCGAACGAATCAATGAAGCATTTATCAATGTCGTAAAGGAACCGCTGCAAGATGGAAAAATGTTGCTTTTACTCGTAAAAATAAATTACCACCCAACGTTTGGACTCACCCTTCAAATTTTAGATATTGATCCCTCCTACTCCCTTGGCGAATTGCAACGTGAACGTGAAGAAACCTTGAAGAAACTGGAAGCACTACAATTGATCAATCAAAATCAATCCAAAGAATTCCCACTACTACCGAAACGCATTGCCATCATTTCCGGGGATTCAAGTAAAGGACTCTCCGATTTTTACCAAGTACTGCAAGAAAATCCATACCATTATTACTTTCAGACGACGCTTTTCGAAGCCTATGTCCAAGGTGACCTAGCAGTGAATTCCATTGTTAATGCCTTGGAAAGAATCAAAGAAACTATTCACCAATTTGATGTGGTCGTGATCGTCCGTGGTGGTGGTGCAGAAGTCGGCATGACGTGTTACAATCATTTTGATCTGTGTAAGTCCATTGCCTCCTTCCCCATTCCCGTGCTCACCGGTATTGGACACTCCACGAATTTAACCGTTGCCGAGTTGGTCGCGTTTCGAAATGCTATCACACCGACAAAACTAGCCGAGTTCTTAGTCATGACGTTTCGTGAATTTGATTTAGAAATTGAAAAACTAATGAAACAACTTTCTCTAGAAAGCGAGCGTTTACTCGCGATGAAACAGCAGAAACTTGTTGCGCAGGCAAACGGACTCACCCAGGTTGTACAAAGAAGAGTACGAAATGCAAAAGAACGTTTTTTATCGCTGCAATTTCAAGTACAGCACCAAAGTAGAATTCAATTAGCAAAACACCAACAATTGATTGAAAACCAAGAAACTCTTTTGAAACCTCATGTTCATTTTTTCCTGGAAAAACAAGCGCAAAAATTACAGCAGTTAGAAGAAAAGGTGCATTTTTTAGATCCCATTCATGTGCTCAAACGTGGATATAGCATCACGCGAATCAATGGGAAAGTAATTGATGAAAAGTCCATCATTGAAATAGATGCCCATATTGAAACAGAAACCATTCAAGGGACAATTTCGTCAAAAGTTACTTCAGTCTCGAGAAAACCTTAATGCGTTCGGGTCATCGATTCCGGAACGCAAATAATAAAGTCTGCGCGTCCAAGATGCTCCTTGTCTAGTTTACGTACATCATCTTGTGTTACCGTTGAAATGGTTAAAACATGAATATTGGGTTCTTTTTGCTGCACATACCATAGAATTCCTTGGTGGAAATCGGAATGAAAGGCTCCGTTAAAATGCAAATGAACACTGCCTTCTTTTCTTCCCGTATTGGCCATGATAAATTGTGCCATCGTTGCATCTTTAAATGCTTGTGACTCCACCATGTTCATTCCCATATTTACACCCATATGTCCACCCATAGAGAACACTTCTCTGTATTGAGAAAGCGTTGTATCGACAATAAAATCAATCGGCGCCATTTGCGATTTGATGCTCAAACTTAAGGTGTCCAACGCTTTTCTTCCTTTCTTGAACAATAGAGAAGCATATTTTCGCTGAACATTAGACGCCACACAAAACAATTTATTCGTTTTGGCGAAGTCGATGATTGGCGCATAATCCGTCTCGTAATTTGGCCAAAGTCGCACTGTGTCTTTGAACTGCTTTGTCGTTAAATTACCTAATAAATATTGGCTAAGCAACTCCTGTTGGTCCTGCTCAAACATTTCAAATCCTAATTGTAGATTTGCCCCATTTTCTTCAAAAAGTTCTTTCGTTAATTCCAACTGCAACCAATGAGAGATCGGATTATCGTGAAATTCGCCAAACAAAATAAGCTCCTTCCCTTCCGCCGCATCTTCTAACTTGTCGAAGGTCGTTTTTTTGCCATTACTCGTATAGATCACATAAGCGGGAAAGTCTTGCGCGATGGATTGAAAGATTGTAAATAAAAGAATGAGAATGGAAGTAAGTCTAACAGGTTTCATTTGAAAGGTTTAAGTTTTGTTCGACTAAATTTAATATATTTGGTACAACCCAAGCTTAAATTGTGAAATCTTTCTTTAATATTTCGTGTTTTTCCTTTGTTCTTGCAGCCACATTTTCGTCATATTCACAAGGATTTCAAGTCAATTTTCAAGGGCAAAAACAACAAGGAATGGGTTGTGCGGGAACAGCATTGAATGTAGATGCTTCCAGTTTGTTTTTTAATCCGGGAGCAAGTGCTTTTGCGAATAAATCAGAAGTGAACCTAGCTGGAACTCCCATTTTTGCACATGTCCTTTACACAGATTCAGCAACACAGGCGAGTTATCGCACGCAAAATCCCGTTGGAACTCCCTTTTCTGCTTATGGACTTTACCGCTGTAAAAAATCCTTGGAGCCCCTTTCGTTCGGAATAGCCATTTACACACCTTTTGGAAGCACGGTGCAATGGGAACCGAATTGGATTGGGCGTTTCGCACTCACAAGACTTTCCTTAAAAGCCATTTTCATCCAACCTACTTTTTCCTTTCGAATCAGTGAGCGACTTGGCATTGGTGGTGGATTTGTCATCAGTAAAGGAAGCGTGAATTTACAAAAAGACATTCCTGTTCAAGACAGTCTAGGAAATTATGGCCATGCTGAACTCGCAGGAAAAGCCATTGGTTTTGGCTACAATGCAGGCATTCTTTACCATTTGAACGAACGATTTTCCATGGGATTAACCTATCGATCAAAAGTCTCTATGTCTGTAGACAATGGAAATGCAACGTTCACCGTTCCAAACGCGTTGTCCTCAAGTTTTCCGAATGGAACTTTTTCTAGCCAACTTCCCTTGCCAAGTGTACTTACACTCGGACTTAGTTTTACAGCTAATAAAAAATGGGCCTTCGTGCTGGACCTAAACCGTGTAAACTGGAAAGTGTATGACACACTAGCCTTCGATTATACTCAAAACACCAGTGCATTGAGCGACACAAAATCGGCAAGAAACTACAAAAGCATTTTTGCATTCCGTGGCGGAGCAGCATATACCGCTTCACAAAAATGGACCTTCCGCTTTGGTGGTGGTTTTGGCTTAACCCCTGTTCAATCAGGATTTGTAACCCCAGAAACTCCTGATGCAAATCGACTTTACGGAACATGTGGATTCAGTTTCGCTGCAAATGAACATTTTTCCATGGATGCTTCACTATATGGAACGCGTATGCAACGAACAGATAAGAACTTAGAAACACAATTGAACGGCACATTCACTTCCATTGCACTCGCGCCGGGAATTTCTTTAAACTATCGTTGGTAATGAATAAACGTCACTTCTTCCTACTAACTATTTTTACGGCATTGGGCTTGCTTTCCTGCGAACCAAAAGTCAAAAGTCCACTTCCTTCGAAAGGTGAACTTGATGTGTCAAAAGTCATTTTTATCGGTGACGGACAAATGGGCGGTTATATGGATGATGGGCTCAAATACCAAGGTCAGCAAAATTCGTTAGCGAATATTCTAGCCGGACAATTTGAATTAATTGGTTCCAATCCAGCAAATATCCCTTGGATAAATAGTACTTCCATCGGAATAAGTACCACCGGACTCGCCCCTTTTCATTTAGGATATAAAACGGATTGCCAAGGAACTGTTTCTTTATCGCCCATCCGAGATGCCAGCACAGGAGATTTAAGCAGCATCAGTCAATCTTGTTACAACGCCAACAATCCTTTTTCGGTTTTTGGCATTCCTGGACTAAAATTAAATCAATTTACCAATTCAACCTTAGCTGGAACAAATGCTTTTTACAACCGCATGTGCGCTTCACCAAACTCAAGTTTACTGGATGAGTTACTAGCGCAAAACGCCACATTTTTTCAATTGTACATCGGATTGGAAGACGTGTTGGATTACGCTAAATCTGGCGGAACTCATGAAACCTTGCCCTCGGATCTTCAATTTCAACAAAACTATGAGCAAGTCGTTCAGAATTTAACCGCAAACGGAGCAAAAGGCGCGTTGGCAACCATTCCGGACGTCAGTCAAATGCCTTATTTCACCACCATTCCATGGAACGGATTAACCTTAGACAACAGCAACGTTGGAACGCTGAACAGCATCTATAATCCACTTGGATTTTACTTCCAATTGGGTGCGAATCCATTCATGATGATTGATTCAAGTGCGAATATGTTTGCTGTCCGTCAGATTCAATCTTCCGAATTGTTACTTCTAAGTTTACCACTAGACTCTGTGAAATGCCATCAAATGGGCGTTCTTTTTCCCATTCGAGATGAATTTGTGTTAGATGCAGGAGAACTCGCTACCTTAAGAGGAAGAATTGAATCCTACAATCATTTCATTCGTCAAATGGCACAAACGTATAACCTCGCATTGGTAAATACGGATCAATTCATTTCAAACTTGGTAGATGGATTCACCTACAACGGAGTGAGCATGAGCTCGAAATTCGTTTCAGGAGGAGCCTATTCTTTAGATGGAATATACTTGAATCCACGTGGGAACGCCCATTTTGCCAACGCTTTCATTAAAGCCATTAACCAAAAATACCATTCAACAATCCCAGAAGTGAACGCCAATAAATTTGATGGAATACGCTTCCCCTAAAAACCATGTAACTATGAAAAAAATTACCTTCATTTTAACAATCCTCTTCACATTAACGAGTTACGCTCAATCTCCATGCAGCAGTGGACGCTATGCGAGCGATGTTTTCACAAACTTTACTGTTACTAGTAATGTGATTTACGGCCAAAACAATACTTTTAGTGGAGCAGCAAATCAATTGAAACTAGACTTTTATGAGCCAACTGGCGATACAGAACTCGCTAGACCCTTGATTATTTGGGTACACGGTGGAAGTTTTATCGGTGGATCAAAAACGGACAATGATGTTAAAACATGGTCTGAAAGTTTTGCAAAAAAAGGATACGTGTGCGCAAGCATCGATTACCGCCTTGGATTCTTTCCCTTTGATTCAGCAAATGCAGTGAAAGCTGTCGTTCGCGCTGTACAAGATTTAAAAGGTGCAATACGGTATTTCTACAAGGATTGTCAAACAGCGAACCTGTACAAAGTAGATACTAACCATATTTTCATCGGTGGAAGTTCTGCTGGAGCAATTACCGCTTTACACGTAGCATACCTTGATGATCCTTGTGAGATTTCCGGTTATTTGAACGCAAGCGCTATCCAAACCCTTGGCGGACTAGAAGGTAACAGTGGAAATCCAGGATATTCGACCAAAGTTCACGCGGTGATTAATGGTTGTGGCGCATTAGCACGCTACAGCTGGTTAGAAGCTGGCGATATTCCACTATGTTCTTTCCATGGAACAGCCGATGGAACAGTCAAATACAACCGAGGAGTCGTGAATCCAGGCACTCCTTTAATGTACCTAGACGGAAGTCGTATGTTGCACGAACGGGCATGTGCCGTTGGAGTTGAAAATCAATTTTACACCTTTCCAGGAGCGCCTCATGTTCCATACTTGAGTAATGCTGCATACATGGATACAAGTATTCGTTTCGTACGCGACTTTTTAGTGAAACAAATGGGCTGTACCGAAACCGCGTTACAACCGGCAAATAATCCACTTCAGACAGCAACCCTTTACGCGATTAATTACTGTGATGGAAGTCCTGTCAACGAAGTGTGTTCAACATCTGGATTAACAGAGGATCAATGGTCCTTGAATATTTATCCAAATCCGAGCACGGGACAACTTTACATCTCCGTGGACGGTGCTAAAATTGATCAATTGTATGTCACAGACCTGTTAGGCAAAACACATTTATTCCTTGAATCGGTTCAGCAAGAGGAATTTGATTTTAGCATCTTGCCAAACGGAAGCTATTTTGTTTCGATTCGTTTATCAAATGGACAAGAACGAATAAGACCATTTATTATCCAACATTAATGATTGCTATGAAAAAAATTAGTTTTCTACTGAGTTTCACTTTTTACATTTTCACAAATGTATCCGCACAAACATGGAGCGGAGAAGTAGCGCAAATTTTCTACAATAAATGTACGAAATGCCATCATCCAGGTGGAGCAGCGCCCCTATCACTCATGACCTTTAATGAGGTGAGTCCAATGGCTTCACTCGTTTATCAATGCATCAACACCAACGAGATGCCACCATGGCCACCGGATAACAACTACCAACAATATTTACACAATCGTTCCTTAAGTGCTGCGGAAAAATCGACTATTCTTACTTGGTTGGACCAAGGTTTTCCTGAAGGAAATGCGGCAGCGACGCCTCCACCACCAGTTTATACGAACAGTTCATACTTAGGAAATGGCGATTTGACCGTTCAGATTCCCACATACATGAGTAAGGCCATTTCGTATGACGATTATGTATGTTTTTCCATTCCAACAAATCTGACACAAAACAGAATCATCAAGGCAGTGGAAGTAATTCCAGGAAACCGCGAAATTGTGCACCATGCACTCGTCTATGTGGATCCAACTAGTGTGGAAAGCACGGATACGCTCGATGGAAATTGTGCGAGTCCGAGTAACGCATCCACGAAATTAGTCACCGGATATACACCTGGATCGACCCCCATGATTTTACCGTCGGTAGATCCGCTCAAATTAGGGATTGATATTGGACCAGGATCGAGTATTTACCTTACCATGCATTATCCCATGGGGAGTTATGGCGAGTTTGACAGTACAAAAGTTATTTTTCACTTTTATCCGATTGGCACAACTGGAGTCCGGCAAATTTCAGCAGCACCTCTCATCGCAGATAATAACTTTACTCTACCCGCCAACCAAGAAACGAGTTTAACGGCACAATTTCCGAACGGTGGTTCAGGACTTCCTTCAAATTTTTCCATTCTATCCGTTTTTCCGCACATGCATTTAATAGGCAAAAACATCAAAGCATATGCCTATAAACAAAACCTAGATACCATTCCGTTCATCAACGTACCTAAATGGGAATTCATGTGGCAAGATTTTTATTTTTTCCAGAATATGCAAAAAGTTCCAACTGGATACAAATTAAAAGGAGAGGCTACATTTGACAATACAGCTTCAAACGTACATAATCCAAATAATCCGCCTCAAAATGTCAACAGCGGATTTAACACAACAGATGAAATGTTTCTTGTTTACTTTCACTACATGCCTTATCAAAATGGTGATGAAACCTACGACTTGAATCAATTTGTCAGTGCAAGCGTTGGTGAATACATCCCAAATGAAGAAGGTTCCATTCAAGTATTCCCGAATCCATTCAACAGTGGATGCGACATTCTTTTAACAGAGGCACTTGGCATCAACGACCAAGTCTATTTGTATTCTGTTAACGGAGAATTGATTCGAAAACTAACAAATCTGAATGGTGTGAAGGACTTGCATTGGGATGGGGCCAATGACCACGGGGACCAAGTGTCAAACGGGATTTTCTACGTTTCTGCTAGAATTGGTAATAAATTGTTGTCAAAAAAGATAATGAAATTCGATTAATTTGCTCGAATTAGCAGAATTTTCATATTTTTGCAACCCTGATGGTCTCATGGCCGAGCGGTTAGGCACCGGTCTGCAAAACCGTCTACAGCAGTTCGAATCTGCTTGAGACCTCTGATAAAAAGCCCAGACGATTCTGTCAGGGCTTTTTTATTACCCACTCATTTCCCGCCCAGAAGAAATTTAGAAAGGTTAAGATTCTGTTAAGTTTTTTTGGTTAGAATTATGGAATATCTGCGTTTAAGCATCTGAATAAGTGAATTCGGGTTAAAAAATCAGTAAAATGAGGGATGAACGAAACTTTATGCCGAAAGGATAGTTTAGGAACTAACAAAAGTTTTATATATTTGGCATTCGAAAAATTTAAAAATTAGAAACATTAAAATCTATTTATCATGAACAAAAACAAAAAGACGGCAGGAGGATTTTCAGCAATCGTTTCGTTTCTCGCTATTGCTATTGCATTAGTAGCAGGAGCATTGATTTACAGTAAAGTTTTTGGAGATCCAAGTAACTTCATTGATAACGATCCTACAGGAGAACCAATGGAAGGGAATTTGTATGGAGTAATCTACAAAGGTGGATTCATTGTGCCTATTTTACTTGCAACTAACTTAGTGGTTATCATCTTTTCAATTGAACGCTTGGTTACGCTAATGGCAGCGAATGGTAAAGGTGGTACTGATAAATTTATTGCAGCAATTAAAGGACACATGGTTAAAAAAGATTACAAAGCAGCAATCGCACAATGTGACAAACAAAAAGGTTCATTGGCAAACGTTGTACGTGCTGGTCTTGAGAAATACGAACACATCAACGGAGATGCTTCTTTATCAAAAGAACAAAAATTAGAATCTTTGAAAAAAGAATTGGAGGAAGCGACAGCATTAGAACTACCTATGCTTTCTAAAAACTTATCCGTTCTCTCAACAAGTGCTTCTGTTGCAACTTTAATTGGTTTGATTGGAACAGTACTTGGGATGATTCGTTCGTTTGCTGCGATGTCCAAAGGTTCGCCAGATACGGCGGCTCTTGCCACAGGTATCTCAGAAGCCTTAATTAATACCGCACTTGGTATTACAGCATCAACAATCGCCATTATTTTGTATAATTTCTTCTCGACGAAAATTGATTCAATGACTTACAGCATCGACGAAGCAAGCTTTACAATTGTTCAGGACTTCTCTGCATCAAACTAATTGTTGGTCTAACATTTAAAGGAACAAGCAATGCCTAAATTAAAAATACCTAAAAGTTCTCCTTCCATAGACATGACGCCTATGGTGGACTTGGCATTCTTGCTTGTTACATTCTTTATGTTGGCCGCTTCTTTCCGCGCAAGTGAACCCGTTACGGTTAATACACCTTCAAGTATCAGTGATAAATTTATTCCTGAGAACGTGATTATGGTGACCATTGACCAAGATGGACGTGTGTTCTTTAACTTGTCAGGAGCTGAAGCGAGACGTGAAATGCTTACGAATATCATGGGTAAGTACAAAATGAGCCTTTCTGAAGAGCAAATCGAAAAGTTCACGTTCATGTCAACATTTGGTTGTACCATGCAAGAATTACCTTCTTACATTGATACAGGTGCGGATGACCGCATTACATTCCAAACAAAAGGTATTCAAGTAGATTCAACAAAAACAAATGAATTGTACGACTGGATTAGTTATGCTGGTACTGCCGCTTTAAACTCTGCGAAAACAGCGTTCGAAGAAGCAAAACTAAAAGGCGAAAGTCCAGACGCTGAAGATTTCAAACCAAAATTCATTCTACGTGTTGACTCCAAAACTAAATACCAAAAAGCGGAAGATGTCATCAATGTGTTCAGGGAATTGAACTTAAATAACTTGAATTTCATAACTTCTTCGGAGCTCGCTCCGATTAATTAATCAGACATGGCAGAAATGGCAGAAGGCGGTGGCGGTGGCCACGGCAAAGGAAAGAAAAGAGCAAAGAAAAGCTCGACTCGTGTGGACATGACGCCCATGGTTGACTTGGCGTTCCTACTCTTGACGTTCTTCGTCCTAACATCGACTTTTAGTAAGCCTAAAATGTTACCATTAGCTTACCCAGCGAAAGTTGACGACAAAACGGATATCAAAGGTCCTAAAATGAATAACGGGATTACCTTCCTTCTTTCGGAAGACCGTATTTTCTATTATCAAGGTGAATATTACAACAAAGATCACCGTGCTGACGATGGTTCAGTTACGGAGTTAAAAGAGGTTGATTTTGGTACTGGAGAAAAAGGTATAAGAAAATTGTTAGGAAAATTAAATAATTACGTTTTAGTTAAAAAGCAAGGTCTTGATGAAAAACTAAAACGCAAACAACTTAACGATAGTACTTACCTTAAAAAGCTAGACGGACTCCGAGTGGAGAGAGAAGCACTGAAGGTACTGATCAAAACAGATGAAGAAGCGTTGTGTAAGAATTTCATTGATCTTGTAGATGAGTTAAAAATTGCAGAAATCGGCGTAATTGCACCCGTTGACATTACACCAGGAGAACTGCAGTTGATGAAAGAAAAACTTAAAAAATAATTCGTATGCAAGTCCTCTATGTCATCGTTGCT
This sequence comes from Crocinitomicaceae bacterium, assembly GCA_044372485.1. Lineage (GTDB taxonomy): Bacteria > Bacteroidota > Bacteroidia > Flavobacteriales_D > Crocinitomicaceae > UBA952. The sequence continues at coordinate 25,485 of JBILRU010000003.1, forward strand.
TTAGTTACAGGATTTTCTCTCCTAGACTATTTAACTGCTCGTAAATGGCAGCAAGTAACATCAAACACGAGAAATGAAGTCGTTTTTGCTCACAGAAACAAAGCCTATGGCGCTTATGTACTGAGAAGCAGCTACAACAAGCGCATGGTCATGATTATGGCTGGATTAGTTCTTCTTGCAGCTTTATCTTTTGGGATTTCTGAACTCATCAAACGTTTACCTAAAGAAGAAATTGAACTTCCAAAAGAAAATAGTAAGAACTTAACGTTACAGCCACCGGCAGACGAAGTTCCGCCACCAGTAACACCTCCACCTCCACCACCTCCAAAATTGGAGCAAATGACGGCTTTCTTACCGCCAGTTATTGAGGATGATGTCGTAACAGACGTACTACCAACTCAAGCTGAATTAGAAAACACACGTGCGGGTGATCAAAACATCGAAGGTGGTGACGAAGGTTGGGAATTGCCAACGGACGATCCAACAGGTGGGCCAGCGCTTACGCAAGCGGTTGTTGAACCTATCGAAACATGGGTGGAAGTAGAAGCAGAATTTAACGGTGGATACGATAAATTAAATGAATTTATCAATGACAACATTCGTCCACCAGCTGAAGCAGCAGACCTTGGTGTAAACGGTCGTGTAATTGTACGCTTTGTCGTAGAAAAAGATGGAACAGTTTCTAATGCCGTTGTTGAAACGAAATTAGATGAGTGTCCAGCTTGTGACAAAGAAGCACTTCGCGTAATAACGAAAATGCCAAAATGGAAAGCAGCATCGAATGCAGGACGCGAAGTTCGTACCTATGTACGACTACCAATTAAATTCGAATCTCAATAGGAGTTAACCTAATTTATAGATCCCCAATAGAATTTTCGATTGGGGATTTTTTTTGTCAATATGAAAACAAACATCATACAAAGTATTACCGGTGGACTCGTAGTAATTGTGGCATTTTTATTTGCGGGAATGCTCACTTTCAATGATATCCTACCTTACTTGAACGGCTGGAAAAGAATCACGACTATTGTGGTTCTCGTTCTTTACGCTAGCTATCGCTTTTCACGCATTTATACTGATTTTAATAAAGATAAGCACCAAAACGAACGCTCATGAATGGTCATCAATTTTTTCTTTCCCTCTTTTTAGTTGGAACACTCGTTGCCTGTGATTCTCCTCAGAATCCACTAGCTTATGTGAAAGAAACACATGGACGCGGAAAAGCAGTTATCTATGTCGAAGAGTCTTTTAAACCGCTTTTTGAAACGTCGATTTCTACGTTTGAAAGTTTGAATCCAAAAGCTGACATCACTGCAAAGTATCTTCCGGAAGGAAAAATCATTCAAGCATTTTTAGAAGGACAGGTTAAAACCATCACCATTACCAGGGATTTCACCAAAGCTGAAAAAAAATTCCTTAAAAGTAAAAACGTGGAAGTGAGTAGTGATCGTATCGCTTTAGATGCTGTCGCTTTGATTGTCAATCCTGAAAATACAGACACCACCATCAGTATTCCGAGATTAAGAAAAATTCTTACCGATAAAAACAGTGTGTGGCCAACATCCAAACAATCCATTTCAGTGGTATTTGACCAAATGAACTCTGCGAACTTCAATTACATCACCGACATGCTACAAACGAAAAATTTGTCAAACAATGTCTTTGCCGCCAAATCCAATGAGGAAGTGATTAACTACGTTAAAAAGAATAAAAATGCTATTGGAATCATCGGATTGAATTGGATTTCAAATCAAGAAGATTTTGAAGTATTGAACTTTTTGGATGGTATTCACGTGATGGATGTGAAACTAACAGAGGAAAGTGAATCATTCAAACCAATTAATGGTGTCATCTACACCAAAGAATACCCGCTCATTCGCGATGTTTGGATGATCAATAAAGGAAGTAGAGCTGGATTGAATTCTGGATTTGTCAACTTCATGATGGGCGAAAAAGGACAAATTATCATTCATAAATCAGAACTAGTTCCAGCAAATAATCCGGTACGCCTGATTCAAATGAGTCCCAAATAATAAATCTCTATCATTTATCACAGCTTTTTTTTGCCAAACCACAAAACAAAGCTATTTTTGGCAAGCAAATTGATTAGCATAAAAAAACATACAAAATGAAAACCTTATTTTTAATCGGAGCAGCATTTTTAAGCAGCTTGACATTCGGTCAAACCTTGAAAGATGCGATTTACAAAACGGATAACGAACGTTACGCTGATGCAATTAAAGATTTCGCTGCATTGGTGAAAGCGGATCCAATGAACGGTGAATTATACTTTTACTACGGTGACTGTTATTTTGACAAAGGTTTAGTTGATTCCGCGAAAATGATGTGGAACAAAAGTTACGAAGTAGATAAACTACGTGCCTTACCATTCGTTGCTGCCGGACGCGTACTTTGGATTGACGGTAAAAAACCAGAAGCAAAATTGGAGTTCGACAAAGCGTTTGCTTTAACTAAAAAAGACAAGTTAAAACGTGCGGAAGTTATTCGTGGGATGGCTAAAGTTTTTATTACGTCTGAGGTAAAAGATTACGATCAAGCCTTGTTAATTTTAGAGGAAGCAATCGTTAAAGACCCGAAAAACGAAGACAATCTTTTATTAAAAGGTGATGCACTTTATGCAAAAACACCAGATAATGCGAGTTTAGCAATCAAATCTTACTTGGCAGTTTTGGATATCAATCCAAAATCTCCTCGTGGTGTGGTGCGCGTAGCTAATGTATACCGAGCTGCTCAAAACCAAGAGAAAGCAAATGAAATGTACAAACAAGCAAAACAAATTGACTCCACATACGCACCGGCTTATCGCGCGAATGCAGAGTTAAATATGCGTTTCGGTAAGAAAAAAGCGGCAATTGAAGATTGGCAAAAATACTTAAAACTCAATAACAACTTGGAGGCGCGTTATTTGTATACGACTGCTCTTTTCAATGCGAAAGAATACTGTGAAGCCATTAACGAGGTGAATACCTTAAATGCAATGAACTTCTCTAATTTCTATACAGAACGTATGTTGGCATTCTCTTACTTAGAATGTAACACGGACAGCACCTCTATTAAAAAAGGATTAGATGCTTCCGCTCGTTTCTTCGCCGTTGTTCCAGCAAATATGATTAGCTATATGGATTACAAAACGAATGGAGCGCTATTAATAAAAGCCGGTAAAGATTCCCTTGGTCTCATTGAATACGAGAAAGCAATTGCTGTGAATGAAATCGCTGCAAAAGAATTGACAAGTGAAGTGGCGAAAATGTATTTTAAAGCGAAAAAATTCGACAAATCGATTGAGCTTTATACAAAACGTGCGCAACTAGTAGCCTTGACTTCAGCAGAAGAATACGAACTTGGCAAGGCGATTTACAATGGTCCAAAAGATTACGTTTTGGCAGACTCAGCATTCGCAAGAGTACTTCGCTTATCACCAAGCTATACTCCTGGATATTTGTGGAGAGCTCGTTGTAATTACAAATTGGATTCAGCAAATGAGCGTTGGGCAGCACAGCCATACTACGAGAAAATCATTGAGTTAGTAAAACCTGAGGAACGTGGATTACCAACTAATAAGCCATTGGTGTTGGAAGCATGTCGTTACTTGTGTGATTACTACGCGAAATCAGCAGCGAAAGATTTGGCTAAAACAAAATCGTTCTACGAAATTATTTTACAAATTGAACCAAATGACCCTACAGCGAAAACAGCGTTAGGAATTAAATAAGAACATTGAGAACAAGCGAAAGGCGGATGATCACTCATCCGCCTTTTTTTGTTTCCGCAACTTTTTAGCAAAAATTAATTATCTTTCTTAAAAAATTCGTCGGATGAAGTACCTAATTATCGTTTCAATACTCCTCTCCTTGTTCATGGTTTCCTGTAAAAAGGATGTTCCGTTGCCACCAAGTACAAACATTCCAAATGTTGACAGCTTATTGGTAGCGGATACTTTAGGAAAGCTCAAGGTTGACTTGTCTGGTATGCAAAATATGAACGGAACCATCAATTTTGCTTTGTACAACAACAGCGCAAGCTTTAACGATCCAAATCAAGTATATAAATCACTCAGTTTTACACCAACAGGTGCAAATATGTCCTTTACGATTGATAGCCTTCCAGAAGGCACCTATGCATTTGGAGTTTTCCACGATGAAAATAATAACCAAGCAATTGATCAGAATTGGTTAGGGATTCCTACAGAAGGATTCGCCTTTTCAAATAATGCAATGGGGAGTTTTGGGCCGCCGACCTATAATCAAGCTAAATTTGTTGTGCCAAAAAACCAAACGCATGTGCAAACAATTGCACTTAACTTCTATTAACGGTTCATCAAGCGAGCGACGTACTTTCCAATAATATCGAATTCTAAGTTCACCTCATCTCCTACAGCTAAGGTGTGGAAATTGGTGTGCTCGTAGGTATACGGTATAATGCATACGGAAAAAGCACCATCCTCGGAATCAACTACGGTTAAACTTGTGCCATTTATGGTGACAGATCCTTTTTCTACAGTGACGAAATCTGAATGGTATTCAAAACGATAACGCCAACTGCCATCTTCATCCATGATGGAGACACATCGTGCCAATCCATCCACGTGTCCTTGGACAATGTGACCGTCTAAGCGCCCATTAAAGGTCATACAGCGCTCCAAATTGATTTTTGAGCCAAGTAGCCAACTACCAAGATTCGTTTTCTGTAGGGTCTCATTTATAGCTGTCACCGTATGTCTTCCGGGATTCAACTTAACAACTGTCAAACAACAACCATTGTGTGCAACACTTTGGTCAATTTTCAACTCGTCACTCAACTTGGACTCAATGGTAAAGTGAATATTCCCTGCCTCCTTTTGGATATCAGTAATCACTCCTATTTCTTCAATTATTCCTGTAAACATAGCATCCAAAATTAAGGGAATTTTCATGAATCCGTCGCACGGATATCTTTTATGTTGAATTGCAAATTGGTTTTTCCGTTGAATTCATTTGTTTCAAGGGTATATGCCATGTCAAAAGCCATTCCTTTCAAGGTGTGTTCTTCTTTGTCCGCGAGATTAAATCCAATAGCATCGAAAGCCAAGCTAGAATCCGATTGAACAACACGTAACTTGATGTGCTTTTCTTTGAGGATGCGCGCATCTGTTGCAAATAATTCTTTGGTACAAAAAACAGGTTTCATGTTTCCGGGTCCAAATGGCTCAAATGCATCGATAATCTTTTTAATGCGCGGCAGCTTTCCATTCCACACCATTTGAATGTCATTCAAGTCGATGCTTAAATCGATTGTCTGTACAGCTTCTAATGGAGCACCATTCAGTCGCTGTTTAACTTCCTGGTCAAACGCAAATCGAAAGGCCTTCAAGTTTTTCTTTGGCATGGTTAATCCCGCTGCATAATGATGTCCACCAAACTGTGTCAAGTGTTCCTTGCAAGATTCCAAAACATCGTAAAGATTAATCGAGCCAACACTTCTTGCGGAACCGGTTAATAGTCCATTTGACTCTGTCAATACAATCGTTGGACGGTAATGCGATTCAATGATGCGAGACGCCACGATTCCAACCACTCCTTTATGCCAGTCCTTTTGAAAAACAAGGTTCGTACATTGATTCGGATGTTCTTTATCCATAGAAATCTGCTGAAGTGCCTCTTCTGTAATTGACTGATCAATGGTACGTCTCAAGGTGTTATCATCGTGAATTTCCTGCGCTAATTGTTTTATTTCTTCATCATTAGAAGATAACATCCAATCTACAGCCGTTTTTCCACTTCGGATTCTACCTGCTGCGTTTACTCTCGGAGCAATCACAAAAACGACATCCGTTAAACTGAGTGGAAGTTTTTTTCCAGCTAAGGTTAATAACTCCTCGAATGCTTTTCGAGGATGTTGGTTCAATTGAAGGAGTCCGTGGTGACAAAGAATGCGGTTCTCACCCGTCACATCAACAATATCCGCCCCAATACTCAAAGCGAGTAAATCGAGACTTTCGAAAAGTGAATCTACCGAAACGCCGTGGTCAATATACAAGGCCTGCATTAATTTAAAGCCAACTCCACATCCAGAAAGTTCTTTAAACGGGTACGTACAATCCACTCTTTTTGGATCGAGTACAATGCCTAAGGGTAACTCTTCTCCAGGTTGATGGTGATCACAGATGATAAAATCAACGCCCTGTTCTTTTGCTTTCGCGACTAATTGATTCGACTTAATGCCACAATCAAGTGTGATGATGAGGGAACATTGCTCCGATTGAGCGTAATCGATTCCTTGCTGACTTAATCCATATCCTTCTTTATAGCGATCGGGAATGTAATAATGTACATTTGGATGAAACTTTGTTAATTGCTCGTACATGAGTGCGACAGCTGTGGTTCCATCCACATCGTAGTCACCAAAAAGCAGAATTCCCTCTTGTTTTTTGATGGCATCGTTGATTCGATTGACTGCAGTATCCATATCTCTCATCAAGAATGGATCATGGAGTTCATCCAAGTTTGGACGAAAAAAGCGCCTTGCCTCCATTTCGGTGCGGAGTCCGCGCTGAACCAATAATTCAGCGACGAACAAATCGACCTTCAATTGTTGACTTAAGGCATTGGCTAATTCGGTATCAACTTCGGGTTGAAACATCCAATTTTTTTCCATCTCACTTCTTCTTTACTTTAAGTTACGCATTTTTTTTGAGATGGACTTTCTAATAACTTAATCGACGTAACTTAATTTCAACATATTCGAAGCACCGAGATCCTCCAAAGGAATAGAAGCGATATTAATCACTAAATCACCAAGGTTTAGGTGACCTTCAGATTTCATGATGTACTTTATATCAGCAATGGTATGATCCGTGGAAATGAGTTTATCATAGTAAAATGCACGAACTCCCCAAACCAAATTTAATTGGGTCAAAATATTTCGGTTGCTCGTGAAGACATAAATCTGACTATTTGGACGCTGTGAAGCGATCTTGTAGGCTGTGTATCCAGAAAAGGACATCGTAATGATTGCATCTGCTTCTACGCGTTGAGATAAACGACAGGCATTGAAACAAATCGAATCGGAAATAAAACGTTCGCTGTTTTTAACCGGCAACTCCTCTTTATTGTACATTGCAGCGTGTTTCTCCATTTCTTTGATGATGTTTGCCATCGTTTCAATGACTTGAACTGGATAATTACCCACAGAAGTTTCTCCTGATAACATCACGGCATCAGCGCCATCGAGTACAGCATTCGCCACGTCATTTACCTCTGCACGGCTAGGAGTTAAATTAGCAATCATGGACTCCATCATTTGTGTAGCCACAATGACAGGTTTCGCTGAAGAAATACACTTCGAAATCAACATTTTCTGAATAGAAGGAACCGTTTGATAAGGAACTTCCACTCCTAAATCACCACGAGCGACCATTAGTCCATCACTTTCTGCGATAATCGCATCAATATTTTCAAGCGCTTCTGGTTTTTCAATTTTTGCTATGACTTTCGCATGATGGTTGTTTAAAGCGATTCTGGCTTTTAAATCAATGATGTCTTCTTCTGATCGCACGAACGATAATCCAATCCAATCAACTTGTAGAGACAAAGCAAAGGCTAAATCAGCAATATCCTTTTCTGTTAAAGAAGGCATCGAAATTTTCGTGTTTGGGAAATTGACCCCTTTTTTAGAAGAAAGAATTCCACCTTGAATAATCCCACAGCGAATGGTTGAGTGTCCATCTGTTTCAATAACTTCTAGAACAATTTTTCCATCATCCAATAGAATTCGTTCGCCCGGTTTTACTTCTTTTGGAAGCAGCGTGTAGTTGATTGAAAAACGTTCTTTGTTTCCAACCACCTTATCCACCACTAAATGAATCTCGTCTCCGCTTTCTAATGGAACACCATTGTTCTCCATTTCGTTTGTACGAATTTTTGGGCCTTGTAAATCAGCAAGAATCGCCACATTTAGTCCAAGTTCTTCATTCAACGATCGAATTAATTCAACCGCCCCAGCATGATCGTCATAAGAACCATGAGAGAAATTCAATCGACACACGTTTAATCCTTCCAACATCATGTTCTTCAGGACTTCTCTTTTTAGGGAAGCTGGTCCAAGTGTTGCTACTATTTTTGTTTTTTTCATCTTAACTTGTTAAATATGCAATCATATCAAATTCTTCGGCAGGGAAATCAAACACCGCTACGATTCCATTTATTTTTCTTAATTTCTGAATTAATACATCTTTTTCGAAAGTAAAGTTCTCTCGTAAAACAAGAAAATAATCAATCATCGGTCGTTCGGGATGAAAAACACCATGTTCTTGCTTATTTTTTATCAAGTAATAACGAGTTAAACACTCCTCATCGAAGAACGTAAAATGACGAAATGGAACGACCTCTTTTGCTTTATTTGGACGAAGTTCGTATACTTCGTTTGACTTCGTCAGGTTCAAATCTAAACATTGATTTAACTCCCAAGCCAAGCGGTAATCAGCAAAAGCACATGAAACACCATAGACCTCTAGGGTTGTTTCATCTTCCAGTACCAAATCGTATTTTTTGAGCTTTGTCATTTCTCTTTCAAAATTAGGCATTCTACTTGAATGAGAAATGCACAATTGCTTGTCAATTGAAGGATTTCAACAAAAGTTTTTCGCTTCAAATTTTAACTACTTTTGTTTTAGCAACAACAAAAAATGAAATTTAGCACCATCTCCTTCCTACTCTTTCTTTGTTTTTACGGAAATAGCATTGCGCAACCGACAAAGAAAATCACGAATCAAGACAATTATGCTTGGCAATTTGGTGCTTCTTGGTTGTTGACAGACGATGATGGCTATGAAATAAACCCCTTTTCATCCTCTGATTTACAGAGCGCCCCCTATCCAACCCGAATTTTCGTAGATAAGTACATTTACAATGGTTGGAGCGCCGATGGAGCTTTAAGTTTTCAAAAATACGATCCAACGAAGCTTGTGAATGATTCATTGGGAATTACTGGAAGTATGATATCTACTGATTTTGCTTTGAAATATTCGTTTTATAAACAACTCGGACGAGGAATCGTGGATCCATATATTGGAGCCGGAGTTGGCGTAACATTGAGAACCTCTGACAATCGGAATACGGCTAAATCGCTTTCGCCAACAGCTAATTTTACCGTTGGATGTACATTTTGGATGAGTAGTAAACTTGGATTACAAGTTCAAGGCACCATGAAATTGGGCTTGACAGATTTATTCAAAAGTTCAGATTATATGCAATATAGCGTTGGACTGACCTACCGAATCCCAAAAACAGATGGTTATAAAAGTGATTTTGAGAAATCGAAATACAAAATTTCACGCCATAGAACGCGCATCAAAGTGAAGAAACCAAAGAGTGAATCCTAATTCTGGATTGTAAATCTTTTTTGAGATTTTTGTTTGCTCGTCTCAATACCGAAATAATACGTTCCATTGGGTAACTCAGCCGTTTGAAATTTGAGTAAGTGTCCGCCTTCTTCGTATTCCTTATCTGTCAATTGAAGAACAACCTCATCTGCTTTCCATATATGAAAAGTTACATGAGTCGTGCTTGGACAAACAAAGTAAAAACTTACCTCTCCCGAAGCAGGTTCGTGATCTAGCGAATACAACTCACAAAACTGTGCTTGATCCACATTGCCTTTCGATAAATACCTTAGTAAAAATCGGTAAGCGATAATTGCAACCAAAATAATCAGTGTAGCAATCAAAAACTCTATTATCATTTCCATTATAACGAAATTACCCCTTTAATTTGAGCCGCTTTTTCATAGATTTCAATAATTGAATCCACAGATAGCATGACTTCTTTAACACTTACACTTACATAATTACCCTTACCTGACTGATGATAGGTGATGTCCGCATGTTCATCGAACAAGGCGCTTACCAAAGCCATGTGTTCATTGTCATTCGGGACAATAAACTTAAACAAGTACACATTGGGCCAATCGAGTTGCTCTAATTGAGCCCTTAAATTATCAAATACACTCACGGGACAAAGTTAAGCAAGCATTTTCATTCTCCGCTTGAAGATCTTTTTAATTTTGTAGTTACATGAAATTATTTTCTTTTTGTCTTTTAACCATCAGTTTTGCCTTAGTTGGATTCGGTCTATTGAATCCAAACGACGCTGAGTATCCTATGAAAAAGAAAGACACGTTTGTAAATTCCTTCAACTGTGCCCAATTTGATTCTTCTATTTACAGTGTGAAACTGAATAATCGGCTTTGTGAATACATGGATCGTTCTGTAAAACAAGGTGTTAAACCATCAAAAGACAAGCGCGGAATCCAACATTATATTCGTGTGGGAAAGTTGCAATTAGTAGAAGCAAATACAGGTTTTGAGTTAGATACTTTTCATTATTCCTATGCCGCACTCACACCCTATGCTAAAAGGATTCTGAACGAAATAGGCCAGGCATTTCATGACTCGCTTCAAGATACACCTCTGTCGGACACAAAGTTAATTGTTACGTCCATGACTCGAACGCATTACACGGTGTCTAGGCTTGTGCGACACAACCGGACAGCGGTAAGGAAAAGTCCACATTTAAACGGGAATAGTTTCGATTTTTCCTTTTCGCGCTTTGTGAGTCCGAGCATCTTAAGCGATTGTTAAGTTCGTTATCTACAAGAACTAACTTCCTCTATTCTGTTTAACATGAAAAAATCCTGTAAAATATGGGCGACATTTGAAAGAAATGAGGAATGTCTTCATATTGTAGCGCGCATGGGAAGATAAAAAAATGCCTTACTTTTGCAGCGAATGAAACACTTTCTCCTATTCTTATTTTTACTTCCTTGCGGAATAGCGTTCAATCAGACAGGAACAGAACCCAATGCTGGAATTTCTGCCCAACGTATCGATGCTGAGCTAGTCATTGACGGCAAACTTTCCGAAAGAGAATGGCAAATTGCTCCCTTTGTGCACTCATTTACTCAGCTTCAGCCCTATCCTGGAAACGAGCCTAGAAAACGAACAGAAGTGAGAATGCTTTACGACGATAACGCCGTTTACATCAGTGCAATTTGTTTTGATGACCCAGATTCCGTGTCAAAAGTCTTATCCATACGCGACGACTACAATCCCAACTTAGATATCTTCAGCATTTACCTGGATACCTACAACGACGATCAAAATGGATTCTATTTTGGTGTTACAAGTCGTGGTGTTCAAATTGATGCAAAAATACAAGGCAGTAATTACATCGGTGAATTAAACCTCGCTTGGTCTAGTGCTACTGCACTGACAGAACAAGGTTGGACGTTAGAAATCCGAATTCCTTACAGCGCGATTCGCTTTCCTAATACCGAAATTCAAAAATGGGGAATTAACTTCTCTCGAGAAATTTCCAGATATAGAGAAAATTCTACTTGGGTGAAAGTGAATCCTGACCTAGAAAACTTTCTGATTGAGAATGGTGAAGTGGTCGGAATTAAAGGAATTAAACCTCCCCTTCGTTTGGCACTCATGCCCTATGTATCTTCTTATTTAGATCGCATTCCAAAAGGCGATGGGTCGTTCGGCTGGACTCGTTCACTTAACGGTGGAATGGATATCAAATATGGAGTGAATGAAGCGTTTACGTTGGATGTGACTCTTGTTCCTGACTTTGGACAGGTCGTTTTCGATCAACAAGTATTGAATTTAAGTCCGTTTGAGGTACAGTTCAATGAAAATCGTCAGTTTTTTACGGAGGGAACAGAATTATTCAATAAAGCAGGACTATTCTACAGCCGCAGAATTGGAATTCAAGCACCATACAAAGTTGTCACAACGATGTTAGGTCCAGATGAATATTTGAAAAATGTTCCAAGTGGGTCAAAGCTATACAATGCCACAAAACTTTCAGGTCGCATGAGCAATGGACTCGGTATTGGCGTTTTTAATGCCGTGAATGCCGCGCAATATGGGACAGCCGTGAATTACGACAGTGGACTAGAACGTGAAGTCATGATTTCACCACTAACGAACTACAATGTTTTTGTCCTTGATCAAAACTTAAAAAACAATAGCTCCGTTACCTTCACTAACACAAGTGTTTTGCGCTCCGGTGAGTTTTATGATGCCAATGTCAGTGGATTAAATTTCAATGCGAACACCAAGAATAATAAATTCAACTTTAACGGTAAATCGACGCTTTCTGTTCAAAGAAGTGCTAATTCTTCCATTGGATATAACTATAATTTCAATTTTGGGAAGCAACGTGGTACTTGGATATACGGCGTTGGCTATTTGGAAGAATCGGATAAATTTGATCCAAATGACCTTGGATTTAATTACAATAACAACAAGCGAGTCTTGGAAGTTTCGGGAGCCTACCGCAATTTCAAACCAAAGAGGAAAGAACTAACGAAAGTTATTTTAAGTGGATCCATTTCAAGTATGAGGTTATACGCTCCAAACAATTATGTAGGAACCTATTCGAACTTAGGTTTTGTTCTCGTTTCTAAGTCCTTTAATGCAACTGGATTTGGCAATAACAATACGCTTACGAACAACTACGATTACTTTGAACCGAGGGTATGGGGAAGTTTCTTTGTTCGACCAAAGAACTACAGTTTTAACTATTGGATATCAACCAACTATCAAAAGCGAATTGCGTTAGACGCTGGAACTAATTACATTATCGTACAACGCGACAATTGGAAAGAATATGGATATTATTTTAGTCCAAGAATTCGTTTTACAGACTTCATTGCTTTCAGTTATAATTGGAGTCAAGATTTCGAACGAAACAGTGAAGGATATGCCGTTCCCTTTGATGAACCTGTAAACTTGCCTTCAGGAATCATCTTTGGAAATAGAGATCGAATCAACACGACTCAAACCATTTCCATGGAATACATATTGACCAATCGAATGGGGATTACCTTCCGTTTAAGACATTACCGCTCTGCTATTAACTACCATTATTTCGGGACCTTAAATAATCAAGGATTAATCGATGCCATTCCCAGTTATCAAGGATTAAATAATATCGGGGAATCAGCATACAACATCAATTACAATGCCTTCACAATTGATTGTCAATACCGATGGGTTTTTCAACCGAACAGTGAATTCAATATTGTTTGGAAAAACTCGATTTTCAGTGCGGACAAAGATGTGCAATCCATGTACTGGTCCAATTTGCAGAATACCTTGGCAAATGGACCAGTTAACAGTTTGTCCTTCAAGTTAATCTACTGGCTTGATGCCGGTAGTGTGCTTTCAAAAATCAAGTTGTAATTACCATTTGGAATACTCACCATCATTGGAGATATAACCATGTTGGTAGGTTTCGGTAGTTGTATCCGTTTCTTCTATAAAACTTGGATATACTTGGAGTTTTTCGTAGAAAATCTTTCCTCCAGATGGAACGGCAATCAGAAACTTCACATTTTGATCGCGGAATTTATCCGATACAGGAAAGGAATACATTGTTTCCAATAACATGTGATTGGCTTGGAACTCATAGGCACAACGAATGTTTCTCGCTTTTTTCAATGCGGATTCATGCGTGCGACCTTGTGAATCATTGATTTGTTTAATATGAAATAAGGAATCACTTGATTGTGAATACACCAACTCAATACCTTGAAGGTAAACACGCCCATTCTTAATGGTTATCACTCCTTCATCACCATTGCTTTTAATTTTGAAGCCATCGATCAATTGACCTTCAATGGATTTCTTTTCGATGTTGAATTCAAGACCGGGAATTGTGGCAATTTCTTTTTCCACTTCTCCGTATATCGCCATTGACCGTCCGATTTGAACCCCGCCTAACGAAACGAGAACAACTCCAACAACGAGTGTCACTCCGAAAATAGCCGTCAAAACCTTTAAATAAGTTGCTTTAAACTGGGTGATCAGTCGGATGCCAAACAAATAACATTGTGCAACGAGTGCAATAGAAATCAAGGCAATTCCAAGATAAAAATAGTACTCGTGTGAAGTTGACTCAAACAATAGTCCACCGAAATCCTGAAAGGACATAAAACGTCCATTCAATTGTGCCGGAATAATGTCAGGATTCACAAAGAAAAACACAATGGCAAAAACGAAAATACCCGTTCCAAACAGCAATGCCCAAATCCCTATAATCACTGAAATGATGCGGAGAATACCAGAGATTGAGGATTGAATTCCTGAATTTGACTTCATTTCTTTTGCTCCATTCTTTATGCGATTGGCCGCATCTCCTAATTCCGATTTCATGTTTTCAATGTTTACATGCTGACCTTTCATGCGAAGTTTATCGCTGCTGGTTCTTGCCATCGGTACAATTGCCCATAGCACAATGTAAAGCAAGAATCCAATTCCAAAAGTTAAAAAGGTCAAGACGTAAATTGCACGAATGATCACTACATCAACGTTAAAATAAGCTGCAACACCGGCGCAAACTCCTCCAAGCATTGCGCGGTCACCGTCTCTAAACAAACGTTTTTCTACGGTAGCATCTGTTGATGAGGATGTTTCATCGCTATTTAAATTGGATTCATCTGTGAAATCCTCTGGTCTCCCAAGTTTCTCGATGATTTGTTCAATGACAGAAAGTTCAACAACTTGTTTAAATGGCGTCAACTGCTGCTGAATTAATTCAACCATCCGCAATTCGATATCCTGAAGAATTTCATCACTTCCCTCTTCTTTTTGAAGGACTTGCTTTAACTGCTGTAGATACGTTGTCAAACGATCAAAGGCCTGCTCCTCAAAAATGAATGGAATTCCTTGTAAATGAATGGAAACTGTTTTGTTCATAATCTTTTTTTTATAAGGTTGTAATATGACTCACCGCTAATTGCAATTCTGTCCATGTGCGTTCTAATTCGCTTAAAAAAGCTTTTCCGTCCTCCGTAATGGTGTAATATTTTCTTGGTGGACCAGAAGTGGACTCTGCCCAACGATAATCCAACAACTTCATGTTCTTCAATCTTGTCAATAAAGGATAAATCGTCCCCTCAACTACCTTCAATTGTGCTAGGTCAAGTCGTTCCAATATTTCAGATGGATAAGCTTCCTTTTTGTCCAATATGCTCAAAATGCAATACTCGAGTATTCCTTTGCGCATTTGAGACTGTGTATTTTCAACATTCATTTAGAAATATTTTATACAAAGATATATGTTTTGCTTTGTATTATGCATTACATAGTAGATAAAAATAAAAAAAAGTGCTTGAATTATTTTAAGCACTTAAAGTAATCAAATGGTTCTGAACAGATTAGACACTGATAATGTGCTTTGCACGCTGTACTTCCAAATTGACTGACCATTTTTGTTTCACGAGAATTGCATCTTGGACAAGGAACTACCGTTGGAGCGGCAAAGAGTACGCTTTTATCCACCTCATTTTCTGGGGGAGCGATACCAAATTCCTTCAGTTTTACTCGTCCTGACTCCGAAAGCCAATCGGTTGTCCAGGCTGGAGAAAGCACCAAATGAACTTTTGCCACAATACCATGTTCTTTTAACTTGAGCAGAATATCGTCCTCCATGGTTTTCATGGCTGGGCAACCGCTATACGTTGGCGTGATGGTAATATGCCATTCATCATTAAGGTACTCTACTCCACGTAAAACACCAAGGTCCGCAAGCGATAATACAGGGATTTCGGGGTCACAGACCTCATCCAACCACGAAAGAATGGATTCTTTCGTTACCATTTCATATTTGGATATGCTCGTTGCATATATTGTAAGTCGGATAACAAATAACCAAAGTGTTCCGAATGTATTCCCCTTCTTCCGCCTTCAAATTGCCAATTATTCGTTGGAATAACCAGCGTTGCTTCTTCGATAACCGACTGAACGGTTTTCGACCACTGCATTTTTATTTCAGACATTGCTGGAACGATTCCTAGTGAAATTAAGCTTAGATCCTCTACTGTCTCACCAAACATTTCGTCCGTATATCTCCATAAATGATCCAATGCTGTTTGTGCACGTTGATGTGACTCATCCGTTCCATCGCCTAAACGGATCACCCATTCGGATGTATGTTTCAAGTGATACCTTGTTTCCTTCAGAGATTTTTCCGCAATCGCAGCAATTTGTTTATCCGTTGACTCAAGCAATTTTTCGTACAATGGCTTTCTAAACGCATCGAATAAAAATTGGCGTATCATTGTATTGGCAAAATCGCCGTTCGGTTGCTCCAATAAAAGGGCATTTCGGTATTCGTTTTCAAAGCGCAAAAATGCTAATGCATCGTGGTCCTTCCCTTGTCCGTCTAACTCTCCAGCATAATCCAACAAACTCATCGCTTGTCCGATTAGATCCAAGGAAATATTAGTCATGGCAATGTCCTCTTCTAAGATAGGACCATGTCCACACCATTCACCTAAGCGCTGACCTAAAATAAGACTATCGTCTCCTAAACGAAGAACGTAATTGTACAAAGCTTCATTCTTCATCTTACATGTGTTTGATGCCGTCCGGCACTTCGTAAAACGTTGGATGACGGTATACTTTTGTGTCCGATGGTTCGAACAAAGAGTCAGCATCTGAAGGATCAGAAGCATGAACGTTATTTGATTCAATGACCCAAATACTGATTCCTTCTGATCTACGTGTGTAAACATCGCGTGCGTTAGCCAAAGCTAATGTAGCATCAGGCGCACGTAAACTACCAACGTGTTTGTGGTTTAATCCTTGTTTGCTTCGGATAAACACCTCCCAAAGGGGCCAGTCTCTATTTGACATAGTTTCTAAAAATAGTATTGTTATGCTGTTTTTTTCATTGCACGCTTCTGTGCGTAAGCCATAGCTGCTTCACGAACCCACATTCCTTCTTCCTTCGCTTTCTTACGTGCATCAATGCGCTCCTTGTTACAAGGGCCATTTCCATTGACAACTTGCCAAAATTCATCCCAATTAATTGGACTAAAGTCATAATGACCTGTTTCCTCGTTCCATTTCAAATTGGGATCTGGAATCGTTAATCCAAGTATTTCAGCTTGCGGAACCGTTGCGTCCACAAAACTTTGTCGAAGTTCATCGTTGGTGAATCGTTTGATTCTCCATTTCATTGATTGAGCGGAATTTGGGGATTCATCATCACTTGGTCCAAACATCATTAAAGAAGGCCACCAAAAACGATTCATCGCATCTTGTGCCATTGCTTTTTGAGTCGGCGTACCATTACAAAGTGTGACCAAACTCTCAAATCCTTGACGTTGGTGGAAAGATTCTTCCTTACAGATTTTCACCATTCCCCGTGCGTACGGACCATAAGAACAACGACACAAAGCTACTTGATTCATGATCGCAGCACCATCCACCAACCATCCGATTGTACCAATGTCTGCCCAAGTAACAGCAGGATAATTAAAAATAGAAGAATACTTCGCTTTTCCAGAATGCAAATCATCGATTGTATCTTCGCGGTCAGCACCTAAGGTCTCAACTGAACTATATAAATAAAGTCCGTGTCCGGCCTCATCTTGCACTTTTGCTAACAACACCGCTTTACGACGCAAATTTGGAGCTCTTGTAATCCAATTTCCTTCAGGAAGCATTCCAACAATTTCAGAATGTGCATGCTGCGAAATTTGACGAATCAATGTTTTACGGTATTCATCTGGCATCCAGTCATTTGGCTCGATTTTTATTTCATTATCAATCTTTTCCTGGAAGCGCTTTTCTAATTCTTGTAAATCCATTGTTTTCATGTGTTCGCTGCTTTTGACAAATATACAAAATATCAATATTTACCTAAAACAAATATCGAAGAACATTGTTCCTAAAAAAAGACAAAATACTTAAGTATTGTGTAAATTTGATTTCAATTTAAATTTCAACTTGAATGACCCCCAAATTTCATTCTCTTCAGATAAAAAACATACGCAAAGAGACCAAAAACTGTGTTTCTATTAGTTTTGAGATGCCTCAAGAACTTAAAGAAGCCTTTCGCTATAAATCCGGACAATACCTTACGTTAAGAAGTCAAATTAACCAAGAAGATGTAAGAAGATCTTACTCCTTGTGTTCCGCTCCTTCAAATGAAGAATGGCGCGTTGCCATTAAACAAGTGGAAAACGGAGTTTTTTCAACTTATGCGCTCAACGAACTTAAGGAAGGAGACTTTTTAGATGTCATGAATCCCATGGGGAATTTCAAATTAGAGACAGATCGCAATCATTCCAAATCATATGTGTTATTTGCAGCTGGAAGTGGTGTTACACCGATTTTTTCTATTGCAAAATCCATTTTGAGAGAAGAGCCGAATAGTCATGTAACTATGTTCTATGGCAATCAAGGATTTTCTGAAGTGATTTTCCGAGAGGAATTAGAAAACCTCAAAAATGAACATTTAAATCGCTTTTCATTAGTACATCTTTTTTCAAGAGAAAATATTGGAAATGCTATTCAAAAGGGACGTATTGATGAGCAAAAGTGCTTGGAACTACATAAAGCCTTTTTGAGCAATGAGCAAATTGACGAAATTTTTATTTGTGGTCCAGAACAAATGATCTTAGATGTCAAAGCTGCCATGACTACTAAAGGAATTCCAGCCAACAACATACACTTTGAATTGTTTCATTCTGGGGCGGCTAAAGCAGCAAAACAAACCGTGGATGTTGGCGATCAGCTCTCTACAAATGTGACGGTGGTGATGGACGATGATTCCGTGTCATTTGCCTTAGATTCAAATGGAATGACGATTCTTGACGCTGCATATAAAGCCGGTTCGGATGTTCCATACGCGTGCAAGGGTGGTGTTTGCTGCACCTGTAAAGCGAAAGTGCTTAAAGGAACCGTTCGCATGGATTTAAACTACGCTTTAACTCCGGAAGAAGTGGAAGCAGGATATATATTAACTTGTCAAGCACATCCTACTAGCGAGGAAGTACTTGTATCATTTGACGACTAAACATGGGGATCTTCGATCGATTTAAGAAAAGTGATAAGCCTGAAGCAGTAAGCCGCGGTTTTCACGCCATTCAGGTGAAGGAATTAACTCACCTAAACAAAGATGCCGTACAGGTTTCTTTTGACATACGTGGGGACTTACAGCAAGAATTCAACTTCATTCCGGGACAGTACATCAATCTTGAATTGCTCATTAATGGAAAGAAAGAGCGTCGATCTTACTCGATTTGCAGTGGTCCGAATGAACCCTTAGCAGTTGCTGTAAAACGCGTTGATAAAGGAATCGTTTCCAATTTTCTGAATGATCAATCGTCCACAGATTTTCCAATTTGGATTGC
>JBILRU010000161.1:0-3393 GCA_044372485.1 Crocinitomicaceae bacterium
TGATGAGCAATTATTAAATTGGTTTGTTGCTGAATTCCCGAAACATAGCTCTAAAAAATTGGATATGGGTAAATCGTGCATTCGATTCAAACATGGACAGGAAATTCCTTTCGATTTAATCGGTGAATTAGCAAAGAAAATGACCGTTCAAAATTGGATTGATCGGTATGAAAAAATGTATAAACGCAAATGAACCAATTCTTGATTCATTCGTTGAACTAGAACTATGAAACAATTCGAAGTACCAGCTTTTTACCGTTCGAACATCATCTCAAAAGTGAAAGCACAACGAAAAATAGCTGACCCACGCAAAAAAGATTTTAGTCCAACGGAACTCCAGCTTGGAAAGGTTACCTTCGTCATTGCACGTCATTTCGGCTTCTGCTACGGAGTTGAAAATGCCATAGAAAAAAGCTACAAAGCCATTCACGAAAATCCAGGTAAACGGATTTTCCTGTTGAGTCAAATGATTCATAATCCAGCAGTAAACGAAGACCTGATTAGTCATGGACTTCAGTTTTTACAGGATACCGAAGGAAATCAACTGATTCCATTTGACAATCTTACCAAGGAAGATCTAGTGATCATCCCTGCTTTCGGTACAACTTTAGAAATCGAAGAGAAACTTAAGTTGATTGGTGTGGATATTGACACATATAATACCACATGTCCATTCGTCGAAAAGGTTTGGAATCGTTCCGAAAAACTTGGAGAGACAAATCACACCGTTATTATTCACGGAAAACACAAGCACGAAGAAACTCGCGCAACCTTTTCACACAGTTCAAAAAATGCACCTTCTTTAATTGTTAAAGATATCGAAGAAGCAAGAATACTAGGGGATATAATTCTTGGCAAGGAGGAACTGGACGCATTTGAACGTGTTTTTAAAGGAAAGTATTCAAAGGGATTCGATCCAGTAAAGGACTTAACAAAAGTTGGTGTAGTAAATCAAACAACCATGCTCGCAAGTGAAACACAAGAAATTGCGCTCTATTTACGCGAAGTCATGTTATTGAAATATGGGACAGATGTCATTAAAGAACATATTGCAGACACGCGAGATACACTTTGTTACGCTACCAATGATAATCAAACCGCAACCCTCGCATTGATGGAAACAACCGCCGACATGGCCATTGTTGTCGGAGGATACAATAGTTCAAACACGAGTCATCTGGTCGAATTACTGGAACAAAAGTTTCCATGTTACTTCATTAAAGACGAGAGTGAAATTATTTCTAGAGAACGAATTCATTCGTTTGACATTCATTCAAAAACTATTATCGATTCCAAATTTTTATCATTGGAATCGAATCATCGCATCATCCTCACCTCTGGTGCTTCTTGTCCAGATTCTATTGTGGACGGTGTCATGATGAAAATCCTTTCTTATTTTCATAACGAAGAAGAATTAAATACTATTTTAAGTAAAATGACATGAAAATATACACCAAAAAAGGCGATCAAGGACACACCGGACTAATTGGAGGCACAAGAGTTTCTAAAGGAGAATTACGAATTGAAGCTTACGGCACAGTTGACGAATTGAATTCCTATGTTGGATTAATTCGTTCGTTCGATATCAACACTACAGCTGTTCAACAATTGATTGAAATTCAAGACCGTTTATTTACCATTGGATCTAGCTTAGCATCCGATCCGGAAAAATCCAACATGAAAATTCCCGATTTATTGGATTCAGATGTGGAGAAATTGGAAGAATGGATGGATGAAATGGACGATAAACTACCTGAACTGACAAGTTTCGTTTTACCTGGAGGTCATCCATTTGTTGGACACCTACATATTTGCCGTTGCGTATGTCGCAGAACAGAACGCTTGGTAGTCACATTGGACGAACATGATTTTGTCGCGCCACTGGTTATATCGTATTTAAATAGACTAAGTGACTATCTATTCGTTTTAGGTAGAATAATCGCTATGGAACTAGGAATTCAGGAACAAGAATGGAAACCTCGATATTAAATTAACACGGCTTTATTGTATAGTTTTCATTTTTAATTTGGATTATTGGAAATAAAAATTACTTTTGCCAAAATTAACACCTAAAATAAAGAAATATGTATTGGACTTTAGAACTTGCTTCTTACTTAGAAGATGCTCCATGGCCAGCAACGAAAGAGGAATTAATTGATTTCGCTATTCGCACGGGAGCTCCATTAGAAGTAGTAGAAAACCTACAAGACCTAGAAGATGAGGGTGACATGTACGAAAGTATCGAAGAAATCTGGCCTGATTATCCGTCAAGAGAGGATTTTCTCTTTAACGAAGATGAATATTAATTAAATCCTGCTTCAGCAGGATTTTTTTTATCATGAACTTTTTAGGACACCTCTACTTCTCGGGAACGGACAAAGAATTAATGCTTGCGAATCTCTTTGGTGACTTTGTTCGCGGATCGAAACATGGACATTTTCCCGAAGTGATTCAGAAGGGAATAAAATTACACCGTTCCATTGATTTCTATATTGACAATCATCCTCTTGTTAAAGAATTGAAATTCGACTTAATGTCACACCTCCCTAAAGTTGGACCAGTTGCTGTGGATTTGTTTTTCGACCATTTACTCGCTCGAAACTGGACGCAATTTCACCATCAGAATATACTTCATTTTTAAGTGATTTTTACCAACACGAAACGGATTTTCATGATCATTATCCAGAACAGTTCAAAGAATTCATGCACAAACTCCGAACGCATCAATGGATGAACCATTATCCAACCAAATATGGATTAATGAAATCATGTGAAGGAGTAGCTAAACGCATTTCTTTCGAAACAAAATTACCAACAGCACATCTTGTTTTTGATCAAATGGAATTGCAAATCGAAGAAGTATTTCATCGATTTATGTCCGACGCAAAAAGAGAATTTTTAACGCAATAAATTTACGTGTCCATCAATAATAATTGGACTTTCCCCATCCTTACGAGTATAGCTTATTTGATAATTATAAATTCCATCTGGACACATAACGAATTCTATACGACCATCCCAACCGAATAAATAATTTTTGGACTCGAAAATAGTTCCACCCCAACGATCATATATGGATAAGCCATAGTTGATCGGAGTAAATCCGGTAGAGAAAACCGGAAGAAAAACAGAGTTGAACTCCTCTCCATCTGGTGTAAATGAATTCGGAATGTATAAAGCAACATTATCCTGAACAGAAGCTGTCATCAGAAGAGAATCTTTACATCCTAAAGCCGTTTCACTGATTAATTGAACCGTGTAATTTCCTTCTTGAAAAGGCAAAGAATAGTCGAATGAACTTTGATCATTTACAAATGAACTACCTAATATTGTCCAAGTATTTTGATTATTTCCGGGAGTAACATTGTAAATAGAAATGGTCGGATCATCTAT
>JBILRU010000095.1:0-8124 GCA_044372485.1 Crocinitomicaceae bacterium
GACGCTATTGTAGAAATACATCCCAATGCATCAACGCCATAAACATTATAAATCGAGGTTTGTGCAGGCGAAATGGAAATGCTTCCATTTGAATTCTGCGGAACGTCCCAAATGTAGGTTAACGCCCCGTTCGCAAATAAATTCAAGGGAGTATTCGCACACACCATCGTGTCTTGCACTGTCACAATCGGCAATGGATTCACTGTTAATGTCAATTGAACAACAGAATCACAACCAAAGACAGATGGGATTGTCACCGAGTATTGTCCTGAAACAGTTAAATTCTGTCCATTAAAAACATAGTTGTCACCCGCACATATGGATGCAGAAATACTAGATGAACTAGGTGAGACAAGTGATAATTGCAAAGTAACAATGGAATCACAACCTAGGACATTTTGTAAGGTGTCGATGTACACTCCGGCTTGATTCAAACTTTGCCCATTGAATGAATATGTCGAACCAACACATATTGAATCAACGAATCCACTATAAACCGTTGGATTTTGAAAGACCTGGATGTTATCTTGCGCTGTACATCCATTTATGTTAGTCGCTATCGCTGAATATACACCTGGAGTATTCACTTGTATTGAATTCGAAGTTTCACCTGTGCTCCAAGTGATGGAACTGTAAACACCCGTTGATTGAACGTTCGTTGTTTCTCCTAGGCAAATCGTGACGTCGGGACCAATATTGAACGGGAAACTACTCAAGCCAACTACAATTGAATCCCGAGCGATGGAACACCCACTAGGTACATCTACCCAATATACACCGGGTGAATTAATACTAATACTGGAAGTTGCTTGACCGTTATTCCATAGATATGTTGGAAAGGACATACTCGTTTGCAATGTAACTGTTTCACCTTGACATATATCAAAATCTTGGCCTAAATTTGGAATATTTGGTGCAGATGGAGCAGGATAATTAAAGACTTGAATTCCCGGAGCACCACCTGCAGCACTATGTGATGTACCAGTACAAGCAGGACCATTATGAAGAACCATCCCTGGATTTCCACCAGTTAGTAAATTGGTGACGTTTGCTGGAATTGCACCTTGTTGATAGCTAACTGCACCACCACCACCACCACCACCGGGTCCATGACATGCAGTAGACCATAACGTGTTAAAAATATTCCCGCCATTTCCACCTCGAAGATCAATATTCATGGATGAGCTTGTGTTGTTACACATGTAATACACATAACCACCTGCGCCACCGCCTCCAGCACCTTCAGAATCGGTATTTCCAATCACATTATTACCACGTGCATCCACTGTGAAATTATTTCCATTAATCGTTGGTGAGGTTAAAAAAACCATCCCGCCACCATTTGATCCAGCGGTTGCATTGAGACCATTATCTTTATAACCTCCGCCTCCACCACCACCGAGATAGGCTTTGAAAGAAGCGTAGCTTGGTGCTAATCCACCAAGTCCATAGGAAGCATTTAATTGACAAGAACCATAAAATTGATTTCCTCCTCTACCGCCAGCGCCTCCGTTTCCGCCGCCACCAGCTCCAGGATTTCCTGTATTTGATCCGCCGCCGCCATTCGCTAAAGGAGCACGATTTGAATCCATGGTCGCAGGGGGAATAGCTATACCCTCTCCTTTTTTTCCTGCATTCTGATTTGCGAAATTAGGGTCATTACAGGAAAAAAACCCATTATATACTGCTCCTCCAATAAAGCCCTGTCCGGACACATTGATGTTTGCATTAAAGGTAATACTGTTCGTTGCTTCAATGGCTACGATTCCTCCCGTTGTTCCGTTCCATGGCTGGGCTGTTACTGTCCCTATTAAAGTGACATTGGAATAAACAGGCACACGAACCAATTGCACTTTACCAGTTGAGGTATAAGATTTACATAAATTAGATGAGAAGTTGACCGTATTTCCGTTGATTGATGCAATGGTAATAAATTCGAAGTTACCTGCGTTTCCAAGATTTGTGATGGTTCCAAATGCAAGCGTATTTGTCGTTGTTATTGCAGCTCCTTTCATTTGAATAATTAGCACTTTATCACCTACTTGAAAAGGACCAATGGCATTAAGCGTTGCACTGTTTGAAGTGACCGCAGTTACAGCCGCGTAGGAATTTACAACACCCGAAATTGATTGAGCAGAAAGTGAACTTTGTTGAACAATAAGAACAGACAAGAGAAGAATGGGTAATGTAAAGAGCTTTGCTAATCTTCTCTGCATGTTTCTATTTTAACAAGTTTACGTGTCCTGAAACGGACTTATATTCTCCGGATTTTGTCTCAATAAATCGAATGTTATACGCGTACATTCCTTCTTGACATTTCACAAAGTTCAAATACCCATCCCATCCTATTTGTGGATTTTGGGAAGAGAACATCAATTCACCCCAACGATCGTAAACATCCAGTTGATAACTCAAAGGATCAAATCCAGATGTGAAAACCGGAGCAAACATGTTATTATGCTCATCCCCGTCCGGTGTAAATGAATTTGGGACATAGTAAATCACATCACCTTTGACTTGAATAAATTGAGTGCTTGAGTCCAGACATCCATATTGACTTTCAACAAGGAGGCTGACATTGTAATTCCCTTCTTCAAATGGGAATTGATACTCAAAAGGAGTACTTAATTCTTGTAATACTGTACCGTCATCAAAATCCCACGTAGAAACCACTTGACCTGTGGACAAATTACTAAAAGTGACAAGAGGAGAATCGCTTGTAAGAAAATAAGGATCCGCTCCAATAAGTGCAACCGGATTAGGGTGTACCGTTACAAGCGAAATCGCTGTATCTGAACAATTAAATTGATTGAAACCAATAACTTCATAAGTCGAAGTAACAGAAGGACTCACATACACTTGAGATCCAATTAAATTTGATGGGTCCCAAGAATAGGTATCTGCACCAATAACCGTCATAGAAGCCATTTTACCTAAACAGATTTCTTGGTCAGGGGTTAAGGTGATGATCGGTTTGGGATATAACGTAAAACTCGTTTGAATAGAATCTACACAACCTGCTGTTGTGTAACCTATCGCTTGAAACGTTCCCGTTCCAGTAGGGATAATTGACTGAATATTTCCTGAAATATTTGCCACACCTGGACCACTCCATGAATAAGTCGCTGCACCTGAAGCGGTTAATGTTAAACTTTCATTCGGACACAAGGCCTGAGCAGAGGCGACCAAGCCCATATTTGGTAATGGATTCACCGTTAAATCCAATGAATCTAAATGTGTACAGCCATCATTATTCGTTGCTAATAAAAAGAACTCATTCGAAATAGTTGGATTCCAAGTCATTGCACCTGTAGCTGAAGTTGGCGCCATTTGTGGCGTCCAAGAATAGCTGTACGAACCACCGGGATTATCCGGTGCGATGGTTAAAATATTTCCAATACAAATTGTAGTGTCTTCAAGATTAAACTGTGGTATAGGAGTAAAAACTACGTTCATATCTACCAACGAATCGCAACCATGAATAGAACTTAAAGAGAAGTTGTAATTTCCAGCTTGTGTGATCGATTGACCATTTACAACAAATGGAATGCCTTCACATACCGTTTGACTAGCAGTGCTATTAAATTCCGGAAATACTGTAACGTTTATTTGATCAGTGGTTGGACAGAGTCCTGCATTGCTGGCTTACGAAGTGGTAACAGTATATGTCTGAGTAATTGGAGCACCGGTGGTATTCGGCAATGTGACAATTGGATTCGCCGCAGTAGATGAAGAAAGTCCAACTGTAGGTGACCAAGAATAAAGATTCAAGGCATTTGGTGTCGCACCAATTGAAACACCTTCATTCGAACAGGTAGATACATCAGCACCCGCATTGGAAACAGCTTGATTTGTAAAAATGGTAACATTTCGAATAGAATGTAAATCATATGATTCTCCAGTACTTGCTGTGAAACCAACATAGCCGGTAAAATTGACAGGTGAATTTGCTTGTAAAAGTTGAACATTATTTACAAACACAGTAACCAATCCATTATTGTATGTGATTTTAACAGGTTGGTAATTTGTACTGCGCAGGTAATTTAAAGAGACACCAGAGTTTTGGATTTTAGGCGTAGTTGCTGGGATACATTCCGAATAACCCATCCCATTAAAAATTTGAATTTCTGGGTTTGTGCCACCTTGATTACAATTATCATAGGTGTCTATAACGATTTTTAACCCATTTGCATTGGCTGGTATACCCAATCCTGAACCATTAACGAAATCAATTGGAGAAACATCAATAAAGCAAAAAGCGAGTCCGTCTGCTTTATTACCACCCCAAATTCGGTATTGAAATTCTACAGTCCATGTTTGACAAGCATTGAGGTTAATTGGTGTATTGTAAAACACACCACCTGATTGTGTAGGTGAATTATTTGTTAGAATCAATTCATTACTAAAGGCATCTACATCACCTGGAGTATCTCCAATCTGTGCATTACCCGTTAAATTCCAACCAGTTGTAATCATATTTGGCGAACCTGTTAATTGTCCAAATACAAAGTTTTGAGCCCATTGAATATTCGAAATCAATAAAAAACTCAATAGAAGAAAGCTAGTTTTCATCATCATCGGCTAAAAGACGTTATAAACATTAAATAGTTGCTAAATTTAAGTAAAATTATTGCGCTATTCATTTACTTAGTGTAATTTTGACACAAACCAATGCTGTTCTAAGAATGAATGCAAACAATAAAAAACCCAATTACAGTACAGAACGTTTTCAATCGTTTAATATTGTGGTCTTTGGCGGAGATGGTGATTTAGCGATCCGAAAAATATACCCTGCATTATTTCACCGAGACCTTGATGGACAAATAAATATCGACTACAATATTGTTGGAATTACTCGTAAAAATCCAGATGAAAAAGATTTTTTTGATAGGCTAATTCCGTTCCTAGAAATCAGTGATCATCACCGATATCACCGAGATGAGATTGAACGATTTTTAAAAAAAATCAAATTAATTCAGGTGGTTGACACAACGGTGGAAGATTATTCAGAATTATCTTCTTTCATCAAGCAATTCCCTTCATTTCAAAATATTTACTATTTCTCTACTCCATCTTCCGCTTTCGGTCCAATTGCACGCACATTAAAAGCATGTGGACTGGTTAGTGAAACGAGCAAAGTAGTGATTGAAAAGCCCTTGGGATACAGTTTGGAATCTTCCATCGCTATCAACAATGAAATCACTCAAGCCTTTGACGAGCACCAAATTTACCGAATCGACCATTATTTAGGAAAAGAAACTGTTCAAAACCTAATGGTATTGCGTTTTGCGAATAATTTATTTGAACGGGCATGGAATGCAGAAAACATTGACAGTATTCAAATTACGGTAGCAGAAAGCTTAGGTGTAGAAAAACGTGCTTCTTATTACGATAATTCAGGAGCATTGTTGGACATGGTTCAAAATCACTTACTTCAATTGCTTTGTCTTGTTGCCATGGAACCACCTGTTTCATTGGAAGCGGACGAAGTAAGAAATGAAAAACTCAAAGTACTTCGTGCGTTGCGTCCACTCAATAAAAAAACGGTACAAACAGATACCGTAAAAGGACAATATTCTCGTGGAAAAATTAATGGCAATCAAGTAAGCTCATATTTAGAAGATATCGAAAAATACGAATCTAAAACTGAGACTTTTGTTGCGATGAAGGCATATGTGGATAATTGGAGATGGAAAAATGTTCCCTTCTACTTGAGAACTGGAAAACGAATGATTAAACGTTATTCCGAAATCGTCATCAATTTCAAAGAAGTGCGTCACAATATTTTCCCGTCCAAAGAGAAATTAAACAATAACAAACTAATTATTCGTTTGCAACCAGAAGAGCGAATTGAATTAATTCAAATGACGAAAATACCAGGTCCTGGTGGATACCGATATAAGCCTATCGCCTTGAAGCTAGACTACATCGACTCGTTCAAAGAACGTTTTCCTGATGCATACGAACGATTAATCATCGACGTTATTCGCGGGAATCAAACACTTTTCATGCGTCAAGATGAATTACAGGCTGCATGGACTTACATTGAATCAATCACCAATTCGTGGAAATCAAGTAACATGTCGAATGTTCTCTATGAAGCTGGAACATGGGGTCCAGGTGATTTGATTTTAGATGAAAATGAATCATGGATAACAAAATCATGGAGAGATTAATTTCATTCGAATCGAAAGTACTTCTCGAAGTAGAATTAGCAGATCAGATTGCAACAATACTTGCATCCGAAATTGCGACAAAAGGAACAGCAACCATTTTGCTTTCAGGGGGAAGTACTCCAAATAATTTATATCAAAAGTTAGGAAAAATAAAATTGGACTGGTCTAAAGTCCATGTAGGTCTTGTCGACGAACGCTTTGTCTCACAGGACAGTCCATATTCAAACGAAACGCTCATTCGTGAAAGTTTGATGCAAAACGAAGCTTCATCTGCTCATTTTCATCCAATGGTCATCAATGCTTCTGATTATTCGAAAAATTTATCGTCAGCTATCGAAGAAAATCGTGTTTTTGAAAAGCCAGATGTCATCATACTTGGAATGGGAGATGATGGTCACACCGCATCCCTTTTTCCAACTGATGATCAATCCGAATTAGCAACTACCTCAAGTGAGCTTCTGGCGAATACCACTTCACCAAACGAACCTACACGTCGCATCACTTTTTGCGGTCCAATTCTTCAACAAGGAAAACATATTTTCCTGATGATTACTGGGGGAAAGAAATTAGAAGTTTTAGCTGAATGTGAAGCAAAAAAATACCCAATACATCATTTCATCCCCTTTCTAGAAGGAATTTATTACACTGAAAATTCATAAGATATGAATGCAAAAGTTTTAGAGATTACAAAACGAATTATTGAGAGAAGCCAAGAAAGTAGAGCTACTTATTTGACACAAATGAAAAGTGCTCATCAAGAAGGTGTCTCTCGTCAAGCAATGAGTTGCGGGAATCTTGCACACGCTTTTGCGGCATGCGATACACATGATAAAACGGAATTAGCACAAAACCGTTTGCCGAATTTAGGAATAATCACTGCATACAACGACATGCTTTCTGCGCACAAGGTATATGAAGATTACCCGAAAAATATCCGTCTCTACGCAAATAAACACAATGGAATCGCACAAGTTGCCGGAGCTGTTCCTGCGATGTGTGATGGGGTAACTCAAGGTCAGCCAGGAATGGAACTTTCCTTGTATTCAAGAGATGTGATTGCGATGTCAACGGCTATTGGACTTTCGCACAACATGTTTGATGCTACACTTTGCCTAGGTATTTGTGATAAAATCGTTCCGGGACAGATGATGGGTGCTTTGCGTTTTGGTCATTTACCTACGGTTTTTCTTCCTGGTGGACCAATGCCAACTGGTATCAGCAACGAAGAAAAAGGACGCATTCGCCAATTGTTTGCTGAAGGGAAAATTGGACGTGAAGAACTTTTAAAAGGAGAATCTGATTCCTACCACTCCCCAGGTACCTGTACATTTTACGGTACCGCGAACAGCAATCAAATGTTGATGGAAATCATGGGAATGCAATTACCTGGATCAAGTTTTGTGAATCCCGGAACTGAACTTCGTGATTTATTAA
Source organism: Crocinitomicaceae bacterium (assembly GCA_044372485.1). GTDB lineage: Bacteria > Bacteroidota > Bacteroidia > Flavobacteriales_D > Crocinitomicaceae > UBA952. The sequence continues at coordinate 7,611 of JBILRU010000095.1, forward strand.
ACGAAGAAGCTGTTAAAGTTGCCATTGAAAATACACGTGTCGGATTTGAACGATCCATTGCAAATATCATTGATGAGAAAGTCATTGTAAACGGTATCATCGGATTATTAGCAACAGGAGGCTCAACAAACCACACGATTCACTTAATTGCGATTGCTAGAGCTGCTGGAATTATCATCAATTGGGATGATATGTCTGATTTATCTGATATTGTTCCATTATTGACAAGAATGTATCCAAACGGTGCTGCAGATGTAAATCATTTTCATGCAGCTGGAGGAATGGGGTTTGTCATCCGCACCTTATTGGATTCTGCAATTTTACATGAAGATGTTTACACGATTCTTGGAAAAGGATTGAACAAATACAAACAAGAACCAAGAATTGAAAACCATCAATTAATTTGGGTAGATGGTGCCAATAAAAGTTTAAATGAATCTATTATTCGTTCTGTAAACGAACCATTTTCAACTGATGGTGGAATTAAACTTCTTAAAGGAAATCTTGGTCGTTC
>JBILRU010000155.1:0-3555 GCA_044372485.1 Crocinitomicaceae bacterium
CTATAAAAGAATATGGCTCCACCATATGTATTGCTTTGGTTGGACTTGAAATAGCAATTCGTAATATTCACGGATCCGGCATAGAGTCTTAAGGCTCCACCGCCGTATGTATTTGCCACATTTCCATCAAAAACACATGAATCTAACGTTAATATTCCTGAACCTGAATGATTGATTGCTCCGCCACCAGATGTCGAATAATTGCCATTGAATTTACAATTGGCAATCGTTGGACTTGAATCGATTGATTTTGCTCCTCCACCGTAGTCATTACTGTTGTAGGCAGCGGTAACCGTAAATCCATCCACTCTTGTTTGATTTGCTACACCATTAAAATAGAGAATTGTTTTACTATTGTCATTCGACGTTCCAGCGCCAATTTCACCACTTAAAATAGTCGCGTTCAAATCAAAGTTCCGCTGACTTAGTAAGGTTTCTGTACCATTAAATCCGCCATATAATTTAGTGCCATTTTTCACAGAGAAAGTTATCAATGTGGAAGTGCCTGTTGTTGGTTTATAAACAGCTGCGGCAACCCATATTTCATCCCCAAACATAGACTGTGCAATGCCAAGTTGTAAATCTGTATAGGCATTTTGCCAACTACTTCCGTTATTACTTCCTGTGGCATTTTTATTCACGTAAATGATTGAAGCAAGAAGAGAATTTGTTAAGAATGCTAATGTTATTGTTAAATAGTATTTTTTCATAATGTAGTTTGATAAATCAGTGTTGTCTATTATTTGAAAGAGTTTTGTCTTTATTGAATCACAAAAGTTTCCGTAAATCCTAATTCGTTTCCCTTGGAAAACAATAGAAAAAACAACAAGGAAATAGCCATGTAGCTTTAGTTTTGCATGAGAAAAGAAATAAATTCTTAACTAAAATTAATGTTAAATTACTAATGTGCAATCAGATCATAAAAAAAATGAAGTAAATGGGAGGGTGTAATTTACTAATGACTTAATGAGCGTTCATTCAAAGGAGAGTTAATTATCTTCAAAAATGGTTGTTTTTAATCTATAAAATCTAATTGTATGAAAGTTGTCACTTTAATCATTTGTCCCCTTTTATTGGTTTTGTTCAGTTGTTTATTCGGCATGAGTACTGTAAAAGAGCAAAATGAAACAGGTTTGCGAAATATCACGAAATGGAATCTAAGGTGAAGTACGGGGGAAATGTTAGCGTACCAAGCTGCGGAGAAGTTGTTTAAAGAGTTTCAGTCTAATACTTCAATACTTTAAACGTCGAAAATACTTCCTCGTTCTTTTGAACACGCAATATATATACCGCTGAACGCATTTCCGGAATCGAAATCGGTGTTTCCAAAGCGGTATTGTTCACCGTTCCACGCGTAATGATTCGCCCACTTAAATCAAAGATTTCATAGGTGCAACCTGTTGCTTGCGTTTTGTTATCGTGACTCAAGACAAAGGTTCCGTTTGATGGATTTGGTGCTACCGTGAAGTGAATGTCTGGTCCATCTGGCGGTAAAGGAATCAATTTGAAAACGGCCGTGAAGAAGGACACATTTGTCGAAATATTTGTGGAAAGGCTGTCTTGTAACGTATCCGAAATGAAAGCTCCCGGTAACCAATGTGAGAATTCGTATCCTGGTTTTGCTATAGGCACAAGTTGAATAGGAACGCCATCGAAATAGGTCCCATTCCATGGATACGTGACTGGTTGAATCGTGTTCAACGCAATTTCTCCGCCATTTTCCGGTATTACGTCTAATTCAACGTTGACCATTTTGGTTAAGTTAAATCCTGTTTTGATGTTCTCAAAAACAACTTCATTTCGACAAGCCAATTGATCCTGGAATACCCCATGATTATTCACAAATGCCTCCATTTGTCCGGTAATGTTGTTTGGGTCACCCCAACGCGCAAACTCGTTTGGCATTTCTGTCACCATGGATTCGAAAAACGTTTGCTCCCGAGCCAACAAGACTTCTGTCTGATAACTGGTATTCATCAAATCGGCAAATCGATTGATAAAGTAGTTTTTGTAATCTGTGTTTTGAATGCTTTTCAACCAAATGTTGATATATGGATTATCCGTACTTTGTCCAAGCATGTAATTGATGTGGTTATCGGTACAACTTGTCCAGCCATTAGGTTGCATGGACAATTCCAAGTCAATCAAGGCAAAACGCCACCTCCAGTTAGATTTGTCAGAACGATAAATTTTAATGTTATTTCCAGGCCAATCCACATTTCCCATCCAGGACTCTGCGATGATGTAATCCGAGTAGTGTTTTAAATCGAAGTATTGATCCGCATCGTTCATGTAACTCGGCGCTAAAGGATTCAATGCTTGGAAATCAGTATAGGAGTTCCAGAAATTATCTACGTCACCTTCTACAGCGCGCAAGACTAAATTATACCAGTAACTAAGTGATAATAGTTCCAATGAATCTTTATTCGCTCCATCGTGAATTTCAAAAAACTCTGAGTTGAATTTTTCTCTGAGTTCATAAAGTCCAAAATAGGAACCATTGATGTAGACACTCACTGGACGATAGGCGGAATAGTAATTTTTCGTTCCTTCGCTCATCATACGAACTTGACTCGCGTCTTTGTAAGGTAAATTCAAATATTGGTTACTTCCATTTCGAAGGTAAATATCACTGTATTTTGAACGGTTTGGACGATCTGGGATAAGTGGATAGTTTACCGGAGCTTGTCCGAGTGCGCCATGATCAAACGAAAGTCTAAACGAATGCTGTGGATGAGATCGACTACCTCCGGCACCACCGTCCATGCGAATCGCTGTTTTGCGCTCAAAGAGGAAGGGATGTCCGAGTCCTTCGTTCAGGTAAACTGCATGTGCCGGTTTCACCCAGTCACTCGACCAATTATCAAAAATTCCATTCGCACCATAAAGATTACTTTGGTCGGTTGTCACCATCAAAATAGGAGTATCGTGACTGATGTTAAATAAATAGGTGACAATTGTTTGTTGACTTGGTAGGTAAGCACTATTGGCGTTCAAAGGAAAAACTTTAGCACGAATAACAGTTTTTTGATACACGAAAATTGAGTCCGTATAGCTTGTGGAATTAAACGTAGGTTCCGCACCGTTTGTCGTATAAACGAGTTTACATGGCTCCGTATTATTATGTGATAATTTCAAGTAGAAACTGGAGTTTACGACTCCAGAAATTCGAGAACTAATCGGGCGATACAAACTGTCTGAATAAACAGAACTGCTGTTGTTGGTAACAGCCGGACTTGGGCTCATCCATTTGATCGTTGATGAAGCGTCAGGAATACGCCCAATTGAAATATCTGCTGTTGGTGATTCCACAGATAAACTAGAAATCAATTGCTGTGACGGATCAAACAAATAAACGGTCTCCCCACCTCCATCTAACTTAAAATTCGTGTGGAATAAATTTCCTTGAAGTGGAATAAATTCAGCTGTAAATTCGCTCATTTGCGTTGTATTCAAATGAAAGTCGATATAGGTGTAATTTTCTCCGTTGGTTGCGGCAACTTCAAATCCAATGGAGTTTATCATTCCAGCGCTTAGTCCAGATGCACTTAATTC
>JBILRU010000156.1:0-3539 GCA_044372485.1 Crocinitomicaceae bacterium
TTTCGAAAGAAAGTTGGACAATTGACTAATAATTTGATCAATTTGATATAATGATTCATGCATTCGATTGGAATAAATGACATTTTTTCGCTCTTTCCCCTCTTCAATCGATTGGATTTCAACTCCAAAATTCGCTACTGTCACTGGGACATTGCCAATCAAGCCATGAATAGCATCAGCCATAAATTGGGCATCAGCAGTAATCGCATCAGCACTTTTGAGAATGTATTGTACCATCCAACGGTGAAGAAAACTAGTATGGGGTAAAGTCAATACATCACTTCCCCAAGTTGTTACCACTAATGGCCTCCTGCCGCGATTCGCCAAAGCGGTGATGAATCCGTACGCATTTGCTTGATGAACATGAATGATGTCAGGCTGTTCCTCTTTGATGATTTTTCGGAGAATTTGAACATTCCTCCACATCGCGAAGGGATTCTTCAACTCAAAATTGACCTTTCTAGATGGAAACTGCTCGTTTTCTTGATTGGAAACCATCAAAATGTCATCAAAACAATTCTCAATGAGATTTCGGTAATTAAGCAAGTGAGCATTTCCCTTACTTCCACCAATTAACAATAATGATTTTGACTTAAGCATACGCACTTTCTTTAGTTTGATGACGCTGAAAAATCCATGCGATTCCAATACAAAATAATAACTCGATGTTCCGTTCTGTCAATGGATTATTGGTCATTGCACTCACCATCATCAAGATCAACATTAAACTTCCTTTTAAACTTTTTTCATTTATGGAAGCAACTAATTTTTTGAACGGAATCAGAAATATAGACAAGTAAATCAGGAGACCAGGTAAACCATAGCGCCAACTCATTAAGATGTACTCGTTTTCGGAATATATCTTATTTTTATAAAAAAATTCTTTGTAGGGCCCATGTCCAAAAATAGGCTCTTCGAGAATCATTTTTCCTAGCATGTTCCATGTTTCTAATCGTCCCCTGGCGGATCCACTGTGAAATACCGTCCCGTCTAATAAACTATTGTTGTAGGAGGTAAATTGAAAAAATGAAGAGGCTAACATCCATGCGATGAAAAAGGCACCGATTGTTCCGGTCATCACAAATCCCCACTGTTTTTTTGTCCATATCGTTGGTTTGAACACAGCGAGAAATACAAAAATACAGAAGAAGAAAAGTAAGGCCGTTCTCGACTGACAAAGAAAGACAAATAGTAAACTCAAGAAAAACAATCCAAGGTTCTTTCGGTTAACATGTATAGGGAAATAATAGAGACTAAAAAACCCAAATAAAAGCGCATTGATATTTGGATTCCCCATTGTACCCACTAAGCGCTTAACTGCTGGTCCACCAAGAGAATCTTTTCCGAAATAACGTATTTGAAGTCCACCATTGTAATAATGCTCAAGTATCTTGTTCAAAGTAGTGAATTCAAAAAAGTGAATGGTGTTTATCAAGACCAAAATCCCAAATATCCACGGTATAAATCTTTTAAAAAGGGAATAATCAAGCAAAGAGAAAAACCAGATGACCACGCCAAATTTAATCCATTTATAGACTTCGAAATAATCACTAAAAGAGGTGTGATGAGCTTGAATGACAATGGAAAAAAGGACAAAACCAGAAAAAACGAAGGGTATCCACGCACCGTAACCAGTGGCTAATTGTGTCCTGTTCACCAAGATCAATCCAAGCATTACTGGAAAACAAATATCCAAAATATGAATCGATGGTAACGTTGAACGCAAGGTGATGACTGGCAAACACAAGGAGGCGAACACAATAAACGCCCCTAAATAAGTGACCCATGTATTATTCTTTGGTCCACTCATCATAATACGCTCTTAACTCAGGGTGTTGCCTCATTTGACGTTCATCTAAGTTGCGGGTATCGCCGGTAACCTTTGCTGGATTCCCGGAAATAATAGAGAAATCAGGGAATTCGCCACGAACGTAACTGTAGGCTGACACGATTGAACCTTTGCCGATTTTCGTTTTAGGCATGATGGTCGAATGTGGACCGATAAACGTGTATTTACCGATATGCACCTCTCCCCGCTCGTATCCTTTCATCTCTCCCTCGCCATAATGATTTCCATAAAGTCGAATAGACATATGACTCGAATGGGAGGTCATGTTGATAAATGTAGTGAGTTGACAGCCTTCTTCTATCGTTATTCCGTTACTCGCTTCAATGTAATTATAGTGTCCAATGAAAACATTTGTCCCTAAAGTTAAACACTGTGGATGATCAATATAGGTGGTGTTGGAAATACGTGTTTTTTCAATGCGCTTACCTTCGTTGTCAAAAATTCGGCCATTCATCGCAGGACGAAATAATAAAAAGAACCGTCTTAGAATTTTGTCAATAAATTTTTGTTTGCCCAACATAGGATTTTGATTGCCTAGCGAAGATAATGAAATTTTCCTAGTTCTTTCTATCGCTACATCGACACACAGAAACGATCCGATTCATAGAACGCATAAAATCAGTATTTTTGTTTGAATTCCGATGGACAAATCAACAGTGAATAGAGAACCCAAAAAGCTAAAAATTGTACACCTAAGTAGTGCACATAATGACCGAGATGTCCGCATTTTCTTGAAAGAATGTCGTTCACTGGCGCGCAATTATCCAGATGCAGAAGTTCACCTTATCCTTGCAGGCGTTGAAGAGAGACTAGAAGATGGCGTTCACATTCATTCGGTTCCAAAACGAACTGGAAACATCCTAAGCAGAATGTGGCAAACTGTAAATCAGGTACGTAAAAAAGCCTTGGAGCTCCGGGGGGACATTTATCACCTTCATGATCCAGAGCTACTCAGAATTGCCATTCGCTTAAAACGAGGCGAAAAAAAAGTCATTTATGACGCACATGAAGATCTTCCGCGTCAAATAAGTGGAAAATCGTATTTACCCGTAAAAGGACTTATTGCATTCGTGATCGAAATCTTGGAGGACTTTGTCAGTGCGAGAGTCAATGGAATTATTGCTGCCACGCCTTTTATCTCTGAACGATTTAAAAAAATACACCAAAACACGATTGACATAAATAATTTCCCGCTTGATTCGGAAATTGAATTTATACCGAATGAAACGATTACAAAAGAAAATACGGTTTGTTTCATTGGGGGGATTTCACCCATACGCGGAACCAAAGAACTGGTGGATGCGATGGAATTTGCCGATTGTCGATTAGAACTTGCTGGCGAAATACCTGTTGACTTTCAACAAACGCTGGAAGCAAGTCCCGGATGGAATAAGGTCCAGGCACTTGGATTTATAAACCGTCAACAATCCATGGAAATCAAACAAAAATCCATAGCTGGAATCGTTACGTTTTTACCTTTTCCCAATCACATCAATGCACAGCCAAATAAAATTTTTGAATACATGGCTACTGGACTTCCCGTAATTGGTTCCAATTTTCCGATGTGGCGCGATTTATTGGAGAAAAACAATTGTGGAATCTGTGTGGACCCAACAAATCCCAAGGAACTTTCTGAAGCCATCAACTACCTAAAGGCACATCCTGAAGAAGCCAAGACAATGGGAGAAAA
>JBILRU010000157.1:0-3537 GCA_044372485.1 Crocinitomicaceae bacterium
CATCGTTATTTCGTTTAATTTCCGAACTGACCGACCGCGTGAGATAACGACCGTCTTAACACAAGAAGCCTTCCCTACATTTAATATGTCTCCACTAGACATCTATTACTGCACGATGACCAACTATGATGCGAGTTATAAAGGATTACATGTAGTTTTTGAAAAAGACAACTTGATTAATACACTTGGAGAAGTAATCTCTAACATGGACCGTACACAAGTTCGCATTGCAGAAACTGAAAAGTATCCGCACGTTACTTTTTTCTTTAGTGGAGGACGAGAAGAACCGTTCCCGGGAGAAATCAGGTTGTTAGTTAATTCTCCTAAAGTAGCTACTTATGATTTGCAACCAGAAATGAGTGCTCCAGAGGTTCGAGACCGTATTATTTCCAGTATAAACAATGAGAAACCAAATTTCATTTGTTTGAACTTTGCAAATCCAGACATGGTTGGACACACCGGAGTATTCTCTGCCATCACAAAAGCAGTTGAAACAGTCGATTCTTGCCTTCATGATGTGGTGACTGCCGGACGCGCAAACGGGTATGAATTTTTAATCATTGCGGACCACGGGAACGCCGACTTTGCCATAAACCTAGATGGAACGCCCAATACGGCTCATAGTTTAAACCCTGTTCCTGTGATTTTGGTGACGGAGGATGCTGAAGTCAAATTAAACAATGGTATTCTAGCTGACGTTGCACCAACGATTCTCAATCGCATGCGATTAGCTGCACCTATTGAAATGACGGGGAAATCACTTTTACAGACTAATTCATAATGGCAATATAGGCATTCAAGGATGCTGCTATTGCTAACCAAACAAAGTAAGGGAATATCAACCATGATTTAGCTGTGCGGAAAGTATAGCCCATTTGACGATTTAATTGAATCAAGGTTAAAATAAGTCCAATTAATATTGGAAATGCAAGCCAAGTCAGATGGAAAAAGAAAAAAACTGGATTCCAAGCTATGTTCAAGACCAAGTGTATGATGTAGGTATTTCTTCTCTTACGTTCACTTAAAACAAAAATCGAGCTTTTAGCTAAATAAATCGAAAAGCAAAGCATGATGCTTGTCCAAGCAATTCCAAAGACAAAGCCTGGCGGAGTCCATGGTGCTTGATTTAATTCGTTATACCAAGTATTATCCATTGGACTCGAACCCATCAATACTCCGCCAACAGTCAAAGCACCAAAGTTCATTGCCAAAAAAAGGACGAATACCGCTAATTTTTTCATGTGAGGAGAATTCCTTTATATCCTAGAATCTCTATCAATTTGAATTCTTCCTGTTTAATACTTCCTGGTAAAAACAAAAAGCGTTTGTCGTACATGACATCATCAATCCAAAAACTCACCCAAAATTCATTTGTTAAATGGAATAATTCAGGCATGATTGGTTCAATTCGCGCCGCTTCATTTGGCAGCATTAGTTCAATACCTCTTCTCAATGTGGAAGTTTTTACTTCCTCACCTGTCTTTGGATTGACGCCATAACCGGTAGAAGCGACAATGATTCCTTCGATAATATCATCCCGAAGGTTGAGCAGGTAAATAATGTATTCCTTCTCATTATTATCTAAGGGAATTTCTACTAAGGCTACGGACACATTTTCTACTTTTGGTCCTTTTAATTCTTCTCTCATTACAACGCTTATTTTGAAATCATGAATCCAAAAATAGAAGACATATGCTTAACTAATTTTTGTTTTACTTCAGCCATTGGTATTTTTCTGCCAAGTTCTTTTTCTAGGGATGTGACTGCTTTGTCGTCTATACCACAAGGCACAATGTGTTGGAAATAGTTCAAATCTGAATTGACATTGAAACCTATTCCATGCATGGTGATCCATCGTGAGCATTTAACCCCCATTGCGCATATTTTACGGGCATTTGGCGTGTTTGGCTCTATCCATACTCCTGTTAGTCCTTCGAAGCGATCTGCATGAACGCCATACTCCTTCAATGTCATGATAACGGCCTCCTCTAGAAACCTCAAATATTTATGAATGTCCGTAAAAAACTGTTCTAAATCAAGTATTGGATACATTACTAATTGCCCTGGACCATGATACGTAATATCTCCTCCTCTATTAATTTTATAATAGGAGGCTGAGACTTCAGACAGCTGAAGGTCGTTCAGTAATAAATGTTCTTGTTTGCCGCTTTTCCCAAGGGTATATACATGCGGGTGTTCGCAAAAAAGCAAATGATTTACTGGTAAATTCGTAGAGTTATTGATTCGATTCGAAACTTTGAGGTCAACAGATTCTTTCAGCAAGGACTCTTGTAAGTCCCAAGCTTCTTTATAATCAATTAATCCAAGGTCCTGAACCTGAACCACCGGTGTTTCCATTAAAATTTAGCCAATTCTCCTTTTAAGTAATCGATGATTTCAATATCTATGATATCTGCACCATTCAAATCACATAAATAATAAGAAGCCCAATCTACAATATGAATTAAGTACAAAGATCGCTCGATTAAGGTATCGCCTTTTGTATGCAATGTGAATACCTCTCCGCATTTCTTTTCAACTGCTGCCATGGTAATTTCCAAGCGCTTTTGATTTCTTGGATGTAAATCTCCTGTACTAAAGAAAACTGGTGCAAAACGCGCATCTCCTCCACTCCATCCTACAAGTTCATTATGATTCATTTCGGGAATAGTATGATGCCATCCTAAATATTTTGAATTCTCGTTGAACTGTTGGCGAGCACGAACAATCACACCTTCATATTTTGTCTCAGCATAATAAACACCTACTTTTCCAAATAAATGTGCTGCTAATTCTTTACCAATTGCTTGAATTGCATCAATTTCGTTGGTAAGTACGCTAGCTGATTTATTCATTGAATCAACATGTGCAGCGGAAGTAAATCCTAATTCTGCCAAAATATGTAACAATTGAACAACTGAAAATGCCAATGCGCTACGTGGTGGATTACCACCAGGAACAATTACACAATCGTATCCATTAGCGGCACAAAAAGAAGCAAGATTTCCTCCACTTGTAATACCAATGATATGACATCCTTTTTCATGCGCTTCGTTGATGCTCATCGTGGTCTCCTCTGTATTTCCAGAGTAAGATGAACCAATTACCAACGTGTTTTTTCCTACAAATGCAGGAAGCACATATTCATTACTCACAACAACTGGAACTTGAATCTCATCTTGGATCCAATTTGAAACGATTTTTGCTCCGATTCCTGAACCACCTAAGCCACAAATCACAATATTGTGGATTTCGTTTTTAGGTTTTTGGAAATTACTTGCTTTAGCAATTGCTGTTGCGTCAATGATATTCTGTGGAAATGCTTCTATTAACTTTTTCATTCTATTATTTTTACGGGCACAAAGTTACAAGAATGATTTAAACTATTCTTGCATATTTTTCACTTATCTTAATATTGTAACATGTCCTACTATTGTTCGTGCCTCCCCTAAATTATCTATATACCTAATCTTCCAAGTATAGAGTCCGAGTTGTACATCTTTGTTGTCTTTGTATCTTCCGTTCCAGCCCTCTGCT
>JBILRU010000158.1:0-3532 GCA_044372485.1 Crocinitomicaceae bacterium
CAAGTTATTTTGCAAGCGCATGTTGTCAACGGCGATGATTTCATCGTTTAGTGCGAGTCCACCGTTGTCCGCTGGTGATCCAGGATAGATGGCAACAACTTGCGCGTCTGGACCTTTTGGAAGTACTTTTATCCCAAATCTTGCTTCTGCGTAACTAGTAGAAGGAACTTGATGTATTTCCAATCCAAAATACGTACAGGCTTCGACTAAAATCGATCCATAAGGTTCCGTTCCGAAAACAAAACGATCAAAAAAGTCCTTGAATGAAATACCACTCACATTTTCTAATGTTTGTTGGTAGTCCTGCCAAGTATATCCCAATCCTTTTTCAGCGAAATTGAAATAAAGTTGTTTCATGACTTCTTGGATTCCATATTGGTCTTTTGTTGCTTCGCGAATTTTCATATCCGTCACAAACGCAAGTAAACATCCTTCGGTATAAATGGAAACCTTTCTGCCTGGTGCTCCGGGTGAGTATCCGTCCAACCATGTGTCAAAGGAAGAATCGCCAACAGAATAGTTGAAGCGAGCTGGATTGTCAAAGTGTTTTTGAAGTTGTTTAGATAGTTCTATTAAATATTGCTCCAAACAAAAAACGCCACTTCGAAGCAAATATAAATCTCCTAAATACGTAGTAACACCTTCGTATACAAATCCAGATACAGAATAATTTTCTTCCTTGAAATTGTACGGGTGCATTTCTGCGGGACGTATGCTTTTAACATTCCAAACATGGTATAACTCATGAGAGGAAACGCCAAGTAATTCTTTGTACAATGAACCGAAAACATCGTAATTGGGTCCAAGTGTAATCACTGTACTCTCTAAATGCTCCACGCCGTGATATGCTGCGTACGGAAGCGTTTGAATCAAGAAATGAAAATCCTTTACAGGAAATTCAGTAAAATCTTGGATTTGAGCTCGCGTAAATTTCTCAAAATCAACTAAAACCTTCTCCCATTGAATAAACGTTTGATTGTTAAACCAAATATGAAAATGGTATCCATTGACCTCGTAAGATTCTTTTTGAAGCTTCGCTGAACAGATAAATGGACTATCAGCAAGTTTATCGAAATTCGCAACATCACAACGGTTTTCTTGAAAGTTTAAGGAGGAAGCTATTTTCCAAGTTGTTGGAACATCGAGTGTTAATTCGTAAGCATGTTCTTGATCTGTAAACAGAAAACAATTTACCGGATTTATGTACAACTGTTGATCATCCAAAAAGCTCGATCCTGCATTTAATTCACTTGCGTAATAGGCGTATTCGACACGAATAAACTGTGTATTAGTCGTTTGAATTTCCCACGTGTCTTTATTCGATTTCTCAAACGCAAGAACTTTGTTTTGGTCATCAAAAACGCGAAATCCTTTAATGTTTTTCGCGAAGTTTCCTAATTCATACCTTCCTGGACGCCATGAAGCCAAATGGATACTTAGGTGATCTTCTGAACACGGAAACGTAGCCGAAAATTGTATGTAACGCTGTTGCGCGTTGACACAGGAAATACGGTATTGAATAACGTTGGACATTACGCGTATAATTCTTGTTGTAGTTGAGTGATTTTATCATCAGCTAGGTACTCATCAAACGTCATCATTTTATCGATGATTCCATTTGGAGTGATTTCGATGATGCGATTCGCTACAGTATTGACTAATTCGTGGTCATGAGAAGTAAACAATAGTGTTCCTTGGAACTCTTTCATGGCGTTGTTCAATGCTGTAATCGATTCCAAGTCCAAGTGATTTGTAGGCTCATCCATCAATAATAGATTGGCTTTTGCCAACATCATTTTGGATAACATACAACGAACTTTTTCTCCTCCAGAAAGGACCGATGCGTGTTTCATTGCCTCTTCACCTGTGAATAACATGCGTCCAAGGAAGGTCCGTAAATACACTTCTTCACGTTCTTCGTCCGTATGAGCATACTGGCGTAACCAATCAATCAATGGAATTTTTGAGTCAAAATAATGGTGGTTGTCATTTGGTAAGTACGCTGTTGTAATCGTTGTTCCAAAAGTAAATTCACCTGAATCAGCTTTGATGTTTTCAGTCAATGCTTCGAAGAATGCTGTTAACGCAACAGATTCTTTGGAAATGAACGCAATTTTATCTCCTTTGTTTACCGTGAGGTTAATTTCCTTAAACAAGGTTTTGCCATCAACTGTTTTCGACAAATGTTCGATGTTCAAAATCTGATTTCCTGCATCGCGTTCCTGGTGGAAGGTAATTCCAGGATACCTTCTCGATGATGGTTGAATCTCTTCCAAATCGAGGTTGTCGAGCATTTTACGACGACTCGTTGCTTGCTTGGATTTCGATGCATTCGCAGAGAAGCGCGCAATAAAGTCCAAAAGTTCTTTTTTCTTTTCTTCTGCTTTTTTGTTTTTGTCAGAACGTTGTCTCGTTGCCAACTGAGAAGATTGGTACCAGAACGAGTAGTTTCCCGTAAACATATTGATTTTACTGTAATCGATATCACAAATGTGTGTACAAACGGTATCCAAGAAGTGACGGTCATGCGATACAACGATTACTGTATTTCTAAAGTCAAGTAAGAAATCCTCTAACCATGAAATCGTTTTCAAATCTAAGTCATTCGTAGGCTCATCGAGAATCAACACATCTGGATTTCCGAAAAGTGCTTGTGCTAAGAGGATACGTACTTTTAAATCATTCGAAAGATCTTCCATTAATAGGTAATGTTTAGATTCATCGATACCTAGATTACTCAATAAGGTTGCTGCATCCGTTTCTGCGTTCCATCCTTCTAGATCGGCAAATTCACCTTCTAATTCAGCGGTTTTCATACCATCTGCATCGGAGAAATCTTCTTTCGCATACAAGGCATCTTTTTCTACCATGATTTCATAGAGGCGTTTGTGCCCCATAATCACAGTTTGTAGTACTTGTACTTTATCAAACTCAAAGTGATTTTGCTTCAAGAACGCCATGCGTTTCCCTGGTTCGAGTTCTACGCGTCCAGTTGTTGGATCTTGATCTCCCGTTAATATCTTAAGGAAAGTCGACTTACCAGCTCCGTTCGCGCCAATGATACCATAACAGTTTCCATTCACAAATTTTACATTTACTTCATCGAAAAGAACGCGTTTTCCGAACTGGAGGGATAGGTTATTTACACTTAACATGCTTCAAATTTTGCGCAAAGATACGCAAAAGAAATCAGCTATTCGAACAGCAGTAAACGAAGGCAGGTGGAAAGTTGAAAGCAGCGTAATCAATGGATACTTGATTAAATAAACTTTTGAAGTGTTTTTTGGATTGCAGGGTGTATTGAAACTGAATGAAGGTTCCGCTTGGAATCAAGCAATGTAGCACAGCCTGCATGATACTGACGCGCAATTCTTTCGGGAAATTAGAAAGTGGGAGGGAAGAAACAATACAATCGGCCGAACCTAATCCAAGATCAGAAAGTATTTTTTCCAGGTCACTTGCGGATCCGTGAACGATGTGGCAATTTTCTTGTTTCGTTTTCGCGGCAAGGTTTTGATAAAAAACATCATTT
>JBILRU010000061.1:0-12937 GCA_044372485.1 Crocinitomicaceae bacterium
AATGTTCGCTCCCATAGAGTTCAACATTTTACATAATTGCTGGATGTACGGTTCACAAGCCGCGTTATAGAATGTTGTTTCACCTTGTGCCATCACGGCAGCCATTAAAATGTTCGCTGTACCTGTAACAGATGCTTCATCCAAGTGAATGTATGCACCTTTCAAGTTCTTAGCTTCTACAGAATAAAAGTGTTCGCCAGCATCGTAGTTAAACTTCGCTCCAAGTAAGGCAAATCCTTCAAAGTGCGTATCCAAGCGACGACGTCCGATTTTATCTCCACCTGGCTTTGGAATAAATCCAACACCATAACGCGCCAATAAAGGACCAACAATCATAATGGATCCACGTAACGAGGAAGCTCTTTTTTTGAAATCTTCTGATTCCAAGTACTTTAAATCGATGTCCTTCGCTTGAAAAATATAGGTTCCCTTCTCCACTTTTTCCACTTTCACGCCCATTGTTTGCAACAACGCAATGAGTTTGTTGACATCAACAATGTCCGGGATGTTCGAAATAGTGACTTTTTCTTCTGTTAACAAAGGCGCACAAAGTACTTGCAACGCTTCGTTTTTTGCTCCTTGCGGAATCAATTCGCCTTTTAGTGGTTTGCCACCATATATTTCAAATGAAGCCATCGTTTATTGCTTTTTTTGGAATTTCTTTTTTTGTTTTTGTTTGAAATTGTTTGTTTTAACAAATTTCTTATTGTTCGCACCTAGTCCTAAGGTTCGAAGCAAGGTGTTTGTGTTTACCAATTCATCTGGATTTTCAAGAATTAACTCACCTTTCGACAATTCCTTCAAATGTTCTGCAATGACACTGTTTTCCACTGCATCGTTATTGTGGGACAAGTATTGTTTCTTCATGAAGTTCGCCATAGAAGTTTTTAAATACTCCTTTTCAGCTGAATCCTCCGTGTTTTTCGCATCCTCTAAAATCGTTTGTGTGTATTTTCCGTAATGTCCATAACGAATAGAACTTTTCGGATACACAAGTCGATCTGGCTTCTCGTTGAGCACTTCTTGTTTCGGTATTTCGTAAGGAGAATCAACCTCTAATTTAAAATCAGACATCACGAATAAGTGCGTCCATAATTTATGACGGTAATCATCGACATCTCTTAAATGTGGATTCAATTGTCCCATCACTTCGATAATTGCCTGTGCCGCACGATTCCTTTCTGTTCGATCTGCAATTTCCATTGCATGTGCAATCATATTCTGCACATTACGACCATATTCTGGCAATATCAACTTCCCTCTAGTGGTGTTGTATTCCATGTTTTCTATTTTCAATTTTCAAAATGTTTACCTAGCGCCGTATCAAAAAGATGCTTCGCTTCTGTTATAAATCCAAAATGCTCCTCATCGATTTGCATTTTCCCTTTGGTTACGTGTCCGAGTAAGGTGATGTTCACACCACAGTTCACCGTATGCTCGAGGAATAACTCCTCTTGTTCTTCCGTTACCGATACTAACACACGTCCTTGTCCTTCACCAAATAAAAATGCATCTTCGCGAATTTCAGAATCAGTGACAATATCGAATCCAAGTTCACGTGGCATCGACATTTCCACTAAGCTAATGAATAATCCACCATCAGAAACATCGTGTACGGCGTTTACTAAATTATGTTCAATCAATCCTTTAACCGCATGTTGCATGTTAAATTCTTCTTCTAAATCAAAATACGGAACTGGGGATGCTTTTATCCCATGGTAAGTTGCTAAATATTCAGAAGATCCGATATCTTCTTTGTATTCACCCACCAAGAAAATCAAGTCACCTTTTTGCTTGAAGTCCAAGGTCATCACCTTCTCTTTATCTTCAAGCAATCCAATCATTCCAATCGTTGGCGTTGGAAATACAGGTACCTCTACCCCATTCATCGATGTTTGGTTGTAGAACGAAACGTTTCCACCTGTTACCGGCGTTTCAAATTTCAAACAAGCCGCAGACATTCCTTTGATTGCTCCGACAAATTGCCAGTAGGATTCTGGATTATATGGATTCCCGAAGTTTAAGCAGTTCGTAATCGCACTAGGGACTCCACCAGCACAAACGATGTTACGAGCCGCTTCAGAAACCGCGATCATCGTTCCAACTTCCGGATCTGCATTTACATAACGTGAATTACAATCCACTGTCATTGCCAATGCTTTGTTTGTTCCTTTGATATTTACAACACCTGCATCCGAAGGACGATTCGTTGTCATTGTGCGCGTCCCGACCATCGAGTCGTACTGTTCGTATACCCATTTTTTAGAAGCGATATTTGGCAATTGCAATAAAGCGTATCCCACTTCTTTCAAGTTTTCCGGTAGTGGAACTTGACTAATATTAAATTTCTTGTATTCTTGATAATAAGCAGGTTCGGAGTATTCACGAACGTTTTGAGGCGCTCCACCACCAAGAACCAAAGATTCAGCAGGAACATCTCCGACCATTTCTCCATCCATATAGTAGCGAACGCGACCCGTATCAGTTACGTGTCCGATTTCCTCTGCGTGTAAGTCCCACTTGTCAAAAATGCGCTTTACCACTGACTCTTTTCCTTTTTGAACGACTACTAACATACGTTCTTGTGATTCAGAAAGTAATATCTCGTAAGGCAACATGTGGTCTTGACGCGTTGGAACTTTGTCTAAGTAAATTTCCATTCCGACATTTCCAGCAGCACTCATTTCACAGGTTGAACAGGTAATTCCTGCCGCACCCATATCTTGCATTCCTACGATCGCATCCGTTTCGGACAATTCCATTGTTGCTTCCAACAATAATTTCTCCATAAATGGATCTCCAACTTGTACTGATGGTAAATCCGATGCGGAGTCCTCTGTAATATCTTTAGAAGCGAAAGCCGCTCCTGCAATTCCATCTTTTCCAGTGGCTGATCCAACTATAAACACTGGATTCCCTGGTCCTTTCGCCGTAGCAGATATAATTTTTTTCGTGTCGATGATTCCTGCAGAGAATGCGTTCACTAATGGATTCGTGTTGTACGATTCATCAAAGAACACTTCACCGCCAACGATTGGAATACCAAAAGCATTTCCATAGTCGCCAATTCCTTTCACTACACCTTTCACTAACCATTTGGTTCGTGCTTCTTCTATGTTTCCGAAACGCAAAGAATTTAATTGTGCAATTGGACGAGCGCCCATGGTGAAAATATCGCGGTTGATTCCACCAACTCCAGTCGCCGCACCTTGATAAGGCTCCAACGCACTTGGGTGATTGTGTGATTCAATTTTGAACACACATCCTAATCCATCACCGATATCAACCAATCCAGCATTTTCCTCTCCTGCTTTCACCAACATGTGTGGCCCATCTTTCGGAAGTGTTTTCAACCAAAGGATTGAATTTTTGTATGAACAGTGCTCACTCCACATTACGGAATAAACGGCTGTTTCTGTAAAATTCGGTGTTCGACCGAGGATTCCTTTGATCTGTTCAAACTCATCCGCACGTAGTCCTAAATCAATTGCTTGTTCAAGCGTCGCTTCTTTTTGCAGGGTACTTTCCATTCTTTGAATTTTCTGAAACAAAAGTACATATTTAAAAAGGAACTCAGTTCGGATTTTTCAGTGTTTACCAACGTTTTTTTAACATTTTACAGAGAATTTAAACCTTCCCACATGGATGAACTGCGAAAAAGAAGATCAATAAAGTGAGTCAAACGTCAATCCATCGATTTCTAGCTGATTTCCAACTTGTGTTTTTCATGAAAAAACGTAAATTTGTATCCTAAAAACGAATCATATGAATTACGACATCATTGTTGTGGGAAGTGGCCCAGGTGGATATGTTACCGCTATTCGCGCCTCTCAATTAGGACTTAAAACTGCCATTGTAGAGCGCGAAGAACTCGGTGGAATCTGTTTAAATTGGGGTTGTATTCCAACCAAAGCTCTTTTGAAATCTGCCAATGTTTTTGAATACCTTACTCATGCAAGTGATTATGGAATTAACGTAAAAGAAGCGACTGCTGATTTCGGTGCGATGATCAAAAGAAGTCGCGATGTTGCTCATGGAATGAGTAACGGGATTCAATTTTTAATGAAAAAGAACAAAATTGACGTACTCAAAGGCAACGGAGTAATCAAAGCAGGTAAAACTGTTGCGGTTACAACTGAAGCCGGCGAAACGACCGATTATACTGCAAGCAAAGCACTGATCATTGCTACTGGAGCTCGCTCACGCGTCCTGCCAAACTTACCACAAGATGGCGAGAAAATTATTGGATACCGTCAGGCAATGACTTTGCCTACGCAACCGAAAAAATTAGTTGTGGTTGGTTCAGGTGCCATCGGAATTGAGTTCGCTTATTTCTATAATGCGCTTGGAACAGAAGTTACTGTTGTCGAATACCTTCCAAACATTGTTCCAGTGGAGGACGAAGACGTTTCTAAACAATTGGAGAAATCCTTCAAGAAAGCAGGTGTCAACATTATGACAAATGCTTCTGTTGAATCTGTTGACACTTCTGGAAAAGGATGTGTTGTAACGGTGAAAACAGCAAAAGGCGAAGAGAAAATCGAATGTGACATCGTTCTTTCCGCTGCTGGAATTGTTGCAAACATTGAAAACATCGGATTAGAAGAAGTTGGAATCGTTGTAGATAAAGGACGTATCCTTGTTAATGATTACTATCAAACAAATATCCCAGGATACTACGCGATTGGCGATGTTGTTCCAGGACCAGCATTAGCACACGTTGCTTCAGCGGAAGGAATCATTTGTGTAGAGAAAATTGCTGGACATCATCCAGAGCCATTGAACTACGGAAACATCCCAGGATGTACGTATTGTTCTCCGGAAATTGCCTCTGTTGGTATGACCGAAAAAGCAGCGAAGGAAGCTGGATATGATATCAAAGTTGGTAAATTCCCATTCTCTGCTTCAGGTAAGGCAAGTGCTGCTGGAGCGAAAGATGGATTTGTGAAATTGATTTTCGATGCGAAATACGGAGAATTACTTGGTGGACACATGATCGGAGCGAATGTAACCGAAATGGTCGCTGAATTAGTAGCTGTGCGCAAACTTGAAACGACAGGCGAGGAATTGATCAAAACAGTTCACCCACATCCAACGATGTCTGAAGCAATCATGGAAGCTGCTGCTGCAGCTTACGGCGAAGTGATTCACTTATAAGACTTATGAAATAGCATATTGGAAAGAACGCAAGCAATTGCGTTCTTTTTTTTTGCTTAGTATTTTCCGCCGGGAGAAAAAGAAATCATCCACGAGAACATTTGAAAAACAGCCAAACTCACTGAAACAAACTGAATAATCAAAAACCAGTGGAATGGTTTTCGTTCCTTGGTCCGTAGAATGAAAATCGCGAGGAAAAGTCCATTAAAAAACAACACTGCTGATGTCCAAAAAAACAATACAGGTATAGAAAATAACACAAAAAGTAGCAGCCAATAGTTTCGATGTGGGTTGTTTAAGATCAATCTCCATAAGACAATTCCCCACCCAATGGATGTTAATAAATTTGATAGAAATCCAGTCAATTGAATAAGCTGGGAATGGTTTTCGCTTTGCAGAATCACACTTCGATTTAACAAGTCAGAAAAATGACTAAAATGAAGCAGATTATTCAATAAAACCGCTAGACCGAGAAACCAAATAAATGAAAGATTCTTTATTTCTTTTTGATGAAGAAAGGTAAAAATCAACCATAAAACGAGCAGCAATGGATCAAATAAAATCGATGGAGCCAGCCAGAAAATATCCGTGAATCCATTCCAAAACATAAACAACAAAACGACTGCAATGCTTCGTTGCACCCAAACTCGTTCTAATTGTAGTTTATTTTCCAAGAGCTTCGTAAATGAAATCAAACGTGGAAAGAATCACTGGTTCACCGTCAACTACGGCGATATCGTGTTCGAAATGCGCACTTGGTTGA
Organism: Crocinitomicaceae bacterium; assembly: GCA_044372485.1. GTDB lineage: Bacteria > Bacteroidota > Bacteroidia > Flavobacteriales_D > Crocinitomicaceae > UBA952. The sequence goes on from JBILRU010000061.1 coordinate 5,921, forward strand.
CCGTCGGCAGTGACAATCGTCCATTGATCATCAAGTGTTTTCACTTTTTCGGTTCCCATGTTGATCATCGGTTCGATGGCAATCGTTAATCCGTTTTGGATTTTCTTCCCGCGTCCACGTCGACCGTAATTTGGAACTTGTGGTTCTTCGTGCAATTCCTTTCCCAAACCATGTCCAACTAAATCACGCACTACACCGTAACCGTGTTTTTCTGCATGCTGTTGAATGGCCCAACCGATATCTTCGAGACGGTTAGCGATGGTTGCTTGGGCAATTCCAAGATACAAGCACTCTTTCGTTACTTCGAGTAATTTTTTCACTTCTGGTTTCACATCTCCAATTTCAAAGGTATAGGCGTGATCACCATAATATCCTTTATATACGGAACCACAATCTACAGAAACGATGTCTCCATCCTGAAATGGACGATCTGTTGGAAGTCCGTGCACGACTTGCTCGTTCACAGAAATCAACAAAGTACTTGGACAACCATACAAACCGAGGAATCCAGGAATAGCGTTTTGAGAACGAATATAGTCCTCAGCCAACTTATCTAAAAACTTCGGAGTAACACCCGGCTTCATGTGTTTCGCAACCAATCCAAGTGTTCGACTTACGATTTGCGCAGCTTCACGCATGATTTCAATCTCCTGTGGTGTTTTGTATTTGATCATTATTTTTTCTAGAAAAGACATGTGCAAAGATACGGAAAGGGATTGAATCCCTCTTTAGATAATATTAGCAAGTTGCTAAAAACTGCATGGTGTCCATTCCATCGGGATAATCCATTAATGACGGACACTGTGCTTGTCCGAATGGAATAAAGTCCTGCCCAACTATACACTGAATCTGCGAACGATGTACATCTAAAAAGACCGTTATTTCTTCTGAACTCTTGTAATATTGGTAATGAAGCATTGACAATGGCGAAAACAATTGATCAGATTCCTTCATCAGCAAGAAGTTGTTATCCAAGAACTTACTTAAACTCATTAAATGAACCGCTTTATTGTAATCGTAATTATTGCCGTATTTTTTGTTGTTAACCACTTCGGATAAATCTACGATTGCTTCAAAAAAGCGATTGAGGCACATTCCGACAACCACGTCCAAAATAGGTCAGGCAATCTACGCCGAGTGCACGCAATTCCTCCTTAGATTCGTTGCCAGTCAACACCGCGACAGAAGTTCGATGTCCACGAAACAAATGTGGGACATGGGAAAAATACTGTTCAAAATGCAGCATGCTGTTGTTACTTCCAGTGGCAATAACTGCATCGTAATCCACTAATTTGCGGTCAGAAAAACGAATGCGCTTCTCCAAATCAGGTTCAAATAAGAGCAATAGCTTTACGAGCGCAGGTAGAAGACGTGCATCCTCCGAACTTTGTTTGCAAATGACTTGATGTCCGGATAATAAGACGCATAAGAAATCATGAAATCCAACCAAGGGAATGTTTCCCGCCATGATGACAGCAACATTCTTCTTGTCATTGTTTTCAGTGTAACGACTGGTCCATTCATTCAGTTTTTCTGTCGTCAGCCAGATTGCTATTTCAGCAAAAGCTTGACGAATAGAATCCTCCGTAAACCAACCATTATAGTGAAACTCACGTTGAATCACCTCATTGACTTCGGCATATTCTTGCTCGGTCAACATAGAAACTGCAAGAGAATACTCTTTATTTTCACTGAGTTCCTTTAAAATTGTCCCGAGGACAACAAAAGCATTGATTATTCTTGACTTTTCCACGGTACAAAAGTACATAACTTCTCTTTTTTTACCTCATCAAACTTAACAATCCAACTAGGCTTATTATCTTTGTACAAATTTTTGATTTTATGGCAATCATTATCACAGACGAATGTATCAATTGCGGGGCTTGCGAACCTGAATGTCCAAACAATGCAATTTACGAAGGTGGCGCAGAATGGAAATATGCTGATGGCACGTCATTAAAGGGAATGATCACTACTTTGGATGGAGAAGAAGTTTCAGCAGATCACCAGTTTGAACCTGTGAATATGGACGTTTACTACATCTCACATGACAAATGTACAGAATGCGTTGGTTTTCATGACGAACCGCAGTGTGCAGCTGTTTGTCCGGTTGATTGTTGCGTTGATGATCCAGACTACCGTGAATCTGAAGATGAACTGTTGGCAAAAAAGAACTTCTTACACCTGTAAGTCAAAGTTATGAAACAGGTTACCTGCTTTTTATTGGTAATCTTATCTCTAGGTGCTTCTTTCTATGGCAACGCCCAAGTTGCTGTTCAAACAGCTGCTTTTCAATTAAATATCGTTTTAAGGGATCAACAGAAGTCACTTGATCTTCGTTCCGTTCAATCAACTTTCCGAAAAGCAGGAATCGAACTAGATATTCAATTTCAAACACGTAAAAAACACGAAGAGGAATACCGTAAATGGGAATTTCCTTCGATTGGCACAAACCAATTCACGCGCCAACAAAAAGAATGGCGGGACCTCGATTTTCCGAATGGATTTCCGATTGACGCACAGCAACTGTACCTTTATTGCGTTCCTGCGGACACCCAACAATTCTTTGCGATTTCGCACAAATCCGTTGGTTTTATCGGCGTAACAGATGGGGTCATTTCATTAGAAAGTGTTCAAAAAACATTACTCATTCAATTTGGTGTTTCACCAAACCTACTTGATTCTACTGAGAGTGACGGTCAATTAAGTAAAAGCCAATTGAATGAAATAAAAGGTAACTCCATTCCTTTTCGTTTCAGTGACGATTATGAGAACATTCAAACATCTAACGGACGCGTAGCCTATTATTTTTGGAAGGAAGATCCAGATGGAACCTTTGAAGTCAATCCGGAAAATCCGATGGAACAATTCACGCATCCATTCAAACAGAACCACTTTTACGTGTACTTGGACGTCAGCAATCCCTTTTTCAAACCGCGATTTCATGTACTCGGTTACCACATTTGTCTTGTGCACCTACTCGCTGTTTTACTGACGCTAATCCTGCAGTTTTTCACCTTTCGCAGCATCAATCAACGCATGTTGGATACGCGTTTTTTCAAGCGTTTGTCTTTTCGTTTTGCAAAACTACTTATATGGGCATTGGCCATTTCCTCGAACATCTTCGCCTTTTACGCCACTGAATTCTATTATACAAACTACCACATGCGCTTTCATGAAATCACGAGTTTCCATGGGAAAAGTCAATCCAAACTTCAGCACGAACTTGAGGATAACACTCAATTCCAAGTTCAAGAAGCGGTTTTTACAAAAAGTCAAGTTTTTCGTCAAATCAATGAAAGTTGGTATGCTCAACATGAGGACCGCGTTATTTACTTCGATGTGGACTCGACCAATCACGCACGTTTTCTGCATTCGCGCAACATCTTAGAATTAAGAACTATTCCGTATCGAAAAACGACGAGCAGTCATTATGTAGTCTTTCGCTTCCATGATGCCAATAATCAAATCACGAAAGAAAAAGTCTACAATCACATGGGATTTGAGTTGACAAAGAAACTTTTGCTGCCAGATCCAGCGAAACGGATTTTGGTTTTTGTTAATGGTTACCGTCCGGTTTCTACGAATCAATCGATGTCTGACTTCCTCGCTAGCTTTCAGAAAAAAGGCGCAGAGTTTCCAGATTCAAAAAACCAATTATTTTCCATGGACCGCTATTCCTATTGGGAACCGTGGAAGCAATTCAACCAGCTTTTTCAGCAGCGCATTCAAGCGGATGAAATTTGGTACGCTGACGGACACCATTCCGTATCCACATCAAATCACGGATCCGTGATTCATTTTGCTGGTACCGCCTCAATTTACCCACCACTATGTCAAAGTAAAAAGCACCAATGTTACCGAACGAAACTTCCGTCCAATCAACTTGTCTCCACAATGAAGTTACTCGCAACGAGTCCAAATTACGACGGATTCAACCTGCGTTTTCAGAGCGGAAAAATTGCGGGTAAAAACTTACTTCAAGTGTTAAACGAAGCTCCGAATTACTCGAAAAACGATACCATTTACCTTGTTTCACATAGCATGGGACATGCCTATGCCATGGGAATGAGTGCCGTTTTAAAAGGAAAAGTAAATTTAGGTGATTGCTACATTATTGCACCAGAAAATCCACGTGGAAAAACATTTGCACCCAACGAATGGAAAAACGTTTGGCAATACGGAACCTTTCGAAATGGAAAATCAAAACATGCTCCTTGTCAGCAAGATGGTGTTGCGCCACAGTCCTTGGTGAAAGGACTATCGGCAAACCATCGCGTTTCCTTCCCGAAAGCACAAGCGAAACACATGGGATTCTTTAATAGTCACTTTATTGGCTATTACACTTGGATTTTTGATATTGCGAAAGGAAAACCAGGTTACGTGCCCCAACATTAAAAGGGACGTGCAATAGACGTTTGGATTTCAATCAGCGAAGCACCAACTTTTCCCCTTGTCACTTGATCATCGTGCATCGAAAGTCCATCTTTGCCTTGAACGAGCAAACGTAATTCCGTTTTCAATCTTCCCTCCCCTATTCCATGAACGACGCGAAATCGCTTCACTTTCGTTTGAATCATTTGATTACAATATCGTTTAAAGGCATCCGTTTGAGCAACTAAAATATCATGTTTACTCAGAAATCTCTCATCCAAGTTCAATTCATGGTGATGTAAATCGATGGAAGGCATTTGTTCGTTTCTGTTTGATTTCTTTGAAACACTTGAGTACACATGATCCTTGATTGGAACTTTATTTACAAGGATTTCCTTACGACGAACAACAAATTCCAGGGATACTTTTCGTTCAAATCCATGTTCATCCTCCAAGCAAAGAAAAGTTCCTTCTGCACGGAGAACACGGAATAATCCAGACTCATTCAGAATACTTACCTCTTCAAATTGTTGAAAGTTCATGACTTAATTGAATCGAATGGCTTTAGTAGGACTAATTTTCGTCACCACGTAACTTGGAACAATCAACGAAATCATGCAAACGACAAAGGTCACTAGGTTGACCAAAAACCAGGACATTGGATTCATTTCCATGGGAACTTTATCCAAGTAATACACCAAAGGATCTAATTTCAAAATAGCAAACTTCACTTGAATAAAACAGAGTAAAAATGCAACGCTATTCCCAAAAAGCAATCCACGTCCAATTAAATGTGCTGCTTGATATAAAAAGAGTTTTCGGATGGACCAATCGCGTGCACCCATGGCTTTCAACATCCCGATCAGGTTCGTTCGCACTACGATGAGTACCAGCATGGCTGAACCAACATTGATCACTCCGATGAGCAACATTAAAAAGATGATGATGTACACGTTGTAATCCAAGAAACTTAACCAAGCAAAAAGATCTCGTTCCGTATCCAAAATACTACTGACCTGCATGAGTTCATTGTTTTCATTTGGACGCATTTCGATGACAGAACGAATACCATCCTCCACTTGCTTTAAATCATTCCAATCGGCGATTTGCACTTCAAATCCCGAAACAAAATTTCTCCCTGTACCAAGTCCTTCCGTTTCTGTCACTTGAACCGAAGCAAGGTTTGATGTCATTTGATACGAATTGATTCCGATAGATTCCTTGATCAATTGCCCGTTTTCGTCCTGAAGGAGTGACGATGAAGTGACGAATTCTTGAGAACAATTGATCTGTATGTAACTAGTATCTATAGGCGTTTGTGTTCCTTTTAAGGGATCCGATTGGTAGACAATCAAACGAAAATTAGTGTCGGACAAATAAGGCAAGTAGAATCCACCGTAGATATCTGGTCCTGCGCCCCAATCATAAAGTAAGTTAGTTGCCTTTCCCTCGACGCCTGCTTTCAGGACAATTTTCCCATTGCTCAATTTGTCGTCAATGACGATTTTCGTTTTAATCCCGAAATCATTCATTTTTTGCACTTCAGGCAAACGACAAAACACCAACTTTTGATCGTATTCTTCTAATCCAGTTTGATAAATTCCAACAACCTTATACTTTCGAAGAACCGGTTGATTTTTGACATAATACACGGAAATAGTATCGTTCAACGAATAATTCAGTTGATCTGCCATGCGTTTAGACAAAACTAGTTCTTCCTGTTTCGATTGAAAATTCAAAATACGTCCTGAAACTAAATGCTGTCTAATGAATGTCCAATCGTATTCTTCAACCACACCTTTCATGACCACACCGAGAATATCTTGTCTGTTGATGAGGGAATCTTTTCCGTTCGATAAATGAATGGTATCCGAAAAACGCGTGGATTGCAGCATAGCTGGCTTAAACACAACTGGAGAAATACCCTTCAATCCGTTAATCCCTGAAAGTTCAGTGAGTGCTTTTTGGTCCTTGAAAACAGCATCTCCCTCATAAATCTGCTTGGTTCCTTTCTTTGAAATGAAAAGTGGAGCATTAAAACCCGTAATTTTGTTGCGCACTTCATGTTGGAAACCTGTAACGATTGCAACTGTTACCACGTTAACAACAATAGCTAGTGCAATACTTAAAATAGATATGCGTACAATAGGTTTAGAAACTTTAATACCTTGTAGCTTATTTTGAATGAGACGACGTGATATGAAAATTTCGAAGGACAAAGTGCTTTTATTTAAGATTCAAAAATACACAAAGCTTCTGTGCTTGAAAACAATTTTCGTGTTTTTACTTTTCGGCTGTGTACAAAATGTCAAGGGAGAACATGCTGCATTAGTTGGAACAGTCGTTATTGACGATTCAGTGAAAGTGGTAAGAACCTTGTTTCCAATGGAACGTCAAGAAGTAAAAAAACCCTTACTTGGAATCGATCGTTTGCACTTATTTGTAGATTCCTTAGCTGGAAAACGCATCGCAGTTGTAGGAAATCAAACATCGGTCGTACAAGGTATCCATTTGGTGGATACACTTCTATCCCTTAAACTAAATGTTGTTAAAGTATTTTCACCAGAGCATGGATTCAGAGGTGACGTGGATGCTGGAGAAAAAGTACACCATTCCATTGATGAAAAAACAGGAGTTCCATTG
>JBILRU010000063.1:0-12877 GCA_044372485.1 Crocinitomicaceae bacterium
TTTTGACTGACCAATTTTGACACATCTAAATTCTTTTTAATACTTAAAAGAATTTGATTTGGGTTGACCGGTTTGATGAGGTAATCAGCAATCTTACTCCCAATGGCTTCTTCCATAATATGTTCCTCTTCACTTTTCGTAATCATCACGATGGGAACAAGAGGTTTTTGCTCTTTGATTTGAAATAAGGTTTCAAGTCCTGTTAATCCAGGCATATTTTCATCCAAGAAAATAATATCATAGGAATGTAGGAGTGCTTTTTCGATGGCATCTTGTCCGTTGGTTACGGGGTCGACACTGTATCCTTTTGCTTCCAGAAACAGAATGTGTGGTTTCAATAATTCAATTTCATCGTCCGCCCAAAGAATTTTACCCTGCATATGCCTTATTTTTAATAGTTTTGAATGAATTTAATTAAAGGTACTCAATTGCAACCGAATCAACATCGAAACAACAAGAAGAAAATTATTAACGATCCAGTCTATGGTTTTATTACAATTCCGGACGAAATAATTTTCGATATTTTGGAACATCCTCATATGCAGCGACTTCGTCGTATCATGCAATTGGGATTAAGTCACCTTGTCTATCCGGGAGCAAATCACACACGTTTTCATCATGTTCTGGGAGCAATGCATCTCATGAGCGAGGCGGTAGCAACCATTCGAAGAAAAGGACACGAAATTACAGTAGAAGAAGAACGCGCTGTTTGTTTGGCGATTTTACTGCACGATATTGGACATGGTCCATTTAGTCATGCCTTGGAATACGATATCGTTTGCGGTGTGAGTCATGAAGAGATTTCCTCTTTTTTTATCGAAGAATTGTCTAAGGAATTTGATGGTCAGCTTGATAAGGCTTTGCTCATTTTCCAAAACAAATACCCTAAACCATTTTTACATCAATTGGTTTCCAGTCAACTCGATATGGACCGACTAGATTATTTGAACCGCGATAGTTTTTATTCAGGAGTTAGTGAAGGAATTATAGGCTCTGAACGATTGATTGAAATGTTGAATGTCCGCGATGGACAATTGGTTCTTGAAGAAAAAGGAATTTATTCGATTGAAAAATTCATTGTAGCGAGACGTTTGATGTATTGGCAAGTTTACCTTCACAAAACAGTTGTTGCCGCAGAGTTTATGCTGATTCATGCCTTGCGTCGCGCAAAATTTTTAGCGAAACGCGGAGAAAGCGTTTTTGCTAGTCCGGCCTTGTCCTTTTTCATGAAACAAGACATTACGGAAAATGACTTTCATCAACGAAAAGAGGTGCTTCAAAATTTTGCTCAATTAGACGATTACGACATATGGTCTGCAATTAAAGTATGGCAAAGTCATCCGGATAACATTTTATCGCAATTATCCCAACGTTTGGTGAATCGAAAATTGTTCAAAATCGTCATTTCGAAGGAACCTTTCAGTGAAGAAAGAATCGCAGCTGAACGTAAACGTGTACAAGATGCGTATCAATTGACGAAAGAAGAAGTTGACTATTTTGTGTATTCAGATGTACTCACAAATAAAGCGTACAATCAAGATAAGCAAAACATTAATCTGTTAATGAAGAATGGTGATATTATCGATTTAACCAAAGCTTCTGACAATTTGAATATTTCTGCATTGGCTCAACCAGTGGAAAAATATTTTCTCTGTTTCCCAGCCTAATAAGGTCATTACACAATAAATTCCCATTTCTGCGTTATTCATTTTGGTCCTAAAAAAATGAAAATGTAAAAAAAATACCTAAAAAGTTGTACTAAAGTGAAACTAATTGTATTTTTGTATGGAGAAGGTGGGAGAGAAGTTAAGAGACATCCTCTTTTTTGAATCGTATTTTGAAGATTTTTTTGTTCAGCAGAAGCCTAAAGTAAAGGAGAAAATCATTTGGACCCTCGAGTTGTTACAAGAGTTGCCCGTGATTCCAGCACAATACCTGAAGCATATTCACGGAACAGACGGTCTATACGAAATACGCATTCAAAACGGAAGTGATATTTTTCGCATTTTTTGTTTTTTCGATGAAGGAAAATTGGTGGTACTCATCAACGCATTTCAAAAAAAACTCAGAAACTTCCACGAAAAGAAGTCAAACGTGCCATTCAATTAAAAAAGGAATATGAAAACAACAAGTAAGTTACTGACATTAGATCAGTTCAAAGACAAGCACTATGGTCCTAAAGGTTCAGAAGCTCGCGATGTCCTGGAAAAAGGATACCAAGAATTTCGTTTGGGAGCTATGATTCAAAGTGCAAGGTTAGAGAAAGGGATGACTCAAGAGCAATTAGCCACAAAAGCAGGTACTACGAAATCTTACATTTCAAAATTAGAAAACGACATGAAAGAAGTGCGTTTTTCGACTTTGAAAAAAATTGTGGAACTTGGTTTAGGTGGACAACTTGAGTTATCCATTCGTCTCTAATTATTTGCGTACAATTGTTTTAGCCAAGACAACAGAGGTGGGAATTGTCACCAAGTGATTTTCCTTTGTTTTGATGTACATAAAAAAGAAACTGATGTCCACCAATTCACCTTCAATGTCATATTCTTTATCTAAAATGTGTATCGTTTCACCGATTTTCATCGGGTGATTAAAGAATAGAATCAAACTTGCCGTGATATTCGATAAAATAGACCACTGAGCAAAAAATGCCACACCCATTACTGTGATGATCGACGTAATGAACACAACGAGTCCTTCTTTATTGATGTTCCAAATTCCAGCAAGGACAATCGCAATGAAAATCCACAAGAACAAATTGATGATGCGCACGGTAATTCGTTTTCGTTTCAAGTCGAAGTCGAAATGCGCCAGGAATCGATTAACCGATTTTGTTGCTAAAATCTTAATTAACAGTGACAATGCAACTAAGATAACTGTCTCTAAAAGTTGAAATTCTAATTGAGTCATGATTTTTTTAATTTAAGTTTTGCTTCATCCCAAAAAACATCTAATTCATTCAAGGTTATGTTTCGAATGTCGATTTCCTTTTCTTTGATTAGATCCTCCATCAATTGAAAACGTTTAATGAACTTCTGATTTGTCTGTGCTAGGGCACTTTCAGGCGAAATCCCGATAAATCGTGCATAATTGACCAACGAAAACAGGACATCACCAAATTCTTCTTCCACATGTTCGGAGTTTGCTTCCACTTCGACCTGAAGTTCCTGCATTTCTTCTTCGACTTTTTTCCAAACATCTTGACGGTGTTCCCATTCAAAACCGATTCCTTTTGCTTTTTCCTGAATACGTGTTGCTTTTACCAAAGCTGGTAATGAAGATGGAACTCCTTCTAGAACTGATTTCTTTCCTTCTTTGAGCTTCAATTTCTCCCAATTCGCTTTTACTTCTTCTTCGCCGGAAACGGTTACATCTCCGTAAATGTGTGGATGTCGATGGATTAACTTTTCACAAATGGCATTCAAAACACTTGTCACATCAAATTGACCTTGCTCATCCCCTAATTTACAATAGAAAACAAGGTGTAAGAACAAATCGCCAATTTCTCCTTTGATTTCGCTCATGTCATTTTTTGTAATGGCATCGGTTAATTCATAGGTTTCCTCAATCGTTAAATTTCTTAACGTTTCAAAGGTTTGCTTTTGATCCCAAGGACATTTTTCCCTTAAGTCATCCATGATGTTTAATAAGCGTTCAAACGCTACGAGTCTAGAATCCATAAAGCAAAGTTAAAGTTATTCTGCCATCCAATAATTCATTAATTTTGGTTTATGAAAAAAAGCGGCCTACTTTTTTACATTTGTGTCTTTATAAGCAACTTTAATTTTGCTCAATCTGGATTTGAAATTCGTGAGAAAGTCGGATTCTTAGCAGCTCATCATGCCGGAATGGCTCATTTGGCTCAACATGTGGCATTCGCAACGGAAGTTTCCTACATAAAGAAACTAAACGGAGAACAAAATTGGCATTCCTATTATCGTCAACCTGTTATCGGCGGAACCCTATTCATGGGCTCGGTTGGCAACAATGATATTCTTGGACGTTATGTCGGACTCTATGGATTCGCCGAAATGCCATTAGTAAAATATAAGAACTACCGCATGGACTGGAAATTTGGGACAGGTATCGGATACACCAATCGACCGTACGATGCCGTTTTAAATCCGAAAAATGTCGCGATAGGTTCTCAATTTAATGCCATGATGTGCTTTGCACTAAAGCAGACATTTGCTTTCAAGCAATCGGCAATTACCGTGGCTATGGACATGACGCATTTTAGCAATGGTGCGTTCAAAGTTCCTAATCTGGGCATCAATTTACCATTTGTATCTATTGGGTTCCAACATTTACTACCAGATAAAATATACAGAGTCAAGCCAAAGCCAAAGGAAACATGCTATACTTACAAGAATTGGCAAGCAAGTGTAAGTGGAATGCTCTCTTGTAAAGAAACAATGCCGATAGGTGGAAAGAAATATCCTGTCTATGCTGGATCCATTTCTCTTCGCAATTATTTTACTCCAAAAGCAGGATTTGAAGTGAATGTAGATGTCATTTCAAAACAAGCTCTTATGAACTATGAGCCAATGGTCGCAAAATCTCAGATGGACATTCTTCAAGTTGGAATCTCCGCAGCTTATTTGCTTCCATTAAATCGATTCAATTTCGTGTATGGACTAGGTGTCTATGTTCGAGATCGTTACCGTGCGGAAGGACCACTTTACATTCGTTTGGGCTGTCGTTATTATGTATCGAAGTCCATGAGTGCGTTTTTCGGTCTGAAAACGCATTATGCGAAAGCAGATTATTTGGAATTTGGACTCACGTATCACTTTAAAAAACGAGATAAATGAAGGTGTTAAAAGTCGCACTCATATTGATTTTCTTTTTTCAGGTGACCTCGTGTAAAAAGCCCGAGAATCGTTCCTGTTCTAAAGGGGCAGGGAGTTCAATCAGTAAAATAATTTCCTTGCCGGATTTTCAACAAATAGAAATACACCAGCGATTGAAAATTGAATTAATTCAGGATACAGTTTCCTTTATGGAAGTTACCGCCGGAGAGAATTTGGTGAATTTCATAGATTGGACCATTGTCGATGGAAAACTGGAGATTTGGAACCGAAATAAATGTCCGTTCTTGCGCTATAAAAAGGACGATCTAACTTTGAAAATTCACTTTACAGCCTTATCAAAGTTGATTTATTGGGGCTCTGAACTGTTGACGAGTAAAGACACGATTCAAACGAATCACTTGGACGTGTTGATGAACGATGGAGCTGGAGATCTCGATCTGACGGTTATTGCGAATTCGATCAATGTGGTCAATCCACACGGATTCTCCAATATTTCATTGGGTGGAACATGTGATTTTCTTCGGTTGGACATTGATGGATATGGTCGATTCGACACACGTCAAATGCTTGTGAGCGATTCTATTTCAGTGATGTACGCATCTAATGGCATTTCTTATTTAACGACAAATCAGGTGAAATTAAAAGCAGAACTTTCGAGCACCGGCGACATTTGGTTTTATGGCCAGCCATCGGTAATCCACAAGATGCGTTATTCGACGGGTGATTTAATCCAAAAGTAACATGCAAAAAGTCCTATTCATAATTTTACTGTTTTTCTCGACATTTGGACATGCTTCACACGAAGATTCCTTGCGCTTTCAACTGCATGGATTAATCGATGGGTATTCGGTTTTGGGAAAATCTAATACCATTGGTAAGATTCCCTATTTGGTGTCGTCATCGAATTTGAATTCATTTCAAATTAACTTGAATCTCATGGAATTTACCTGGGAGAATTCCAAATGGAAATATGCACTTTCTCCTGCATTAGGGACGTACATGAGTCAAAATTATGCCGCTGAAAAGAAATACAAACGGTGGATTTACGAAGCATATTTTCAACGTAAATTTAACAAATCAAGCATTGCCGCTGGAGTATTCAGTTCGCCTTACACGCAAGAAACACCAAAAAGCATTGATCAAATCAGTTATTCCAGAAGTTTGGCGCCAGAATATGTTCCCTATTACATCAGTGGATTAAAATATAATCGTACCATCAATTCATCTTGGAGTTTGTCCTTATTTGCTATGAACGGTTGGCAAAAGATGGATTATGCGAACTTCACACCCTCATTTGGTTCCTTGTTGGAGTTCAAACGCGATCGTTGGAAGTTTAACTGGTCAACATACTTGGGGCGAGAAACAACGATTCAAGCAAAGGAGCCTCAAACGCGAGTTTTTAGTGAGTGGAATATTCAATATGCTTACCGTAAATGGTTGTTTCAAAGTTGTTTTTTTGTCGGTACGCAAGGCATCAATTTCTCACGGAATTGGGGGCAGTTAAATGGTCAATTCGCATATTCGTTCTCCGATAGATTCAGATTATATGGTCGAATGGAATATTTCATCGATCCTAGTAATAATCAAATCGCACGAAAGCAACTTGCATCTGAAAGTTTGGGGATTTTATATGCTTTAACTGATGTGATGAACATCGGAACTGAATTTCGCTGTTTCCATTCTGAAAAAAAAGCGTTCGAACCTTATCAATTTCTGTTTTTCCAGCTTAAATTCTGATTAAATTTGAATCTTCGCTTTGCGATGTATTTTTAATTAGACGACCCATGAAAATTATTTCCTTTAATGTCAATGGAATCCGAGCAATTGTCGGAAAAAATTTCATTCAAGACATGCAACGCGGGGATGCAGATGTCATTTGTTTACAAGAAACAAAAGCGACACCGGAACAAGTGCAAGATGCGTGCGCCACTTTGGAAGGATATCATGTTTTTGCGAATTCAGCAGAACGAAAAGGTTACTCAGGTACAGCAATTTTAAGTAAAGTTCAACCTTTGAATGTTACTTTCGGCATTGGTATGGAGGAACATGACACAGAAGGTCGTGTCGTTTGCGCTGAGTATTCATCTTATTTCGTTGTTTCCGTTTACGTTCCGAATTCCGGAAGTGAATTGTTAAGATTGGGCTATCGTCAAACTTGGGATGCAGATTTCCTTTCTTACTTGAAAAAATTAGAATCGATAAAACCAGTAGTTGTTTGCGGGGACTTTAACGTGGCCCATCAACCGATTGACTTAGCTCGTCCCAAAGAAAATTACAACAAGGCAGCTGGATATATGCAAGAAGAAATTGATGGAATGAATCAGTTTGTACAAAATGGAATGGTTGACACATTTCGTTCCTTGAATCCAGACTTAGTCACTTATTCTTGGTGGAGTTATAGAGCCGGAGCGCGGGAGAAAAATGTTGGCTGGCGGATCGATTATTTCCTCGTTACCCAATCCTTTTTACCACAAGTGAAAGAATCCTTCATTTTGACAGATGTTTATGGTTCAGATCATTGTCCGGTTGGGATACAACTATAAACGGAAGGATGCAACACTTAAAAGATTCATTTAAACACAAAGGGAAACGTAAGCAATTAATTCTCGAGCTTGCAAGCATGGGGGTGAAAGATCAGCGCATTTTGGATGCCTTTGATGCTGTTCCTCGTCATTACTTTCTAGATACGGCATTTGAAGATCAGGCTTATTCGAATATGGCTTTCCAAATCGGAGCGGGACAGACAATTTCGCATCCATACACAGTTGCCTTTCAAACAGAATTATTGGAAATTCAAAAGGGAGATAAAGTACTAGAAATTGGCACAGGTTCAGGATTCCAAACGTCCATTTTATGTGAGTTGGGTGCAAAAGTATTTTCCATTGAACGTCAAAGTGAGTTATTGTCATCCAAACATGTGATTCACCACCTGAATTATTCACCAAAACTATTTTTCGGTGATGGGTATAAAGGCAGTCCGCTCAATGCGCCTTTTGATAAAATATTGGTGACTTGTGGGGCACCTGAAATCCCACAGGAATTGTTAAAGCAATTGAAAGTAAATGGGGTCATGGTCATTCCAGTTGGAGAAGGAAAGGAACAGAAAATGCTTAAAATCATGAAGCAAAGCGACAGCTCATTTACGAAGGAAGAATTTGGTACCTTTAAGTTTGTTCCAATGTTGGAGCGAACGGTGAACAATAAATAATAAACTATGAAAGTTCTCATTGTTGACGATGAACGCGCTATACGCAGGGCATTAAAAGAAATTTTGGAGTACGAAAATTGTCAAGTGTTAGAAGCTGAAAATGGAAAAGAAGGATTAGAAATGATTCGTTCAAATTCGTTGGATGTCATTTTCTGTGATATCAAAATGCCATTAGTGGATGGAATGGAATTGTTGGAACAAGTTCAATCGGAGGGAAACGAGGTGCCAATTGTCATGATCAGTGGACATGGCAACTTAGAGACAGCAGTTCAATCCATTAAAATTGGTGCATTTGATTTCATTGAAAAACCGTTGGATTTAAATCGTATCCTGGTCATTTTGAGAAATGTGAAGGACCGAAATCATCTGGTTCAAGAAACTAAAATTCTAAAGACGACGGTCAAAAAAATAAAGGGAAGTGCAATCATTGGTGAAACACCAGAGATTTTGGACATTAAAGCAATGATTGAAAAAGTAGCGCCTTCCGATGCACGCGTCCTCGTAACCGGTGGAAATGGAACGGGAAAGGAATTGGTCGCTCGATCACTACATGAATTATCCAATCGCGCAAAAATGCCTTACATCGAAGTAAATTGTGCTGCAATCCCATCAGAATTGATTGAAAGTGAACTATTTGGACATGAAAAAGGCGCTTTTACCTCTGCTATTAAGGATAAAAAAGGAAAATTCGAATTGGCATCAGGTGGAACCTTGTTCTTAGATGAAATAGGGGATATGTCCTTGAGTGCTCAAGCGAAAGTACTGAGAGCTTTACAGGAAAATGTCATTCAACGTGTTGGAGGAGAGAAAGATGTGAAAGTGGATTGTCGTATTGTTGCGGCAACGAACAAGGACTTGCGAAAAGAAATTGCTGAAGGTAGATTCCGAGAGGATTTGTTTCATCGTTTAGCAGTCATATTAATTCACGTTCCTTCTCTAAACAATCGAAGAGCAGACATCCCATTATTAGCTAATCACTTTTTACAAATGGTTTGCCAAGATCACGGAATACCTTGTAAGACATTGAATAATGAGGCGCTAAACACATTAAAAACACTTGATTGGACAGGCAACATTCGTGAGTTAAGAAATATTATTGAACGATTAGTTATCCTTTGCGATCAAGAGATTGACGCCAACGATGTCGAGAAATATGCTAATGTAAAGTCATAACATTTAAGAGAATTCGCTACTTTCACAAAATAAAATAGTTGATCATGAATCCAAAGTTAAAATCCATTCTACCTCACCTTGTTGCTATTGTAGCTTTTCTTATTCTATCATGTGTTTATTTCTCGCCCTTGTTTGATGGATATAGCTTAAAACAAAGTGATATTCGACAATTTCAAGGAATGTCGAAAGAAATAGTGGACCATGAATTCGTGAATGGGGTAAAGCCCTTATGGACAAACTCCATGTTTGGTGGAATGCCAAGTTATCAGATTTCTACTGAACACAATGCAAATTGGTTGACGTATATTGATCAAGCAATCAAACTTGGCTTACCAAGACCTGTTGGAATATTGTTTATCAGTATGTTGGGCTTTTATATTTTGACACTCTGCATGCGCGTGAATCCATGGTTGGGGATGATCGGAGCGATTGCGTTTGGTTTTTCGACGATTAATGTCCTGTACATAGGAGCTGGACACATGTCCAAAGTAAATGCAATTGCCTACATGGCACCTGCGTTAGGCGGATTAATTCTTGCTTTTCGGGGGAAATGGCTACTTGGCGCGGCCGTTTTTGGACTGTTCTTCGGATTGAATTTAACGGCTAACCATTTACAGATGACCTATTATCTCTCCTTTTTACTTGTCGCAGTGGCAGTTTCTGAGGTGATTCGATTGGCATTGAAAAAGGAATGGATTTATTTAGGCAAATCGATAGGTGCGTTGGCAGTTGTATCGATTCTTACATTGATGTCTTCTGCAAGTAATTTAATGACGACTTTCGAGTATAGCAAGTATACAACAAGGGGAACTTCCGATTTGACAATCAAACCAAAAGGTCAAGCATCGAAAATGTCGGCGAAAGAAGGATTGAATAAAAATTATATTTTGGAGTATAATTTCGGTGCAGGAGAATGGCTTTCACTTGTTGCTCCGAATGCAAAAGGTGGAAAAACGGATTTGCTCGGGAATAACGAAAAAGCAGTTGAATTGATCAACGCCAATCCGGATTATTACCAATACGCAGATGTCTTATTGAATACGGATCAATCAAAACCAGCTTTTCCAAGTTATTGGGGTGGACAAAGCTTCAGTGGTGGAGCCTTCTACTTTGGTGTAGTGATGTTGTTTTTCTTCCTAATGGGAATAATCTTTTTGAAAGATTCATTGAAGTGGCCTTTCTTGGTAATTGGTTTATTAGCAATACTTCTTTCTTCCAATGATCCAGGTGGAATCAATGACTTCTTTATCAATAAATTCCCAATGTATAATAAGTTCCGTGATTCAAAAATGATCATGACGCTTTTACAGGTAATGATTCCAGCCTTGGCAGTTCTGTTTTTAGATAAATTATTCCGTAAGGAAGGATTGATTGGTCAGAAAAAAGCATGGTTGATTGGAAGTGCTTCCTTGGTTTTCGTTGCACTTCTTTTGTATGCTGCTCCATCTTTATCCGGAGATTTCTTGACAAAAAACGAAGTGACTATGTTTGCTGATCAAACAAAAAACGTAAAGGATCCAAGTCAATTAACCTATTTAAGCGGAATTAAAAACGCCATCGAAGATGTTCGAATTGACTTATATAAATCTGACATTGGACGTTCCATTCTATTGATTTTATTGGGAGCTGGAATCGTTGTTTTGGTTTCGCGTGCAATTTTGCCAAAAGCGATTGTTATCGGTGGTTTGATGCTGATCGTTATGATTGACAATATTTCAGTGAACAAACGCTATTTGAACAATGAATTACCTGGTGATCAAACATCCAGTTATGTGGTTGCATCTGATGCATCAATGCCATACGTGCCGAGTACAGCTGATATGAGTATTTTGTCTAGGGAGAAGTCTTATTCAAAGGATGAGCAGACGATATTCTCAAAAATGGCCGATTATGTATATTACAAAGATGCACTTGATCAAGACATGAATGCTGTTTACGCAAAATTTGGTGGATTGAATTTAAACACCGATTACCGAGTATTGAGCTTTTCCAATCCGATGGCCGAAACTGCGACGAGTTTCTTTCATAAAAGTATCGGAGGATACCATGGCGCAAAGTTAAAGCGATACCAGGAAATGGTTGATTTTCATGTGATGAATGAAATGCAGCAAATTAATCAAGAAGTGAGTGCCTTGAAAAATGCCAAATTACGCATGTATGCGAGTCAAATGAATATGACACAGGAAATGGCTCAGCAGATTTTTGATACCATCAGTATAGATGAAATGTCGGTTTCGGATAAGAATCCTGCATTGAATATGTTGAACACAAAATACATTGTCGTGAATCCAAGTGCGAAAGCTATTCTCAACACAAACGCAAATGGACCTGCTTGGTTTGTTCAGTCGATTGATTGGGCGAAAGACGCGAACGAAGAGATGACGAAGCTTACGAATTGCAATACAAAGAAGAAAGCAATTGTTCATCAGGAGTTTAAGGCGCTTGTATCCGGGATAAAAGCGGATTCAAACGCAACTATACGTCAAACGAAATATGCGACAACAGAGTTGTCATATTTGAGCAAAAGTAAAACGGATCAACTAGCTGTATTCAGTGAGATTTATTATCCCGAAGGATGGAATTGTTATGTGGACGGTAAACAAGTGGAAACGATGCGAGCAAACTATATTTTGCGTGCGGTTAAAATTCCAAATGGAAAACACCAAATTGAATGGAAGTTCGAGCCAAAAGCTTTTCAAACGGGAAGTAACCTATCTTTCGCTGGTTCTAGTTTATTGATTCTTGCATGTATAGGAGTTTTCTGGATGAACCGTAAAGTGACACCAGCAGAGGAAGCCTAATTTAAGCGACTCAAGATATCGTCTATAGCACGAACACCGAAGTGTCCGTTTTCCCACGCGTAAATGATTTTATTGTTCTTACTTAAAATCATGCAAGGAAATCCTCCTTGAGCCATCATTATCCAATCTTTTGGTTTTTTCGAGAGTTGAACGTCAATCTGATGATTTAATTTCGATCGAAAAGTTTGCATCGTTAGTTTTGAATCTGCCACAACTACATATCTTATCTGCAGTTTAGGATAATTTTCCTTTAAATAGTTCATGAGTGTGATGGTTTCATGACAATAAGGACAGCTTGGCAATACAACGACATTCAATGTTAGCTTCGACGGAAATTTCTCCAATTGTTTTGGTTGAAAATGAACATTCACAAAGTCGCCTTGATAAATTGGATAAACAGCAAAGTAAGTCCCAAAAGGTAACAGACATAGAACGGACATACTTATCCACTTTTTGAAGCGATGTTGGATTTTACTATGAAAAGTATACACTATTATAAAGCCAAGGATGGCCATCATTAAATAAGGGATTAATTTTGCTGTCGTCCAGGAAAGTCCTAAGTCCAGGAATATTGTTTCGAAGAAATTCATGTGGTGAAGTTAAAAAAAAAGGGGGCAAAGCCCCCTTTTCGATGATTCTGATTTCAAATTATTGAATGGTACATGTTTGAGATACCGTTCCTAAAATTAAATTTTGTCCTTCACAAGCCGCTTTCGCGTCTTTTTTCTTACCGTTAATTACAGTTGTTACTGTATTGTTTGTTCCTGATGTTGAATCAGAAATCACACATTTACATGAATAGTCCTTTGCACAAGAAACCATCAACAAAGAAGCAAAAGCTACAAAAATCAATGTTTTTTTCATTTTAAATCATTTTAAAG